>JBCBZK010000103.1:0-12618 GCA_039815365.1 Pseudomonadota bacterium | reverse complement strand
GTTAATCGCCAGAAGCACACCGAGCAACGGTAGAAACGCTCCGCTAATGCCACCGACGAGACCTACCGGTGAAAACAGCAAGTACAGCGCAACGACCGATGAGAACAGCGTGACTGCCACCGGCACCGAAAAACGCCAAGGCACCATGCTGACTTTGCTGCGTGGCGTGTATTGCCATGGCGTCGCGCGCGGTGACACCGCAGCGCACAGCAGCATGATGCCAACCTCCAAAACGAACAGCACCGCGTACAAGTGAAGAAAATGCAGCGTGATGTCGTCGGCGAACACAAATCGTGCGAGGCCATAGGCAATCACGTGAAAAACGATAACGATCTTTGCGCCAATCGCGGGCACCCGACGCGTAAACAGGCCAACAATCACGATCACGACAACAGGAATATTATAAAAACCGGTGAATATTCTGATGATTTGCCACAAGCCTTCCGGCGCAAATTGTAATAGCGGCGCTACCGCGAACGAAAACACGGCGATCACAACGCTCGCCCACTTCGCAACCCGCACCATGTCACGATCACTGACCGGCGTCTTACGCATCGGCGCGTATACATCAAGACAAAACAAAGTTGCTGCGCTGTTGAGCAAGGAGTTGAACGAGCTGAACACTGCGCCTAACAGAACGGCAAGAAAAAAGCCCGAGAGATAGAACGGCAGCACATCACGAATCAACTGCGGATACGCAAGATCGATCGACGCCAGACCAGGACCATACAAATGAAACGCAATGACGCCAGGAATCATCATCATGAAAGGCACAAGCACCTTGAAGAAGCCCGAAAACAGCACGCCCTTTTGCCCCTCAGCCAACGACGCGGCGCCCAGCGTGCGCTGAATGACATACTGGTTGGTGCACCAATAGAATAAATTGGCAAACAACATACCGGTGAATAGCGTCGCGAAAGGCGTCGGGTCTGATGGTCCACCAATCGCGTTGAGCTTCTGCGTTTGGGTGGTTGTGATCGTTGAAAAACCCGCTGAGAAATTGCCGTCACCCAAGGCGATCAGACCCAAAACGGGCACAACAATGCCGATGATCAGAAGCCCTATTCCGTTCAATGTATCCGAGACAGCTACTGCTTTGAGACCACCAAATACAGCGTAAACCGCACCGATGCAGCCAATAGTCAAAATCGTTATAAACAGCGCGAGGCTATAACTGACACCCAAGAGCTCGGGCACGTCGAAGAGGCGCAACACTGCGATGGAGCCGGCATAGAGTACCGAGGGAATTGTCACCAAACCGTAACCGACCATGAACAAGACGACCGACATTCGGCGAACGTCGTCATCAAATCGATCGCTCAAAAACTCCGGCAGCGTTGTAAACGCGCCAGCGAGATATCTCGGGAGGAAAACCAATGCCATGCAGATCGTCGCGACGGCCGCCGTGACCTCCCACGCCATACTGCTCATGTTGAAGCCGTAAGCCGAGCCGTTCAGTCCGATCAAGTGTTCTGCTGACAGATTGGTCAACAACATGGAGCCTGCGATGAAAACGCCCGTCAGGCCTCGCCCGGCAAGAAAATAACCGTCTTTTGTGCTGACTTCATCGCGCGATTTTATGTACGAGATCCACGCAACCACTGCCATAAAAACGACACAGGTCGATAGCGTCAACCAAAGATTCCCACCTGCCATACGCACTCCCCTGACGATGCAAAGCGCTGACAGTGTGCACTTTCAGGTCCAGAAGGTCGACCACGAATGACGTACCAGGATTCGCTACGAAGGTGCGACACGCCCGAATGCGTCGAGCGTGCCGCAATCACTTGACGTACTTACTGCTGCGCAATCCACTCGCGTAGCGTGCTGGTTTTGCAACCGAATTTGCGCTCGTTTTTCTTCGCGCTCGTCCGCTCCAGAATCTGCTCACAGGAACAGCCCGCCGTGTCACTGGTTGAGAACGGCCCTTCACGGCTGCGCACGGTATCAAACAACGTATCGGCATCTGTCAGCGCCCAGCGAAAATTCAACAAACGGCGCGTCGGAGATGCTTCAGGAATGTTCGTCGCGGGACACACATCGTTTGCGTTGTCTACGCCATCGCCATCCAGATCGCCGTTAAGTGCTAACCCGACAATCACCGGATCATGATCTGATCCGCGTTGTGCCAAAGCGCCATTGAAGATCGCCGGATTGCGACCAAAGTCGAGGTTATAGTCGATCGCATCGGCCTCGTCCGTGTTGATGTGCCAGATCGACACACCCACAACCTGCGGTGCAAGACTCGGTGTTGCGATTGCATGATCCAAAGCACCCGACTGGCGATCAAAATTCAGCGTATACGCATCGCTCGGATCCAGTGAATCCAGCAAGTTAATGTAGCCTGCATCTCGATAGGCGTTAATCGGATCCTCTAGCAGGTAAGCATTGAAATCGCCAATCGACAAGACATCAGCATCGCCGCTGTCGGTAGGGTCACCCGCCAACCAATCGACCGTTGCTATCGCCGCGAGTGTGCGTGTCACGTTGCAATTGCCCTGACCATCGTTGACATCAGGGTCACCTGCATCGTCGCAATCCGAACCTTTCGACTTCAGGTGATTCACGGCGATCGTTACGACGCCCGCCGTTGCAAACTCACTGAACGTTTGCGCAAGAACGGGGCGGTTACGGTTATCGACAAAGCGTGGATCGACGCTCGCATCAAGAACCGCGAAACCGCCAACCGGCGCAACCACGTCGGTCCGGTAAACAAGAGCCACCTTAATCGCGTCGCCACCTATCGAACCTGTATTGATATAGCCGTAAACGCCATCACCAAACGTTGCGTTCAAACCCTCAACGACCGACTCCAATGCGAGCGTATCGTCGTTCTCGATTTCGACCAGGCCCAGAATGTCGGCATCCAAAGCGACCAGTTGCGTAAGAAGTTTCGCGCGTTGGCGCTCAAACTCTTCCAGCGAATCAGCACCACGACAGCTGAGTTCCGACGGGCCGCAGCGCGCCCCGTCGACATCCAGTGTCGTGAAATAGTTCAACACGTTGACACTAGCGACCGTCAATGAACTACCGGCGATGACCGGCGCAGAAGGCCTTGGGTTTGTCGCCGCAAACTCCGGTTCAACGGTTGGCATGATGCGGAAAATCGCATCGCCTGACCCACCACTACCGCGGCTGTACCGCAGGTTGCCCGTCACACCATTAACCGTATCACCACTGCGGATCGACGCGTCTTGTGCATTCGGCAAACCCGGTGACGGATATCGAATCGGATCAGGGTTCTGCACCGTCAGGCCATCGTCGAGCATCACACTACGACTGCCAAGATCCTGCAGATATGCATCAAACGCTGCAGCATTCGGCGCGTTGGTATTGGTGAACTGCAATGGACGACCACCGGCTACCAACAACGTTTCGCCGAATCGATCAAGATTAAACACATCAGTGACGGTGAGCGTCGTCGGGAACGTCACGAGCATACCTTCGAATCGCTCAAGATCCGCAATGTACTCGCCGTCCTCTCCAAGAATGACGTTTTGCGCAGGTAACGCAACGGACGTTGGCGCAATTGAGATGCCCGATGCCAACACTTCAACACTACTCAAAGCGATTTGCGTCTCACCGAAGAACTCAGCAACCGTGCCGGTGACTCGAACCCGGTCACCTACGTTGACATCAACGTCCGGGTTGCTGCCGTCGAACACAAACAGGCCTTCCGACGTAGCCGGGTCGCTATCTGGCACTTCCGACTGAACAAAGAACCCGCGGATGGAATTTTGCGTATCCGCATCATTGTCCTGCAGATCGCCTGTGACGACGGCTTCGACGATGACCGTTTGCCCGGTGAGCTCAGATCGTTCGCCGCTACCTTGAATTTCAGGGATCGTCGCGACACTGACAGGTGCATCACAACCGGCAAAGGTGCCGCCTTGCGCATCGGTACCCGGCGAAAACAATGCATCACTGACACTCGTGTGTTGCACAAGCTCGCCGGTGAGTTCAGGACTCCGAGTGAGCGACTGATTCGCACCACCCGCGCTGCCGTACGCCAGCACCGCGGTATCGTTAACACCGTTGTTCAATGTCACGGTATCGCCACCGTTGTTGAGACCCAGAGATCCACCACTTGCCACTTGGACCACTGCGCCACCGAAGGCACCCGCAGGCTCACCGCCGCCGAACACGACTATCGCGCAGCCATCGGCGACGACCGTCCCTGCGGGGGAATGCATGTCGAATACCGAAACCATCCGCCAACGTCCAGCCGGTCAGGTCAAGAGCAGCGCCCGTCGTATTGACGATTTCGACAAATTCATCTTGTCCGAAGTTGGCGACGCCGTCGCCGTTGCTGTCACCTAACGACGTATCTGGATCTGCATTGATCTCGTTAATGATCACGCCTTCCAGCAAATCTGACTGAATCCCAAACTCAATCACAACATCTGCCGTCATCGCATCGGGTGGGTCATCGACATCAACATCGGTCACTGCAGATGCAGTGACTCGCAAAGTGCAAGTCTCACCCGCTTCAAAAGGGCTACCTGGCGTCAGCGAAAATACTGTGTTGTCCGCACTCTCAACGGTGAGGATTTGCGTACCGGTTGTATCGCAGGTGAGCGAAAAAGCATCGCTTGCAACGTTGACAGGTTCACTGAACGAAACCGACAAACCTGCGTCCGTCGCGACATCATTGGCACCTGCGGCCGGGGATGTCGCAACAACACGTGGCGCGCTGTCACCAGAAGCCAACGCGAATGATGCAATCGGGAATGGTACTGCCGCTGTTGCATTTGATGTTTCCCCGTCCAACGCATTGGGCCCACTAAACGTCCAGTTGCCCAGCGCAAACGTCGCGCCATCGGGACCGGTACCACTTACGCGATACGCCCAACCGTCGAGATATTCCCAAGGCTGCCCACTACCATCAACAGCGACATCGCCAAAGACATCTGCAACAACACCATTGTTAAAAAGCTCAATTGCATCGTCACCATTGATCGATGCCGCGTTGCTCACATTGTCGCTGCTAACACCGAAGAAGTTGACGAATGCGTCGGCATTACTCACCACATACAAATACGTTCCGGCAGACGCCCCACCGGCGCCGAATACGAACTCCGGTGCACCTGTTGGCCCGGCGCCGTTGTTAGCCGAGCTAATGCCCCATGACGACAAGTCCGCCACATCATTGACCACATACAATTCGACCGCTTTTGGCAATCCTCCCGGCAATGGTCCGTCGATGACGCCACTGATGACGATATCTTGCGCACGAACGGTACTGGACCATGCACTCAGCGTAAGGCACGTCAATGCCAGTAGAAGGACCGACAAAAGCCGGTGGGAACGAATTGTTATGTTCATTATTGCTCCAAGATGAAAGAAACGTGGCTTGCACTGCGCCATTGACCAATTGTGCCTCAAATCCGTGACAACTATGTGACCTGCGGGACGATCAGCGCAACAACTCAGCGCTGTCGCAGTGCCAACATGAATCGGCGCCGATTGGGCTGCCTGGCGGCACACTTACCGTCGATGATGCGCCGCTGTCGGGCAGCACGCCACGGTCCAGATACTGACGAATCTGATTCGCCAGCCAGGTCCGCGTCGACGTGCGCTGCGCGCTTCGTGACCGACTGCGCAGCTGCGCACCAATGTCCGCCAAAGCAGCGCGCGCATCGGCGCGTACTGACACTTCCGCTGCGATGTTGCCGTCGATCGCAATCAAGTGTCGTATCAGTTGCTCCTGCACAGCTAACTGCGCCGCACCGTCGGTACCCGCTACTACGTTGCCGTCGAAAGCAACCGCTGCTGTTTGACGAAGCAGCTCAGCCACACTGAGAAAACGGCTGTCCGTAGCGTGTGCCAGCGCCACTCGACCCAATCGCTGCGGGTGCAACAAGCCTGACAGCGTAAGGTTGGCGGCAACCCCGGCTGCATGCTGAGGATCAAACACTGGCCCTAATCGTGAAGCCACCCGTTCTCTGCCAAGCACTGGCTCCCAGTCTTGCAAGGGCGGTTGCATCAAGCGTTGCAGACGCGGTGGCACACGCAACACTGATGGCTGCAGCGTTGCCAGAACAGCGGCCAGCGCCTGCCGTTGCTTCGGATTGGCGACCGGTGTCACCGCGTCAGCACCGTCACGCACCAGCCCATAATTGAAGGTGTAGCCGCCGATCAGCTTCGTGGCGGCGAGCACTTGATAGCGGTGATATAGATAAATCGGCGCGAACACGGTCTGCAAGTCAGACGTGCTTTGATAGGTCGACAGTCGATCCACGTTGAAATCGGCAAGCGCAATATCGCGCACCGTCATCACGTTCGTCAGACTCTCTATCGGGTCATTGCCGTTGTCCCACAAACTGCCATGTGCGTGCGCAGCGCCCACCGGGCGCGAATGGGTATCGGCAACGAAGCGTAAACCCGATGCATACGCGTCGACAACCATCGCATCAAGCGCTTCGTTCACCTCAATGCCTGGCGCAAATTCTTTGTATAACCAGGCCACCGTGAACAAGTCCCATGCGCCCATACCGACGGAATACACGTCGGAGAAATCCAACTCACCATCAGTTGCCGTCACTAACGGCGCCGGATAATCCATGACTGATGCGCGATCGTTACTGCTCGCTGCCATGTTGTGATTGAAACCCAACGAGTGACCGATCTCATGAGCCGCGAGTTGACGAATACGTGCCAGCGACATGCGCAAGGGATCATCGGCAAGATCAGTGCCGGTCTTGGCCCGCCCCGCAAGCCCCTCAAAAATCATTCGATCCTGTCGTACCCGTTGACTGCCAAGGATCACGTGTCCCTTTAACATCTCACCGGTACGCGGATCGGCGACACCTCCGCCATAAGACCAACCGCGCGTTTGCCGGTGTACCCATTGCACGACGTTGTAGCGAATGTCGAGCGGGTGCGCCTCAGGTGGCAAAATAGCGACTTGATAGCCAGCCTCAAAGCCTGCCGCCTCGAACGCTTCTGCCCACCACATGGCGCCTTCAACCAGTGCCGTTCGAATCGGTTCCGGCGCGCCGGAGTCGATATAAAACGTGATCGGTTTCTTGACCGGACTGCGCGCTAGCGACGGATCCGTTTTCTGTAATCGAAACCGTCTGGCCATGCGTTGCGGCAACTGTGCCGCGAGTGGCTGGCTAAAATCATAGAACAACATGTCAATCACAGCGCTGCGCGGATCAGACTTGCGCACCACGTAGTCATCATCCGGCAGGCGCACAAAAGAGTGATGCAGGGTTAGCGTCACTGCGCGGGCATCGGGCGCTGTCTGCTGAACCTCGTCACCGTCGCCGGATGAGCTAAACGTCAAAACAGCTTCCAGCTCCACGTTGTCGGGAAACGCCAACTGCTCACGCGCAACAAAGCTGCGCTTTGGGTCCAGTGTGAAACTACCTTGGCCGACCTGCTGCAACCGCGCCGCGACGCCAAGCTCGTCGCGGACAACGAATGATCCAAGATCAATTAACAGACTACCGTCAGAGCCAGTCGCCACAATATCGGTGGACCACAGTATTGATGTTGCGAACGACTCACGGACGGCGCGACGCTCATCGGCGTTGTTGGTCTGCGCGCGATAGTCGAGATTATCTGCCTCAATAATCACCCTATCACCAACGCGACGTAGCGTGACCACGCGGCCGAAGTCACCTGCGCCACGATCCAGCCCTACGGGGTTCGACCCTAACCCTGATCGCAAACGGCTTGCATAAATATATTGGCCGATGACGCCAGATGCATCAGGCTTCGGGACACGTGCATGCAGCACCCCGCCATGGTCAGACGAATAGACCGTAAACAGCCCGTCTTGTGCTGTGAGGCCTCGAACCGCTTTCGCGATATCTGCATCAGCCGCTGTAGCCGCAATTGGCATCACCGCTAGCATTAATGTGCACGCTGTCATCGCGCGTCTCAATCCTCTCATCGCCTCTCTCCAATAAGCATCTGGCAATTCCCTGATTTCCAAGCGTAGCGTCGATGAGTTACCAACACCAACTCCATTGCCTATCACCAGACATCATTGCTAACCCGACAGTCACTCGACCGCTGTTAAAGACATGTGCTGTGCAGCCGCTAACCCCTAGACGCTCTCTATTCGCCCAGGCTTCGCCTAATGAATGACAAACAGTCAGATATACTCTTTTCCGACGACCCGATCGTCCGGGATAATCGCTGGCTGCCGCTGACGCTGTTTGGTGTGGCGACTTTCCTGATGATCGTCGCGTCGTTCAAGCTTGGGTTCGCCGACGAATCCGTTGTGACTATCTGGCCAGCAGCTGGAATATCGGTGTGGATTACGTTGCGTTACGGCAACCGAGCGCTACCCACTGTGTTCTTGTCGCAGTTAAGCTATTCGCTGATATTCCAGGATCTGCCTTGGACAATGATGCTGGGGGGCAATGGCGCCAACACGATCGCGTGTTACGTTGCCGTAACGCTTTACAAACGCCAGGGAGGCGGTACCAATGCGTTGCTGACGCTACGCGATACGCTGATGTTCATCTCTCTACTGGCTGGACTCATGAGCATCATCGCCGCCGCGATTGGCAGTGCCGCCGTCATACTGAGCTTTGGTTTGCCTTTGCAGAGCGCCGCTCTCATCACATGGCGTTGGTTCTTCTCTGACCTGACCGGGACGCTACTGATTGCGCCAATGCTGATGACCCTGCACCGCAACACTGCGTCATCCATCGCGGCCAACGTCAAAAGCCTGTGGCAGGAATCAAAAACCCCAACCCTTTTGTTCATCGCAGTGCAACCTCTGCTTTGGGCAACCGTGCATTTGTTGCCCGATGACCTTGGCCAGTTCCCCGTGGTACTGCTCACTATGCCGATGTGTATCTGGTTTGCTTTCAATCATCAATCACGCGTCAGCGTCTTTCTGATGTGCCTCACCGTAATCAGCTCTCTTGTTGTGATGCTCTCGGCGATTCAAAACCCGTCAGAAGGCACATTTCTCGCCGCACAGCTTTATGGTGTCGTTGTGGTGTGTACCAGCTTGTTCCTGCGCGCATCAAACGTCGAGCGCGCATCAGCCGTCGAGGCCCTCGCCTACGAGCGCCAGCAACTTGAGCAACGTGTTGCAGCACGAACCTCTCAACTCAAAGAGCTCGCGGAAACTGACACACTCACGGGACTGTCCAACCGCCGCTCCTTTCAGCTCGCACTCGAAAACGCGCACGCCACTGCGGCGCGCGGCAACCATCCGACGTTCCTTTTGTTTATGGATCTCGACCAATTCAAAATCGTCAATGACACATCGGGGCACGCGGCGGGCGACGCACTCCTCAAACACGTGACTGAAATTATTCGCGAGAACATTCGCGACATTGATACCGCAGGCCGACTCGGCGGCGATGAATTCGCCCTGATTCTACAATCCTGCCCGCAAGAGAAAGTACTCGAGATAGCTGAATCTATCCGCCACCAGATCGACAGCTTACGTTTCAGCTGGGAAAACGAGGTGCACCAAATCGGCGTCAGCATTGGTGCCGTGCCACTCAATGAAGATTTCGGTAGCCTCGAAGATATTAAGCAGACAGCTGATGCTGCGTGTTATGCCGCCAAGAATGCGGGACGCAATCGCGTACACCTTGCGTCAGTGTCGGACGAAAGTCTGCGCGAACATCGCGGCGAAGTCCGCTGGGCACAACGCATCAATGAGGCGATCAACAAAGACCAGTTTATTCTCTACGGGCAAGCGATACAGCCAGCGAATTCTTTGTCGGTCGAGCCAGAGCACATCGAAATTCTGTTGCGGTTGCGGGATTACGAGACCCGCTCTTTTGTTCAACCTGGCGCTTTCCTGCCAGCAGCTGAGCGTTATGGACTCGCGACCAAACTTGATGAATGGGTCGTCAAGAATCTCATCAAGAATATCTATGTGCACAGCGCCTTCGATGCTAGCGAGCGCCAATACTGGGTAAATCTATCCGGTGCCAGTGTCGGCGATGAGAAGTTTGTTAACTTTCTCATCGACGAAATGACGAACTCGCCAATACAACCCGGGTTGATCAACTTTGAGATCACCGAGACCGCTGTGATTCGCAACATATCCGAAGCACAACGGCTGATGCAGAAGCTACATGACATGGGCTGCAAGTTCGCGCTTGATGACTTTGGGACCGGATTGTCATCGTTCTCACATCTCAAAAAACTACCGGTCGATCATCTGAAAATTGATGGTCATTTCATTCGTGAAATCCATAAGGCGGAAAGCGATCGGATTTTCGTCAAATCAATCATCGATATCGCACATGCGATGAATTTAAAAGCCGTCGCCGAGTATGTTGAGAACGATGAAATTCTGCGTGTCGTTACAGAGTTGGGTGTCGACTATATTCAGGGGTTCGGAATCCATCGGCCAGAACCGTTTATGCCAAGTTTCAACACACCTAGCTTGCCAATGATGCCTGACGTGTCAAAGTTCGCCGCAGAGCAATAACATCGCGACCACGCGCAAAATCACCGGTCCGATCTAAAACAGGTACGACACGCCCGCCGTGATCAGCGATCCATCTTCGCGATCCTCGCCGTCGATCCGCAAACCTTCAATGCGAAATGACCAGTGCTCCTGCCGCCCGATATCAATACCAACGGCATATGACGGGCCTTCTCCTAAATCAAAGAACCTCGAATCCGTAGAGTAAATCGCCGAACCGAGACGACCGTATAATTCAATACTGTCTGTCACCGGCAACACCCCGCGCACAAAGAAGTTGGTGGCCCCCGCTTCAAGCGACACATCCGCGCCTTCAAAAAAGTCGTCCGCTTCGCCAAAGGACATCACGCCAAGTCCAAGTGCGAAGTACTGCGATACGCGATATTCAAGGTCAATGGACCATCCAAACCCGTCACCGGAAAAGGTCTCATCGCCATCGACATCTTCAATAGTCGATGGCCCGATACCTGCGCTAATCGCAAATCCCCGCACTTCGTCGGCGTATGCGCTTACAAAGGTTAATGCCGATAGCACGCAGATGGTGATTGCAAAGCGTCGATGGTTCATAGGAGCACTCACAAAACAGTCAGAATGCGCGGCATCGTTGCATGCATGTGCGGTAGATGTCTAATCAGCGCTGCACGTCATTCAAATCGCATCAAGCAACAGATCGGTTTTCGCAGCGCAGATAAAATCGTTCACAGATAATCCATTAATCGCGTTCGTTGTCCAGATTACCGTGCACTTGCCATAACCGAACGACAACAGCGGATGGTGCCCTTCGGTATTTGCGATCCAGGCAACCGCATTCACAAAAGACACGGTTCGGTGGTAACCGGCAAAATGCACCTCACGCGCAATCTCGGTTTTGTGCACGTTTAACTGCCAGTCGTCATGTAAAGCCGCAAGGAGCTCATGACTCTGGTGCTCATCCAATGGATCAACACCACCCTCGCACGGTTCGCACTTGCGCTCACTAAGCGTACGGACAGACAACTCTTTACTCGACAACACGAATAGCCACTCCTAACGAAAAAGGGTGCCAGCAATCGCCGGCACCCCGTCATTGTGAAAGGCATCAGCTCGCGCCGCAAGCCAGCCGAGCGTTTTCACAGACCTATTGATCGGTGTCTGTCGCGGCAACACCGACTGTTTGCTCGCCGTCACGATAGAACGTTACGGTGACTCTACGATCCAACGCGAGCTGATCGATATCCTGCTGAGTGCCTGAAGCGATATCACCGCGCTCGCCGTGGCCATACGCCTCGATACGATCCGCACTCAACCCGGCAGACGTCAGCAACGCTTTGACATTATCTGCGCGTGCTAGAGACAGCTCCTCGTTGTACGCATCGCTGCCACGCGGATCAGCATAACCATCAATCTGAACGCTCAGACCTGGCGTCGATGCGAGCAGCGCGGCGATTCCGCCGAGACGTTGCTCTACCTCAATCGGCAGGGTCGAATCGTCGGTCCGATACGGCACGGTGAACGTAAGACCTTTGTTCAAAAGAACGTGTAACTCACGCGCACCACTACTGTCGATGATGGTAAGTTCCTCGCGCATCTGACGTGCTTCTCGCCGCTGACTCGCAAGCTCACCGGACAACGTATCGATCGTTGTGTTTCGACCTTCCAACTGCGTATCCAATGCGACGATCTCTTCCTTGCTCTTGTGCAGACGATCACCTATCAGTGCCCCGATCGCAGCGCCGACAATGGCGCCCGGTGGACCGCCTGCCGCCGCACCAATCACAAGGCCCGCACCGACGCCAGTTGCCTCTTCTTTTGAACTGTCTTCGGCATGCGCCGTTTGCGTCGTCATCGCAACCAAAGCAACCGCAGCACCACTCAGTAAAAAACGTTTCATTTCAATCTCCCGTCCTGCGCCTCAGCGCGTATGTTGTTGACGGGTACTATTTGAACGCCGCAAAGTGCTCAACTCGTGGTAGCTGCTGACGGTTTGTGTATCAAATGTGGCGAATCGTGCGTTTGGGTAGGCGCCATTCGGTTCACGCGACTATCGGCATCCTCCTGACCGCCTTGGCGCACGCCCTGGACGTGAACGATCGGTTGCGTGATGGATGACAACGGTTAGCGGCGATCGGTGAGTGCGACGAAAGTGCCACCGTTGCGTTTGCATAGCTCGCGCATCAAAGCAGCGAATTGTTCTGTAGAGCGTTGGATTCTGCCAGGCG
>JBCBZK010000045.1:0-24518 GCA_039815365.1 Pseudomonadota bacterium | reverse complement strand
ATCGTTATGTGGTGTTGTACGACTCCCGGGTTATCGTCTAATATTTT
This sequence comes from Pseudomonadota bacterium, assembly GCA_039815365.1. Lineage (GTDB taxonomy): Bacteria > Pseudomonadota > Gammaproteobacteria > Steroidobacterales > Woeseiaceae > CALBPI01. The sequence continues at coordinate 24,471 of JBCBZK010000045.1, read as the reverse complement.
TATGAGCGCTTCCCACACCCGCCTTTGTTGCCGTTTGACCCCGTCACGCGTGCGAAATTCCGTTTGGCCTTGTTCCGGATCGAAAACGACTGGTACAAGTTGGCTGAACAGATCGAAGAAGCCGCGGAGAAGAAGCAAGCCACTCGAGCGCGCAAGATTCTTAAAGAAAGCGTGTTGGCCAGTGCCGATGTTTTCGCCGCAAAAGAGTTCTTCCTTGGCGACGAGTTCTCGTTGGTTGATGCCAGCGTTGCGCCGTTGCTGTGGCGTTTGTCGTCGTACAACATCGACTTTGGCAAAGGTGGCGAAGCGATCGATGCGTATATGGAGCGTATGTTTGCGCGGCCGTCTTTCCGCGCAAGCCTGACTGAGTTAGAACAGGAAATGCGACTGTAGTCTGTGTCGGACTCAGAGCAAAACGCGACGTCGAAACGCCCGTATCTCATCCGCGCGATGCATGAATGGATGAGCGATAACGGGCATACACCGCATCTTGTTGTTGATGCTACCCAGGAACACGTCGCGGTGCCGTCGGAGCATGTCAAAGATGGGCGTATTGTTCTGAATATCAGTTACTCAGCGGCACATGGTTTGCAGCTCGCCAATGAGCTTATTTCGTTCAAGGCGCGATTCAGTGGCACGCCGTTCGAAGTGCAAGTGCCGATTGCCAGTGTGCTCGGGATTTATGCAAGAGAAACGGGCCAGGGCATGGTCTTTTCGGACGGTGATGATCAGGACGATCCTGATCCAATAGATACTGACACTAGCGGCAACAAGACGCCGCACCTCAAACTCGTCAAATAGCGGTTTGCGGTGCTGGGTTATCGCTCGGCTGCGACGATGACCTGCTGATCGATGATGTCGCACAGGCAGTGAATCGCCAGTAGGTGAACTTCTTGAATCCGGGCCGTCCTCGGACTAGGCACGCAGATCTCGCAGTCTTCTTCGCTCAGTAACGCACGCATTTTTCCGCCGTCACGACCTGTCAATGCGACAACCCGCGCGCCTGCTTCGTGGGCGGCAGCGATTGCCCGGCAGACGTTTTCTGAGTTACCCGATGTCGAGATCGCAAGCAACACGTCGGCTGACGTCGCCAATGCGCGAACCTGTTTTGAAAATATGTCTTCATAGGCGTAGTCATTGGCGATTGATGTCAGCGTCGAGGTGTCCGTGGTCAGCGCCATCGCCGGTAAGCCTGGTCGCTCCATTTCAAAACGATTCAACAGCTCTGAAGAGAAGTGTTGTGAATCTCCGGCTGACCCACCATTGCCGCATGACATGATCTTGCCGCCGCTCCTGATCGCGTCGCTCATTAGAGTTGCAGCCTGTAACAGCGCATCGGGTAACACGAGCGCCGACGCTTGTTTGGCTTCGACGCTCTCGCTGAAGTGGTCTTTGATACGTTGTAGGTCGGACATAGTCGTGCGCCAGCAGTTAAATTTCGGTCTATGTTATCTGAACGCGAAGCCTGCGAGTAGCGTCGCGTCGTTAGTGCATCGCGCTGGCATCGAAGGCGTTTCGGATCCAGTTCAGTGTGTGCTCGTTTTGATCGACCTGATCGATAGCAATCACATCGAAACGCAAGGGCATCGCATGCCATTGTGGGAATCTACTGAGAAAGAACCGCGCTGTTTGCAGGATTCGACGTTGTTTGTGCGCTGTGACACTCGCAGCGGCGCAGCCAAGTGACGCAATACCGCGATAACGTACTTCGATGAATGCGAGGTTCGGTTCGTCGAGCGCCACAAGATCGATTTCACCGAGGCGTGAACGAAAGTTGCGCGTGACAATTGAGACACCGTGATCGGTTACGTGTTGCGCGGCGAGTTGCTCAGCCATCGCACCATCGCGTTGACGTTGAGTATTGCCTGGTTGCTTAGTCGTCGTTCGGCGGCGGCGCATCGTCACTGATTGATTGTGGTGCTACTAACACGCGTTCGAAGGTTGGTCGCGGCAACTGCAGGACATCGAGTGCCGCAGGTTCGCCTGACGCAAAAACGGCCCAATCAGTTTGACGCCGCACATGGCCGTTCCTGCCGAGAGAGAGCATGCCTGTCGCGCCTTGCCATTCGCTGTGCTCCCCTTCTTGCGTGTCCGGGGACAGTGGTTCGGCAATATGTGCAACGACACCAAGTGCGTCGAAGCCAAGTGCGAAAAGGCGGGGCTGACTGTTCGCGGCAGGAAAATAGTCGCGTAACAGTGTGAGCGGTGTCGGCTCGTCGCGCAGTGGTTTGACGAGCCAGCTGATGTCCGTAAAACGCACGCCGTTTAAGTCCGTATCCGGTCGGCGACGTTTTACGTCATTCACGTTTGAGGTGGCATAGACTGGCAAATCACCGGCGTAGTGAAACCTGAATTGCGGCTTTAGCCGACGTGCGCTTTCGGCGTTGGCCGCCATGAAAATGAAGTCTGCGTCGTCGCGTCGTCGCGGTTCAAACTGTAGCGTACCGCCGAGGGTTGCGCGAATGTTGCGATAGCGACTGACGCTGTCAGTGAGCAGCATCGCTCTTTGGATTTCGTCTTTGTGATCGGTCTCCGACCCGATGTATTGTTCGTACGTCAGCGTTTGGCCACCCAGCGCCGTGAATTCACGATTGAATGCCTGTAACACGCGCTCGCCCCAGTTGCTGGCCGGGACGAGTGCAACGGCACGTCGGTGCCCCTCGGCGTAGGCGCGCATCGCAACGGCAGCCGCTTCATCTTCCGGCGCAAGCCCGAAACAAAAGAAGTCAATGGGTAACGGGAGCTGCGTTGTTGGGTAATTCAGTAGCAGTGTTGGGACGGTGGGGCCGGTATAGGCGGCCAGTTCTTCTACAGCACTGCGCAATACCGGACCGACGATGAATTGCGCGCCTTCATTGATGGCTTGTTGATAGGCAATGGTCGCGCCGTTTTCGGTAATGTCATACATCGTAATCGTCGGCGCATTGAGTTGGCCGCGATAGCGTTGTGCATAGGCGCTGAGGAGTCCGTCTCGTACGGCTTGGCCGACGATAGCGCTGCGCCCGCTGGAGGTGAGCAACACCGCGATACGCGACGGCATGCCATTCATCGCATTGGCGTTGACTGCATCTATACCGGGAACAACGTGCCGTAGTGCCGGATGGCCCGGGTACTGTCGTTGCCAGCCGGCGAGTCCGCGTTGTGGGCCACCGGGTTGCGTGCCGTCGGCGAGAAGACCCAGTGCTAGCCAACCGGCAATGCCAATGTCCGTCGCATCTTGTAATGCACCACGCAGCGCATCGGGCGCACTTTGCAACAGTCCATCCCAGATAAGTTGATCGTTCGCCGCGACTTCGGCTGTGCTGCCAAGCCAGATTTCGCGTTGCTGCAGTGTCGCGATGGCGTCTGCAGGTTTGCCGACAAGAAACAGCGCAGAACCGCGCGCGGCCTCTGCGCGAATTCGCTCGTCGAGCGACAGGCTGTTCTTGTCAATCTCGCTCAGCGCTGCGATGGCGGCAGGGCCATCTCCCACGAGGGTGAACAGGCTGGTCCGCGCGATATGCCAGCGGTTACGGATGTCCGCGGCAGGTGGTGTGCTCACTTGATCAAGCGCTGCGCGGGCGCGGGCGCTGTCACCCGCCGCAATCCATGCATCGGCCGCACCAAGCAAGTACGGGTCACGAGCGCTGCCAGAAACCGACCCGGCGAGTTGCATAAATTGCACGGCCGCCCGTTCATAGTCTCCACGCATCAGCAGGCGTTCTGCGCGCGTTGCCGAAAGACTGCCTGTGCTGCCAGGAATTGATTCGCAGCCCGACAACAGCGAACAGACAACGGCGCATGCAACAAACCAGCGACGCGCGACATGCAATGGGTTGCGCGCTGCGTTCGAGTGTTTAGCGAGATGGTTAGCGTTCATAGTGTTGGCATCTTGTCATCGTGTTTGTCAGGATCGAGCACTGAGATGCTAAGTGAGACCACAGTGTTCGTATGTTGTTCGTCGTTAAAGTATACCGCGCCTATGCCAATCGCAGGGTGCACACGTGAGTGAGAGGCCGGGGCGGCTTGATATCGTTGCCACACCGATTGGCAATTTGGCGGATGCCTCGCAGCGCATGCGCGAAGCACTCGACGCTGCCGACCTTGTTCTTGCAGAAGATACGCGTCGCAGCGGGCGCCTGTTGCAGCAATTTGGCATCAAAAAGCCGCTTTTTGCGTTGCATGACCATAACGAGACGGAGGCAACGGCACACTTGGTCGAGCGACTGCAACGCGGCGAGCACATGGCGCTTGTCTCCGACGCTGGAACGCCAACAATCAGCGACCCGGGGTTTAGGCTGGTGCGGGCAGCGCGCGCCGCTGGCGTCGTTGTGTCGCCCGTGCCCGGTCCGTGCGCGATCATTGCGGCGCTCAGTGTGTCAGGCTTACCGACAGACAGATTTTGTTTCGAAGGTTTTTTGCCGTCGAAAATGAAGGCACGATTGCAGCGCTTGGAAATGCTCCGTGCGGAGCCGCGCAGCATGGTGTTCTACGAATCGGTGCATCGCATCGAGGGCATGCTCATCGACACGATCGACACCTTTGGCGGTGAGCGGGCCGCATGTCTTGCGCGTGAACTCACCAAAATGCATGAGCAAACCGTTGAAGGCACATTAGCAACGATTCGCCAGGCGGTTGCGACGGGCGCCGTGCCGCTCAAAGGTGAGTTTGTGGTCGTGATCGCTGGGAATACCGAGGCCGCGGAAGACGCAGGCGCGGCGCAGGTCATGCTCCGCGTGTTGCTTGATGAGGGCGTGCCGGTCAAATCTGCTGCGCGAATCGCCGCAAAACTGACGGATCAACCGCGTAATGCGCTGTACCAAGTGGCGCTCAATCTGCAGCAGGAGCGTTAGCTGTACTGTGCACTGTTGCCGCGCTGACACGCATAGCCTAATGTTCGGCTCGGGAGTCGGCCGGGCAATCGCTGTGCATTCGTGCACGGAGGAAAGTCCGGGCTCCATCGGACAGGGCGCCAGGTAACGCCTGGGGGGCGCGAGCCTACGGAAAGTGCAGCAGAAAATAGACCGCCATGCTCTGCATGGTAAGGGTGAAATGGTGCGGTAAGAGCGCACCGCGCTGGTGGTAACAGCAGTGGCAAGGTAAACCCCGCCCGGAGCAAGACCAAATAGGGGAGCAGTGGTGAAAGCCACATCGCCGGTTCCGAGCGAGCTCCCGGGTAGGTCGCTACAGCATCATGGCGACATGGTGCGCAGATGAATGATTGTCCCTGACAGAACCCGGCTTACAGGCCGGCTCCCTTTTCTCTCAGTCCGAGAGTTTCCACCATTTAAACGAATTTCCGCATATTTTCGCCACTTTTAGCGGCTATTTTGGGTTCTTCCGCTTCGCTGCAGAGTGCTCTAGATAGGTGTTTGCGCAAAAATGCACCGATGACGGTTTGTCGCCAGTTACCGACGGTCATTTTATTGGTGGTTTAGCTATATGCCGTAAGGCGCTGAATTTTAGCGGCTTATGTCATCACGAAAACAGCGTACTTTGCTGCAGGAAGGCGCCTAAGTAACTGTCTCACAAGAGTAATTACCCGTTTTGGTTGACGCAAAAAAGGCTGCTCCCTATATTTGATGAAAAGTGGAGATAAGTGGGAAAAACGGGGTTTCCGACGCTAATTCAATGTTTCGTGGTCCATCCAAAGTAACGCTCGATGCAAAAGGTCGTATGGCGATTCCAACGCGCTATCGCGAGCGTATCGCTGCGCGTTGCGAAAACCACTTGGTGGCGACGATTGATCGAGATTACTGCCTCCTCATTTATCCGATGCCTGATTGGGAGGATATCGAAAGAAAGCTCGATCGTCTTCCTGCATTGGATAAACAGGCGCGTCGGCTGCAGCGACTGATGCTCGGTCACGCCGAAGATATGGAAATGGATGCGCAAGGTCGCGTGCTTGTACCTAAAGTGCTGCGCGAGTTCGCCTCGATCGACAAGCGCGCGATGCTGGTTGGTCAGGGTCGCAAGTTTGAGCTTTGGGACGAGGCGACCTGGACGGAAAAACGCGCAAGTTGGCTGGAAGAGGACGATGACAACGTGTCGCTGTCGTCGGTGCTGGAGACGTTGACGCTGTGACTGACCAACACTTACCCGTCATGTTAAACGCCGTGCTTGATGGGCTGTCGATACGTCCGGATGGTTGCTATGTGGATGCGACGTTCGGCCGTGGCGGCCACAGTGCGGCGATCCTTGCGCGACTCGGAGACAATGGTCGATTGATCGCACTGGATCGCGACAGCGACGCGGTTGCGGCAGGGCATGCGCGATTTGCTGACGAGCCGCGTTTCACGATTCGCCACGCGCCGTTTTCGACGTTGCGCGCCGTGGTTGACGATGCAGTGGCTGGCGGTCGCGTTGACGGTTTGTTGTTTGATTTTGGCGTGTCGTCACCGCAGTTGGACGAGGCAGATCGCGGTTTTAGTTTTTTGCGCGATGGGCCACTCGATATGCGCATGGATAGTGATCAGGTACTTACCGCTGCAGCCTACGTTGCCGATATCAGCGAGTCTGAACTGCGCCGCGATATCCAGCGTCTTGGCGAGGAGCGGTTAGCGGCGCGCATTGCCGGGGCCATTGTGCGCGCCCGCGACAAAGCGCCAATTACAAGGACATTGCAGTTAGCCGGTATCGTTGAGGCTGCTACGCCTGCACGTGTACGTGCTCGATCAACGCGTCACCCCGCTACCCGCACGTTTCAGGCGATTCGGATGCGAATCAATAATGAGTTAGGCCAAATTGGCGATGCTTTGGACTCAGTCGTCGATGTGTTGGCGGTTGGCGGGCGCGTGTGTTTCTTGACGTTCCACTCATTAGAAGATCGACCGGTGAAGCGCTTCCTGCGGGCGCAGTCTGCGGAAGACCCAGTTTATCGCGGGTTACCCGATGTCCCCGAGCATGCTCAACCGTTGATGCGAATCATTGGCAAGGCGCGCGTCGCAGATGACGCTGAAGTCGCTGGAAACCCACGCGCGAGAAGCGCGCGCTTGCGCGTCGGGGAGCGGGCGCGATGAGTGTGTTGTCGAAGTCCCGCAGTGGCAACGCCGAGAGCGTCAGTATGAGCTTGATCGTAATCCTGTTGCTGGCGTTGTGCGTTACGGCGATTGCGTTGGCGTATACCAAACATCAGTCGCGCCGTCTGTTCGTCGAGCTGCAAACGTTATCGCGCGAGCGTGACAGTCTTAACGAAGAATGGGTGCAGTTACAGCTAGAGCAGAGTACCTACGCTGCGCACAGTTTGATTGAGAAAAAAGCCGCAACGTCACTGTCCCTTTACCGACCGGCAGCACATGAGGTGTTTTTGATTACCGATGCTGGTGATTTTCGTTTTGTTGGTCTGGAGCCGATGAGCGAAGAGTTAGCGTTGCTGCTGGAGCGTCAACAAACGGAAACCTCGGCGGTGGCGGTACGATGAGTCGCAAATCGGAAAAAAAGGCTGACGTGGTTCGGCGCTACAGAATGCGTAGCAGCGTTTTGTCGATGGGCTTCATTGTGGTTGCCATCGTGCTCGTCGGCGCAGTAGCGAAATTACAGGTGCTTGATCGCGATTTTCTGAACCGAAAAGCAGACGCGCGGCATTTGCGACACGCCGAGATAGTTGCTCATCGCGGTGCGATTACCGATCGCGATGGTGAGCCGCTCGCGTTGTCGACCCCGGTTGACAGTATTTGGGCGAATCCGAAACAGCTCGCACCCGAAACAGACCAACTGCCGCGTCTTGCCAAAGCTCTGCAAACAGATGCGGACCAGTTGATGCGACGCATCAACCGCAACGTCTCGCGTGAATTTGTGTATCTCAGGCGCCACGCCAAGCCTGATCAGGTTAAACGCGTTGCCCAGCTTGGGTTGGCTGGTATCGATGTGTTGCGTGAATACAAACGTTACTACCCGGCGGGCGAAGTCGTTGGTCATTTGGTAGGTCTCACGGATGTCGATGGCGTTGGTCAGGAGGGCCTCGAGCTGGCCTTCAATCATTCGCTAGCCGGCGAGCGCGGTGCGAAGCGCGTACTGCGTGACCGCCTCGGTCATGTCATTGAAGAGGTTGAGAGTATTCGTCCTGCGCGGCATGGCGAGAACCTTGCCAGTAGCATTGATCTGCGTCTTCAGTATTTCGCCTATCGTGAACTCAAGCGCGCGATGCATCTGCACGGTGCGCAATCAGGCTCCATGGTAATCGTGGATGTGCGAACGGGTGAAGTGCTAGCGATGGTGAATCAGCCTTCGTACAACCCTAACGATCGTGATCAATGGACTGGCGAGCGAAATCGCAACCGCGCGATTACCGATATTATGGAGCCCGGTTCGAGCATTAAGCCGTTGATCGTCGCAGCAGCGCTGGAGCACGGCGTTGTGTCGGAAGACGTCATTGTCGATACGTCACCGGGCATGATTCAGGTGGGTGCCAAGCCTATCTCTGATCATCATAATCTTGGCAAAATCGATTTGACCACACTGCTGTCTCGCTCGAGCAACGTCGGTATGACGAAAGTCGCGATGCTGATGGAGCCTGAGCAACTTTGGCGTAGCTTGTCCAGTTTTGGATTCGGCGCTTTGACATCGAGCGGTTTTCCCGGAGAGTCGGCGGGTCTACTGAGTCATTTCAGTCATTGGCGCCCGATTAGTCAGGCCACTATTTCCTATGGCTATGGCCTTTCGGTAACGCCGTTGCAACTGGCACGCGCCTACGCTGCGCTCGGTAACGGCGGTGTACTCAAGCCGATTTCACTGTTACGTCAGGATGCACCAGTAGAAGGCGACCGTGTTCTTAGTGCCGAAACGACGCGTGCCGTTTTGCAAATGATGGAGCACGTCGTGCTACCGGGCGGCACCGGCACTAAAGCTGCAATTCCCGGCTACCGGGTTGCCGGTAAAACGGGTACGTCCTGGAAATATGCGGCGCGCGGTTACTCACAGGATAAATACATGTCGTGGTTTGCCGGGCTTGTTCCTGCATCACAACCGCGGCTTGCAGCAGTCGTCGTTGTGGATGAGCCGACAGGTAGCGATTATTACGGCGGTGATGTCGCGGCACCCGTGTTCGCCGAGGTAATGACCGAAGCGTTACGACTACTTGCATTCACACCCGACGACGCACCCGGTCTGAATACGCGCCTGACCGCACAGGTCGATACGCAATGATGGCTGCACGAATGTCGCAAGGCTGGACGCTGGATCAATTGCTTGATGGCGTTTGTGCTGCGCCGCCAGTGACGATCAGCGACGTAACGCTAGACTCGCGTGCGGTCACGCCGGGCGCGCTGTTTTTGGCGTTGCAAGGGATGTCGGCACACGGCATCGCGTTTGCACCGCAAGCGCTACAGCGTGGCGCCGTTGCTGTGGTTACCGATTTGCCATCTGACGATGAGCGGCTGCGCGGCATCGCGGCGCGTGTGCCAGTCGTCAGCTGTGTCAACAACGACAACCTCGCGAGCCTATTGGCAAAGCGTTTTTTCGCGCATCCATCGGCGGCGCTGGATACCTTTGCGGTCACCGGCACCAATGGCAAAACCAGTATTGCCTGGCTTGTTGCTAACGCACTGATGCGTGTCGGTCGGCAAACGGCGTTGTCGGGAACACTGGGTTTCGGTCTGCCGGATGCGCTGGCGTCGCAAACACTGACCACACCGGATGCTGTCACGTTGCATCGTCAGGCGCGCGAGTTCTGTGAGCAGGGCTGTCAGGCGATGGTTTTTGAAGCATCGTCGCATGCCATGGATCAAGGTCGTCTGGCAGATATCTGCGTGGACATTGCGCTGTTTAGTAATTTGACGCGCGATCATTTGGATTACCACGCCGACATGGATGCCTACTTCGAAGCCAAGGCGTCGCTATTCGAAGGCGATCGCCACGCTCGTATTGTGTGTTGTGACGACCGTTACGGGCGTGCGCTGTGGCAACGTCATGCAGATTCAGCGTGGCAAGTCTGTACGCGTCAACAATCGATCGATGCCGAGTGTTTTGTTTCGGTCACCGCGGCTCATGCAACTGCGGATGGTCTGGATATCGAGTGTGCCACCCACTTGGGTCAAGCACGGATTCGCTCAGCGCTCGTCGGCGCGTTTAATGTCCAGAACCTGGCATTGGCATTCGCCGCAATACTGTGTGCGGGAATACCATTGGCACAAGCGGCAGATGTGTTGTCGCAGGTAAGCGCGCCACCGGGTCGCATGCAGCGCGTACCGGGCGAAGGCCCTAAGGTTTACGTCGATTTCGCGCACACACCGGCGGCGCTGGCTGAGGCAATAGCGACGCTAGGCGCACATGCGCATGGCGCGTTGTGGTGCGTCTTTGGGTGTGGCGGCGATCGCGATCGCGGCAAACGCGCGTTGATGGCTAAAGCAGCATCGGCAGCCGCGCGTATCGTCGTCACCAGTGACAATCCGCGGCATGAGTCCAGTGCTGCAATCATTGAAGATATTGTGGCTGGCTTTGATCGCGACTTTGCTGTTGAGGCGGATCGCGAACAGGCGATTGTGAACACGATTCTCAACGCAGGCGCCAATGACACGATATTGATTGCCGGCAAAGGGCACGAGAAATTCCAGTTAATCGGCGACGATGCCATTGCGTTTGACGATGTGGCGATCGCGGCTCGCGCCTTGCAGATGAGAGGGCGCGATTGATGTTGCGTGCCACCCTGAACGAGATTGCTGACATGCTGGGTCTGACCGGTGAATACGCGAACGTCTATTGCGAAGGCGTGAGTACGGATTCGCGATCGATTGCGCAAGGCAATTTGTTTGTGGCGTTGAATGGACCGCACTACCGCGGCGTCGATTTTGTCAGCGCCGCGCAAGCATCTGGTGCGAGCGCGGCCATTGTTGACAGACTTCAACCTGGCACTTTCCCGCAATTGTTGGTTGCCGACACGCGCGCGAGTTTGCAGCGCCTGGCAACCGCGTGGCGTGCATTGATGACGCCGATGTTGGTTGGTATTACCGGTAGCAACGGCAAAACCACCATGCGATCGATGGTTGCGGCCTGTTTCGGTGCGAATACTCTGGCGACCCAAGGTAATTTGAATAACGACATCGGCGTGCCATTGACGCTGTTGCGTTTGTCAGCTGAGGATCGCTATGCCGTTGTAGAGATGGGCGCGAATCATGCCGGTGAGATTGCAGCGCTCGCGCAAATGGCTGTGCCGCATATTGGTATCGTCACGAATGCCGGGCCGGCTCATCTCGAAGGTTTTGGTTCGTTGCAAGGTGTCGCAGACGGTAAGGGCGAGCTTTTCTCGGCGCTGGGCGATGGCGATACCGCTGTCATTAATGCAGACGACGTGTTCTACGACCAATGGTGCGAAATGGCAGCGCCGGCGCGCGTGCTGTCGTTTGGTAGTACCGCACGGGCGGACGTTTGGTTTGACGGTCTCGATGTTTCTGATGGCGTGCGCTTTACGGTGCATTGTGACAACGCTACCGCGCCTGTCACCTTGCAGTTGTCCGGCGCGCACAATGCGCACAACGCTTGCGGCGCTATTGCTGTCGGTGTAGCAGCAGGTATTTCTCTGAACGCGATGGTTACAGCGCTCGGCGCGGTCAAGCCTGAGCCCGGCCGCCAAAAAGTGGTGCGTGGTGTGCACGGCGGCGCATTAATCGACGATACCTACAACGCCAATCCGGCATCGATGTGCGCAGCCGCACGAGCAGCAGTGGCCAACCATGAATCCGTCACGATGATCATCGGCGATATGGGTGAGCTTGGTGACGACTCCGCGTCATTGCATGCGGAGCTAGGTCGTACGTTGCGTGACATCGGCGTCTCAAGACTCATCACGTTCGGCGAGCTCGCGGCGCACGCCGCCGAAGGTTTCGGCGTTGATGCCCACGTTTGCACAACGCTCGATGCAACGCTTGTCGCTGCGCGCCAGAATCTTGCCAACACCAGTGCCGTGCTCGTGAAAGGCTCACGCAGTATGCGCATGGAGCGCATCGTTGACGCGCTCGCTGACACGACCGAGGAGGCTTGCTGAGATGTTGCTTTGGCTCGCCGAATACCTGACCCAGTTTGAAAGTGGCTTCAATGTCTTCAGTTACCTGACGATGCGCGCCATTCTCGGTGCGCTGACGGCGTTGGTGATTTCTTTTGTGATTGGGCCGACGATGATTAGTCGGCTAACGCGTCGGCAGATCGGCCAGACAGTGCGCGACGATGGTCCGGAGTCGCACCTGTCCAAGGCAGGTACGCCAACGATGGGCGGTGCGCTGATCCTCACGGCGGTCGCCTTCAGTACGTTGCTGTGGGCTGACCTCAGTAACCGCTTTGTCTGGGTTGTCGTGCTCGTCATGCTGACGTTCGGCGGTATTGGTTTTTACGATGACTGGCGCAAGCTTGTGATGCGCGACAGTGTTGGCTTACCCGGTCGTTACAAGTTGTTGTGGCAGAGCCTCTTTGCTGTGGTTGCCGGGATTGTGTTGTACCAGACAGCGAGCGGCCCGGTAGAGACCAGTCTTATCTTTCCGTTTTTGAAGAACGTTATTTTGCCGCTGGGCATTTTGCAGGTGTTGTTCACGACGTTCGTCGTCGTTGGCTTTAGCAATGCGGTCAATCTGACCGACGGTCTTGACGGGCTTGCGATCATGCCAACCGTACTGGTCGGCGGTGCGCTCGGTGTCTTCGCCTATGTTGCCGGTAATGTGAACTTCTCCGAATACCTTGGCGTGCCGTATGTGCCGGGCGCCGGTGAAGTGTTGGTGTTCTGCGCGGCGCTCGCTGGCGCCGGTCTTGGTTTCTTGTGGTTTAACACGTACCCGGCACAAGTATTCATGGGTGATGTTGGTGCGCTTGCGCTGGGCGCGGCGCTCGGCATGGTTGCCGTTATCGTTCGTCAGGAGCTTGTGCTGGTGATCATGGGAGGCGTGTTCGTCGTTGAGACGTTGTCTGTGATTATTCAAGTCACCTCGTTCAAGCTGACGGGAAAACGTGTTTTTCGCATGGCCCCGCTGCATCACCACTACGAACTCAAAGGCTGGCCGGAGCCTAAAGTCATCGTTCGCTTTTGGATCATTACGGTGATCCTCGTATTGGTCGGACTTGCGAGTCTGAAAATCCGATGAGTGTTGCAAGCGTGCCATATGCTGCTTACGGCGCCGATGCCAAACTCGGTAACGGCGTGCGTACGCGTACTTTAGTGCTCGGTCTGGGCGACACAGCGCAGTCTGTTGCGCGGTGGTTGGCGCGGCACGGACACAGTGCAATGTTTGTCGACAGCCGTCCGGATGCAGATGCTGGCGCAATCACTGATGTGTTGCCTGATGCCTGTGTGCTGAAGGGTTTCGATGAAGTCGATATTGATCGATTTGATCAGCTCATCGTTTCGCCGGGAATTCCCGACACATCGCCGTTACTGGAAAGGGCGCGGAACGCAGGGGTGCCGATCCTCTCGGACATTGCCGTGTTCTGTCGGGAAGCCATTGCACCGATCGTCTGTGTGACCGGCACTAACGGCAAAAGTACCGTCGTCAGCCTATTGAGTGCGATGTGCCAGCACGCGAATGTGACCAGCGCTGCCGGCGGTAATCTGGGACCTCCGGCATTGGATTTGCCGATGCTCGACAGCGAGGGCGTTTACCTGCTTGAGCTATCGAGTTTTCAGTTGCAGCGCACCGACAATCTGATCGCGCACAGTGCATGCCTATTAAACGTGTCGCCGGATCATCTGGATTGGCATGGATCGTTTGAACACTACCGAAACGCCAAGGAACGTATTTTCAACGAGGCGGCTTATGCCGTGATTGATGCGGATACACCAACGCCTGCCACGATCGACAGCGACACGCAGGTCCTGCGTTTTTCGGCGCATAAGCCGGCAGGAAGCCGTGACTTTGGTATCGCGGAATTTGCGGGCGAAGACCATTTCATGTTTGGCGAAACACCGCTGTTACCGGTGGCAGACAGTGCATTGGTCGGCCGGCACAACCATGCCAACGTGCTTGCAGCGCTTGCGTTAGGCAGCAGCATTGATTTGCCGATGAGCGCCATGTTGCGCGCGGTGCGGTCATTCGCCGGTTTGGCGCATCGCCATCAACATGTCGCGACCTTACAGGGCGTTCGCTGGATCAACGATTCGAAGGCAACCAATTGCGCGGCAGCGCTCGCATCAGTCAATGCCGGCGTACAACAGACGGTGTTGCTATTGGGCGGGCGCAGCAAGGGTGAGGACTTCGTTGAGTTTGCACGTGCCCTACCTGACCACGTCGTGAGCTGTGTTGTTTACGGTGAGAATGCGGATGAGGTGTGCGATGCCTTGTCACAGGCGGAACGGGCTTGTCGGCGCGTTAGCGATTTGCGTGCAGCTGTCGTGCACGCCGCAGCAGTCGCGACGTCAGGGCAGACAGTCCTTCTGGCGCCAGCATCTGCGAGTCATGATCAATTCTTGAATTTCGCGGAGCGCGGCACACACTTCTGCGCACTGGTTCAGGAGCACGTTGAATGAACCAGCGGGCCTCCAGTTTTTCTATTCCGCTGCCAGTGCGTTTCACCCCGTTACGAATTGATAGTGTCTTGCTGCTGATGTCTGTCGCTCTACTGGCGATCGGTCTCGTCATGCTTGCCTCGTCTTCTATTGGTATTGCCGAAGGCAACCACGGCGAGCCACTGTTCTTCTTGAAGCGGCAATTGCAAGCACTCGTCATCGGTTTTGCCGGTGCCGGTTTTATGCTGCTGGTGCCCACCGATGTTTGGGAGAACACAGGGCCGATCTTGTTGCTGTTCGGTTTGTGTTTGTTAGGCTTGGTGTTGCTGCCAGGTGTCGGCACAACCGTTAACGGCAGTACTCGCTGGGTCAAGATTGCTGGTATTGGCGTGCAGGTATCCGAGCCTGCTCGGCTTGCGCTGATTCTGTATATCGCAGGTTACGCACTTCGTCAGCAAGCGAGCTTGCGAAGTCAGTTTTCGGGTTTGCTCAAACCAATGATTGTGCTGTCTTTTGCTGCAATGCTGTTGTTGATGGAACCCGACTTTGGTGCGGCTACCGTGTTGCTTGCGACGACGATGATCATGTTGTTCGTGGCCGGTGCACGGGTCAGGGATTTCGCAGTGATCAGTTGCGCAGGTATTGCCGCGTTCATCGCGCTGGCGCTAACCAGTGATTACCGCAAACGTCGTCTAATGGGTTTTTTGGATCCATGGGCAGACCCGTACGACACCGGTTTTCAGCTGACGCAATCGCACATTGCAATAGGGCGCGGCGAGTGGTTTGGAGTCGGCCTTGGTGACAGCGTGCAGAAGTTGTTCTATCTGCCCGAAGCACACACCGATTTTGTGTTCGCCGTATTCGCTGAGGAGTTCGGTTTGCTCGGCGTGACGCTATTGGTTGGTCTGTTTTTGTTTTTTGTGTTGCGGATTCTGAGGTTGGCAAAGCTCGCTGCTGAAAATGGTCAGTGGTTCCAGGCTTACGTCGCGCTTGGTATTGGCGTTTGGTTAGGGTTGCAAGCGTTTATCAACATAGGTGTCAACGCCGGCTTGTTGCCTACGAAAGGTCTGACGCTGCCGCTGATAAGCTATGGCCGTAGTAGTATCATTATCGTCATGACAGCGATTGGTTTGTTGCTGCGTATTCACCATGAAGTGAGTGGCAGTGCTGCGCCGCCGTCTGTGCGTAAAGGTAAGCGCTCATGACGCGCGCGCCTGTATTGATGATGGCAGGTGGCACCGGCGGACACGTGTATCCGGCGCTCGCGATCGCACGTGCGTTGCAAAACGTATCCCAGCCTGTGACATGGCTTGGGACCGCGCACGGTCTGGAAGCACGCGTGGTTGTTGCCGAAGGTCTACCGATCGAGTGGCTGTCGATTCGAGGTTTACGAGGCAAGGGCGCATTAAGCTGGTTGTTGGCGCCGTTCAAGGTGCTCTGGGCTGTGCAACAAGCGCTGCGAGTGATGCGTCGCGTGAAGCCGCGATTGGTCATTGGTATGGGCGGTTTTGTCAGCGGACCGGGCGGCGTTGCGGCTTGGCTCACGCGCACGCCACTGGTGATTCATGAACAAAACGCAGTCGCAGGTCTGACCAATCGACTGTTGGCGCGATGTTCAAAACGTGTTTTGCAGGGTTTCGACGGCGCGTTCGAGCGTGATCGGCGTCCGCTAACGGTCGGGAACCCGGTGCGCGCAGCCATTCGTGCTGTTGATGCGCCAGCCGTCCGCTTTATGCCGCGTCAGGGTGCGCTTCGTTTGCTTGTTATTGGCGGCAGTCTTGGCGCGTTAGCGCTGAACCGTGAGGTTGCCAGTGCGCTTGCGTTGATGCCAGCAGATGCGCGGCCGGAAGTGCGCCATCAGGCGGGCGATGCCACGCTTGAGATCGCCCAGGACGCCTACGCGGCGCACAGTGTACGCGCTGAGGTCACCGCCTACATTGAGGACATGGCCGAGGCGTTCGCATGGGCCGATGTTGTGATCTGTCGCGCGGGTGCGTTGACAGTAGCGGAATTGGTGAGCGTTGGGCTTGGTGCGGTTTTTGTGCCTTACCCGAACGCAGTTGATGATCATCAGGCAGCCAATGCGCAAGCGCTTGTCGACGCAGGCGCTGCGGTTCTTATTCGCCAAGATGTTTTAAATCCCGCGTCGCTACTCGCAGCGTTGCAATCGCTCGGTACGGATCGAGCTGCATTATTGCAGCGCGCAGAGAAAGCGCGTGCTTTGCGCGGGGATGATTCTGTTCAGCAGATCCTGTCGAGTTGTGCTGAGGTTTTGGGGGATTCGTCGTTGGAGCAGCAGGCATGAACTTGCGGATGCGACGGATTCATCGAATTCACTTTGTCGGTATCGGCGGCGCGGGTATGTGCGGCATTGCCGAGGTGTTGCTCAACCAGGGTTACGACGTGCAAGGCTCTGACCTGAAAGTCACACCGGTTACTGAACGCCTTGCGCGGCTTGGTGCCGATATCCTGATTGGCCATGCATCATCAAATCTTGGTGATGCTGATGTCGTCGTCGCATCCAGTGCAATTGATCCTTCCAATAGCGAGTTACTTGCTGCGGAGGCGCAGCGCATTCCTGTGGTCGCACGCGCTGAAATGCTCGGCGAGCTTATGCGCTTTTCGCGGCGTTCCGTTGCAGTCGCTGGGACACACGGAAAAACGACGACGACGAGTCTGATCGCAAGCATTCTCAGTGAAGCGGCGATGGATCCAACATTCATTATCGGCGGGCGTCTGAAAGGCGCAGATACCAATGCGCGTCTCGGCACGAGCGACTATCTTGTCGCTGAGGCAGATGAGTCGGATGCGTCTTTCCATCACCTGCAGCCGCTGATCGCCATTGTGACTAACATCGATGCAGATCATCTGGGTACCTACGAGAACGACATGTCGCGTTTGTACCAATCGTTCACTGATTTCTTACACAACCTGCCATTCTATGGCGTTGCGGTTGTGTGTATCGACGACCCAGGTGTACGCACTGTATTACCGAACGTAGCGCGCTCTCTTGTGACCTATGGTCTTGGTGACAGTGCAGACATACGTGCGATCAACGTGCAGTTCAAGCGCAACAGCAGCACTTTTGATGTGCAGCGTGATGGACGTGACCTTATGTCAGTGACGTTGAACTTGCCTGGCGAACACAACGTTCGCAACGCACTTGCGGCGATTGCGGTGGCAACCGATTTTGATGTTCCCGATATCGCGATTGGCGATGCACTGAATCAGTTCAGCGGTATCGACAGGCGCTTTCAGCATATTGCAGACGTTCCGCTGGATGATGGTGCGGTGCAGATCGTCGATGACTATGGCCATCACCCAACCGAGCTTGCCGCAACGATCGAGGCCGCGCGACAGGGCTGGCCGGAACGCCGCGTTGTGCTTGCGTTTCAGCCGCATCGCTACACGCGTACACATGATCTGATGGATGATTTTGCGAGCGTGCTGAGCTTGCCGGATGTACTTGTGTTGCTCGAAGTGTACGCCGCTGGCGAGACGCCGATTGCGAATGCCGACGGTCGCGCAATGGCGCGTTCGATCCGCAGTCGCGGTGTGATCGAGCCGGTGTTTTGCGAAGGCCCTTCGGACTTGGCGCGAACCTTGGCCAATGTCTTGCTGCCAGGTGACTTACTGCTTGTGATGGGCGCAGGTGACATCGGCAGCGCGGTGCAAGAACTGCCACAGCAGTTAGCGACGATTTTCCGCCAGTCTGACGGAGTCGCTGTATGAGCGCGTCTACTCAGCATTCTCATCAAGCCTTGCACGCGCATTTGACGCAGACGTTCGGCAATAGCGTGTCTTTCAATGCGCCAATGTCAGCGCACACGTCGTGGCGCGTCGGTGGTAATGCTGAAGTGTTGTTCCAGCCGCGTGACGAAGACAGTCTCGCCGCTTTCGTACGTATCTGGCCTCGCGAGCTACCGCTGCACTGGGTCGGTTTGGGCAGCAATTTGCTGGTGCGTGATAAAGGTGTCAGCGGCGCAGTCATCACGACCAAGAAACTGCCGAATGATCTTGTTCGCGAAGACGCGCTGACGGTTTCGGCCAGCGCCGGCATTCCGTGTACGACGCTTGCCAGACAACTCGTGCGATGGTCATTAGGTCCTAGCGAATTTTTTGCGGGTATCCCTGGATCACTCGGCGGGGCATTGACCATGAATGCCGGAGCACATGGTCACGAAACGTGGGATGTTGTTCAAGATGTGCGCATGCTCGACGCGAACGGCGATATTCAAACGCGTGAGAAAGACGATTTTGATGTGAGCTACCGTACCGTGACTGGGCAACAAGGGCAGTGGTTTGTTGGTGCGCGTTTACGGTTCGATCCAGACTACGAACCTAGTGCGCAGCATATGCAGGTGTTACAGGACAAGCGCAAGCTGACGCAACCTCTTGGGTTGCCAAGTTGCGGGTCGGTGTTTCGCAATCCGACGGGTGATCACGCCGCCCGTCTCATTGAGACGGCCGGGCTGAAAGGCACGAAAATCGGTGGTGCTGAAGTGTCGACCAAGCACGCCAATTTTATTATCAATACGGGCGGCGCGACGGCTTCGGATATCGAGTCATTGATCGAGCATGTCATGCAAACTGTCGCAGATACCCATGCCGTTGAACTTCGTCACGAAGTACGGTTTCTAGGGGTGGCAGCATGACCTCGTCTCGGTTCGGCAAAGTCGCAGTGCTCGGCGGCGGTGTGTCCGGTGAGCGTGAGGTGTCATTGGCGAGCAGTTCGGCCATTTGTGCAGCGTTGCAGTCCGAAGGCGTTAATGCACAATTCGTTGATCCGAGCGACACGCCTTTGACAGAGCTTGGTGCGCTTGGTTTCGACGTTGTGTTTAACGCGTTGCATGGCGGCGCCGGAGAAGATGGCACGGTGCAAGGTGCGCTCACGACGCTCGGTTTGCCATTCACTGGTAGCGGCGTTTTGGGTAGCGCGCTGGCAATGGACAAAGTGCGTAGCAAGGCGGTGTTGAGAGACGCTGGCATCGACGTACCGCGAGGTGTTCACGTCAGTCGCGGTGACCCGCGACCCACCGGATTAACGTTTCCGGTGTTCGTCAAACCGGCGAGCGGCGGCTCGAGTCTTGGCTCTATGCCGGTAGACAAGGTAGACGGATTACAAACTGCTTTGGACGCAGCACTCCAGTTCGACGATGTCGTGCTCGTTGAGACCCAACTGATGGGTGCGGAGTACACCATTGGCATTGTCGACGGCGAGGCGTTGCCGGTGATTCATATTGAGGCGGCAAACACGTTCTACGATTACAACGCCAAATATGAATCCGAGCAAACGCGGTTCACTTGCCCCGCGCTTATCGACGACGCGGCATTTGCAGATCGATTGGCTGCAATGGCGCTGACGAGTTTTGATGCGTTGGGTTGCGCAGGTTGGGGCCGTGTTGACTTCATGTGCGACGCCGACGGCAAGCCCTATGTGCTTGAAGTGAATACCGTGCCGGGCATGACCGACCACAGTCTGGTGCCCTGTGCCGGTGCTGCCGCCGGTATCAGTTTTCCCAAGTTGTGCATGCGAATCCTTGCGTTGGCGCAACCTGTGACGAAAGAGCAACGGACATGAGTCATAAGCAAGCGCGGCGTCGCAAAACGGCTGGTAAGCCTAAACGCATCGTACTCAACGTACCGGCACACCTTGTGCAGCGAACGGTCATTGTTGCCGTAATCGCGGTTGTGATTGCCGGTGGTGCGTGGGCAGCACGTGAAGGGCTTGATGTGCCTATTGCAGCTATGACCGTCGATGGACCCTTCCAGCGTGTGAGCGCAATGGATGTTCGCGGTGCAGTTGCGGAGCAGATTCCATTGGGTTTCGTTGGCGCGAGTCTGAAACGGATGCAGCAGCGCATCGAAGCACTGGCTTGGGTTGATACCGCGAGCGTGCGTCGCGTGTGGCCCGATCGCATTCACATCGTGGTTACCGAGCAGGTACCTGCGGCGCGGTGGGGTGAGCGAGGGTTACTCAACGTACGCGGTGAGTTGTTTATCGACAGCGCGCGTCACGAGTATGCGGAGTTGCCGCGACTTTCCGGGCCTGACGCAAAGGTTCAATCGGTTGCAGCCCAATACCTTGCATTGCGCGGGCCGTTGATCGAGGCAGGGCTAGGGTTGCGTGCTGTTACGTTGGATAAGCGCGGTGCCTGGCAGTTTGTTTTGGGCAATGGTATCGAAGTTCGACTGGGTCGTCGCGAGGCGCGTGAACGGGCAAGTCGCTTCGTCGATGTTGCCAGTCCTGTAGTTGCTCGGCATGCCGAGAAAATTCGTTATGTCGACATGCGCTACAGCAATGGGTTTGCGGTGGGTTGGAAACGGCCTGAATTTCGCGAGCAGGTGCGCCTCGAAGCCGCCGCCGCGGTTAGTACGACGATGGAGATTCAGTGAATGTCGCGTAAGAGCGAACAAAACCTGATCGTAGGGTTGGATATCGGTACATCGAAAGTTGTCGCGATTGTCGGTGAGGTTGCCGATGACGATACGGTCGAGGTCATCGGGATCGGAACACACCCGTCGCGCGGGCTTAAGAAAGGTGTTGTCGTCAACATCGAGTCCACCGTGCACTCCATTCAAAGAGCCGTCGAAGAAGCAGAGCTAATGGCCGGCTGCGATATCCATTCGGTCTATACCGGTATTGCCGGAAACCACATTCGGAGTTTGAACTCCCACGGCGTGCACGCGATTCGTGACAAAGAGGTGAGCCAGTTTGACGTCGATCGCGTTATTGAAGCGGCGAAGGCCGTCGCGATTCCGGCAGACCAGAAGATCCTGCACATCCTGCCGCAGGAATTCATCATCGATAATCAGGAAGGCATTCGTGAACCCGTTGGCATGTCTGGCGTGCGTCTCGAAGCCAAAGTTCACATGGTGACCGGCGCCGAGAGCGCGGCACAAAATATCGTTAAGTGTGTGCAGCGCTGCGGTCTGGATGTCGAAGGCATTGTTCTCGAACAGTTAGCCTCGAGCTACTCGGTGTTGACTGAAGATGAAAAAGAACTGGGCGCCTGTATCGTCGATATCGGTGGTGGCACAACGGATATCTCGGTGTTCCTTGGTGGTGCCATTCAGCACACCGCAGTGATACCGATTGCTGGCGATCAGGTGACTAACGACATTGCTGTGTCAATGCGTACGCCGACTCAATACGCCGAAGAGATCAAAATCAAATACGCCTGCGCGCTGTCACAACTGGCTAACCCGGACGAGACGATCGAAGTGCCTAGCGTCGGCGATCGTCCGCCACGGAGACTGGCCCGGCAAACACTCGCCGAGATCGTCGAGCCGCGTTACGAAGAGTTGTTTACGTTGATTCGCGATGAGCTGCGGCGCAGTGGCTTTGAAGAGCTGATTGCCGCCGGACTCGTGATTACCGGTGGTAGTTCGAAAATGGAAGGCGCTGTTGAGTTGGCAGAAGAAGTCTTCCATATGCCAGTGCGATTGGGTGTGCCGCAGCACGTGACCGGTTTGTCCGACGTTGTGCGAAACCCGATTCACGCGACCGGCGTTGGTTTGTTGCTGTACGGATTAGAGAGCCTTGGGAAGAGTGAGGCGATCGGTCGCAATGGCGGAAAGTTCGGAGAAATTCTTGCGCGCATGAAGGCCTGGTTTCAAGGGCAGTACTGAGCGTCAAAAAGTGTCAGACCACTGCATTGCAGTGGCGGTTAATTGGAAAATTTGTCTAACAGACGAAAGGTGAGCGATATGTTTGAATTGATGGATGCACAAAGCCAAACGGCTGTGATCAAAGTGATCGGTGTTGGCGGCGGCGGCGGTAACGCTGTTTCCTACATGGTAGAGCAAGGTATTGAGGGCGTTGATTTCATTTGCGCAAATACCGATGCGCAAGCGTTAAAGAACGTGCGCGTGCGCTCGGGCCTGCAGATCGGCTGCAACATTACCAAGGGTCTCGGCGCAGGCGCGAATCCGGACGTGGGTCGTCAGGCAGCGATGGAAGACCGCGACCGAATTCAGGAAGCGATTGATGGCGCCGATATGTTGTTCATTACCGCCGGCATGGGGGGCGGCACGGGTACGGGTGCGGCACCGGTAGTCGCTCAGGTTGCCAAGGAAATGGGCATTCTGACCGTTGCCGTCGTGACGCGTCCTTTCGCGATGGAAGGCATCAAGCGTTCGGCGATCGCGGATCAGGGTATTGCCGAGTTAGGTAAGTACGTTGATTCATTGATTACGATCCCTAACGAGAAACTGCTGAGCGTGCTGGGTGCCGACACCACACTGCTCGATGCGTTTGGTTCCGCTAACGAAGTGTTGCAGGGCGCAGTGCAGGGTATCGCCGAACTCATCACGCGTCCTGGCCTGATCAACGTCGACTTTGCTGACGTACGTACCGTGATGGCCGAAATGGGAATGGCGATGATGGGCTCCGGAGCTGCGACGGGTGAAGACCGCGCACGCGAAGCCGCAGAGAAAGCCGCGTCCAGTCCATTGCTCGAAGACATTAACCTTGCAGGTGCAAACGGCATCCTGGTGAACGTCACCGCGGGCATGGATCTGTCAATCGGTGAGTTCCAGGAAGTTGGCGAGACGATCAAGGCGTTTGCGTCGGATGAGGCGACGGTCGTTGTCGGTACAGTGATCGATCCCGATATGAGCAACAGTATTCGCGTGACTGTTGTTGCGACGGGATTGGGCCAAGCGTCGGCGCAGATGGAGCAGCCGCCTATGCGAGTGATCCGCAAGCCGGCAGAAGTCGCACAACCGCCGCAAACCGCGCAGCGTGGTGTCGAGCCAAATTACCAGGACCTGGAAAAACCGACGATCGCCCGCAAGCGCGCGGTTGGTGACGGTCTTGGTGATGGTATGTTGCAGGAAGATTTGCTGGATATTCCCGCGTTCTTGCGCCGTCAGGCAGACTAACGCCGCACGCATGCATGCAACCAGACCGCTCGTTCGCTCACTGGCGGTCTGGTTGCAGTGCACAACAAATCCTTGCGTTCTATGAAAATTTCGTTACTATCACATGACAACTAGTTGATTTTGTTCATAACTTGCTTGCGTACATCGCGCAATCTGTGACGACAAAATGCAACAGGCGAGCAGCGCAATCGCTTGGGCAAGCGCACTGCATCTCTCGCCATACATGAGATGGATTTCGTTTTTTTGTGTCTACTCAATGGTTTGCGGAATTTTCGCGAGCATTGAAAGGCTGCTCTGTAAGGGCGCCCGAATTGTAAGGGTTGTTGTAGTGCTGCGACAAAGAACGTTAAAGACGACGATCCGCGCCACCGGCGTGGGATTGCATACCGGCGACAAGGTCTACCTGACGTTGCGGCCAGCCGCCGTCAATACAGGTGTCGTGTTCCGTCGCGTTGATCTGGCCGATCCCGTTGATATTCCTGCTCATGGCAATTCTGTTCGCGAGACGATGCTCGGGACAAACCTGTTTAACGGTGAGCATAAAGTCGCGACAGTTGAGCATCTGTTAGCCGCGGTATCTGCGCTTGGTATCGATAATTTGTACGTCGATATTAGTGCACCTGAAGTTCCGATCATGGACGGCAGCGCCGCGCCATTTGTATTTTTGATTCAATCCGCCGGTATTGAAGAGCAAGACGCCGCTAAGCGATTGCTCCGAATTCGCCGCAAGATTCGCGTTGAAGACGGCGACAAGTGGGCAGAGCTCACCCCGTTTGACGGCTTTCGCATCAATTTCGGCATTCAGTTCAATCACCCGGTGTTCAACAAGCAACGCCAGCACATCAGTCTCGATCTGTCATCCAGTGCTTTTTTAAGAGATGTCAGTCGCGCACGTACGTTCGGTTTCATGCGAGATATCGAAGCGTTGCGCGAGCGTGGGCTCACGCTTGGCGGCAGTATGGATAACGCTATTGTTCTGGATGATTACCGAATCCTGAACGAAGACGGTCTGCGTTACGAAGATGAATTCGTCAAACACAAAGTGCTTGATGCTGTTGGCGACTTGTTTTTACTCGGCCACAGTCTGGTTGGTGAGTACACAGCCTATAAGTCAGGCCATGATTTGAATAACAAACTCGTCCGCGCCGTGCTTGAAGATTCCGGCGCATTATACTGCCAGGCTTCTT
>JBCBZK010000131.1:0-9872 GCA_039815365.1 Pseudomonadota bacterium | reverse complement strand
CTAGTAAAATGCGCAATTGTTTACGTTATGTAAATTATTTGACCATATATGTTAACAGTCGACTGCGGGTTTGAATGTCAACGGCTACGTTTCGAAATAATAAACACCAAGACCTACCGAAAATTCCTCTTTTGCGTTTTTCGTCAAGACCTCTGAGGCTACTTTCGACGTTTTTTCGAATGATCCAATTGCATCGTCCAGATCTTCGGAAAAGACTCTCACTTTCTCTTTGATTACTCGGAATACCTTCGGGCGTTCCTTCTCTGGGATTGCACCTATATGCACGATTCGCTCAGGCCAGCCATCAACGGCGTAACCCTTCCTTATCTCTTCGATATTGTTGTATTCGAGGTTCATCATCATAGCTGTGAGTGGCCGTTCGATCGCCCTCAAAAGCCGCTCGCTTCCTTGGGGTGCGACCACTTCACGGCGCCTTGTCTCAAGTTGACCGTCATCTAGGATTTCAATAGCGCCAGTTCTCTTCAATTCTGTTCTGATAGCTCCGGGCGGGATATCTCCGGCATACTTTTTCACCAAATCACGGAAGCTGTTCTCGCCTTGATCGAAGTTCAGCAAACGCGGTTTACCTGAACTATCCAAAAAATCACTGTCCGAGAACCAATAGTGAAGAACAACAGATGCTGGGATGGGCTTTAGTGTTCTCTCTTCGTCGCTATCACCCAGCCCTTCTCTTATCTTCTTGACTTCTTTTCTCGTCAACCCGGTCATTACGGCTACGCGAGAAATATTCGTATCGCGACCTCGAATCCCGTATTCCTTCGTTGCAACTTCAACGAAAGCGCGCTTGGCAATTTCAGAAAATTCCCTATGACCAATACCTGACTCCAAGAGTAGGTGTACAAGTGGTTTTATCGCCTTCAAAAGGACATTTAGTAGTTTTTCTTGGATTGCACTGCGCATGGTCGAGATACTATGAATCGCCTGAAATCAAAGCAACAAAATCAAAGAGTTGGGAATAAGTGCCCATTTTCTGGGATTTTTGGATCAACCTCGGCAGTGACGTTTTTGGTACCTGCAAGACCACATTTCTCTTTAAAAACAGAGAAATTGAGACGGTCGAGAGAGTTCTATCGGCGGCTAAGACTCGTCGAAAATGCGAATCAGCGTTTCTTCGTCTATAACTTCGATTTCGAGGTTTTGCGCTTTTTGTAGCTTCGATCCTGCTTTTTCACCAGCGACTAGCAGGTCTGTTTTGCTTGTAACGCTGCTCGTTACTTTGCCACCCAGTCGCTTAATCCGGGCCGAGGCCTCCGTGCGGTTCAGCGTGCTTAGCGTGCCAGTGAGCACAACTGTCTTGCCGCTAAAAAAGTGATCATGGTCGGACTCATCGGCGGTTGTATCGATTTCCGGCCAAACGATACCAAGGGCTCTGAGCTCCCGAATCAGCACCTGCATATCCGGATTGCCGAAGAAACTGAGCACACGCTTTGCTACAACCGGACCGACATCTTCAACATCGATCAGGGCAGCCTCATCAGCGGCAAGCAGTGCCTCGATAGACCCAAAGTGCATCGCCAATGACTCGGCGGTCGTCTCGCCTACATCACGAATACCCAACGCAAAAAGGAACCTTGGCAGCGTTGTTTGCTTGCTCTTATCGATCGCCGCAATCACATTTTTGGCGGATTTCTCTGCCATTCGGTCCAGCTGCGCCAATTCTTCCGCCGTGAGCCTGTATAGATCGGCGGGGCTACTCACCCGATCTTGAGCTAGCTGCTCAATCAGCTTGCTACCCAAACCTTCAATATCCATCGCCTTGCGCGACGAAAAGTGTTTGAGCCCTTCTACGCGCTGCGCGGTACAAACCAGCGGGCCACCGATGCAACGGGCTACCGACTCGTCGCCGATACGTTCCACTGGCGAGCCACATACGGGGCATACGCTAGGCAAAGCAACTGGCTCGGCGCCTGAAGGGCGGCGCTCAAGGATGCTGCCGACGATCTCGGGGATGACGTCTCCGGCGCGACGGATCGTGACGCTGTCGCCTGGCCGGATATCCTTGCGCTGCAGCTCATCGATATTGTGCAGCGTCGCGTTGCTGACGGTAACGCCACCAACAAATACAGGCTCCAGACGCGCTACCGGAGTCACGGCGCCTGTCCGACCAACTTGCCACTCGATCGCACGAACAACCGTGACCGCCTCCTCTGCAGGGAACTTGCGGGCGATCGCCCACCGCGGCGCCCTTGAAACATTGCCCAATGTTTCCTGGAGATCGAATGCGTCTACTTTAAAGACCACACCATCAATTTCGTACGGCAACCCAGCACGCCGTTGCTCCAACGCCTGGTAGTACTCGATGCAGCCCTCCGCCCCGGTGACCGGGCGCACCTCAGGGTTGGTTTTCAAACCCCAGGATGCAAGCTTAGCCAACGTGTCGGTATGGGTCGTCGGCAGCGTGCCGCCTTCAACCAGACCCGCGGCGTAGCAATACATGTCGAGGGGTCGACGGGCTGTCAGCGCTGGATCGAGCTGCCTCAAGCTGCCTGCCGCTGCGTTACGCGGGTTCACGAACGGTTTCTCGCCAGTTGCCTCAGCGCGCTCGTTGTACGCTATGAAACCGGCTTTTGGCATAAAAATTTCACCGCGCACTTCCAATCGATCGGGTATGTCGGCCCCCGTCAGCGTCAGGGGCACTGAACGAATCGTGCGTACGTTATGCGTAATGTCTTCGCCATGCACGCCGTCGCCGCGCGTCGCGGCGCGCTCGAGCATACCGTCGACATACATCATCGACACCGCGGCACCGTCCAATTTTGGCTCGGCGCTAAACACAAGATCTTTTATCTCAACGGCGCCCAGCCGCTCGCCGATACGCACGACGAAACGCTCAAGCTCCTCATCCGAAAACGCATTGCCCAGCGACAACATCGGTAAGGCGTGCGTGACAACCGGAAAGCCAGCCGCAGGCGCCGCGCCAACACGCTGCGTCGGTGAAGTCGGCGATACGAGCTCGGGGAATTGCGTTTCAATGGCCTGAAGCGCGACTAACAAACGGTCATACTCACCATCCGGAACGGTCGGGTCATCCAGCACGTAGTAGCGATGGTTGTGTGCGTTGATCTCTTTGGTCAACGCGGCCGCTTTTGTCCGCGCTATTTCGAATTCGTCAGACATTGGCGTCAAGACAATTTGAGATGCTGCAACTCATATTGAATCAGTTCTTCGCGCAAGAAACGTTCGCGCTGGATACTTAACGTGCTGCCGTCGCCGTCGAGCAACTCACCCTCAAGAGAAATTGATACTGCGCGCGCGACCTCAATCATCTTGTCGAACGCATCGACGCCGCGACCCGGGCCTGGCCGAAGCATAAAAATACTGAGCCCAGCGAGCTCGGCATCCTTTACCTTTTGCAGATCAAAACTACCGGGCTCTGTCAGACTCGCTGCGGAGAACATTGCGTCGTCATCAGTGTCAGCCGCCAGATAATGAAAGATCCCGAAACGTCCATGCTGCATGCCCGAGCTGCGAAGCTTCAATATGACCGGTTCAGCGCCAAACAGACCGCCGTCTTTCTTGACGATTCGCAGCGAAATGACCTTTTCCGGAATATCCGGTGCTGGGGCTGAGTCACGCTCTGGAGATGCGTCACTGGCTTCAGGCATCTCGTCAGGCGACAACGTTGGCGCCACTAACGGCTCCGCGTTCATTGCGCGCATCTCAGGTAGCGCTCTGTCATGATCGCTGGCGCTGTCCGTCCCAAGCTGGGGATCGTTTAGCGGCTCGGCATCGAAACTCGGCTCAACGCGTCCGCCGGGTTCGGAATTGCGCAGCGGCGCGGCTGTCTTGCGGCGCGTGGTGAAATAGACGCCCACGACCACCACGATTCCGAGCACCAGCAATGCGATCCGTAGTTCATCCATTTCGTTCCACCTGCGATCAGGATGCCGTCATCTTAACCGCTTCGTCGATATCCACTGCTACAAGGCGCGATACGCCCGGCTCATTCATCGTCACACCCATCAGCTGTTGCGCCATCTCCATCGTTGCCTTGTTATGGCTGATGAACACGAATTGCACCTGATCGGACATTTGCTTGACGATATTACAGAAACGACCGACGTTTGCGTCATCCAGCGGGGCGTCGACCTCATCCAACATACAGAACGGCGCAGGATTGAGCTCAAAAATCGCAAACACGAGCGCAACCGCGGTGAGTGCCTTTTCACCACCCGACAACAAATGAATGGTGCTGTTACGTTTGCCCGGCGGTCGCGCCATCACCGTGACGCCTGCGGCCAGCAAATCGTCTCCGGTCAACTCCATGTAAGCCTGACCGCCACCAAACAACTGCGGAAACAACCGCTGGAAGCCGGTGTTCACCTGATCGTAGGTTTCCTTGAAACGGTTGCGCGTTTCGCGATCGATTTTGCGGATCGCGTTTTCAAGCGTCGTCAGCGCACTATTCAAGTCATTCAATTGCGCGTCGAGATATTCCTTGCGCTCCGACTGCTCACGCTGCTCATCAATTGCGGCCAGGTTGATCGGGCCAAGACGCTCGATCTTGCGCTGAATCGCAACCAGTTGTTCGCCCCAGGTATCCGCAGAAGCGGCGTCATCGAGCTCGGCCATGAGACTCTCAAGCTCAAAGTCCATTTCGGATAATTGCTCCAGCAAACCTTCACGACGTGTCGCTGTATCTTGCGCCGCGAGCTTAGATTCGCCGAGCTGCTCGCGCGCGTCACCGACAGAAGCCTCGTGCTCGCTACGCTGCAACTCAAGCTCACGCAATTGTTGCTCGACGTTTT
Organism: Pseudomonadota bacterium; assembly: GCA_039815365.1. GTDB lineage: Bacteria > Pseudomonadota > Gammaproteobacteria > Steroidobacterales > Woeseiaceae > CALBPI01. The sequence continues at coordinate 5,103 of JBCBZK010000131.1, read as the reverse complement.
CAACACGCGAACGTGCCTCGCCCATTCTCTGCTCAACCGAAACGCGCTGCTCCAATTGTGTCGCGAGCGTTTCTTGCATTTGTGCAACTGGCTCTGCCGCTTTATCCATCTCGCCCTGCAAACTGGACTGTCGGCGCTGATACTGCTGCAGCTGTGTCGTCATTCTCTGCAGACCCTGCTCAGCTGATTCTCGCGAGCTGCGGCCCGATTCAAACTTCAGTGCTAAATCCTGAACCGCCGAGCGGTCTTCAGCGGCTTGCTGACGAACCCGATCCAAATCGGATCGAAGCTCAGCGCGTTGTGACTCAAGGCGCGCACGATCCTGACCGACGGTTTCCAATTGGCTCGCTGTGCGCTCCAACACCTTGCGACTGTCGTCGAGCGTTCTCTGGGTTTCATTCGCTTCGCGCGCGGCAACATCAAAAGCGCTGTTGGCCGCCGCCAGACGTTGCTGCGTTTCTTCCAGTCGCACTGCTGTGCTCTGGACACGCGCTTTCGCTTCCGCAGCGGTGCGGTTCGCCGCCCCTGCTTCCTGACGTGCCTTGTTACGTTGTGCTTCGGCATCAGACAAGGCCGTACGAAGCTTATCGCGCTGCTGCTCGCTTTCTGTCACCAATTCCGATTGGTCGTTCAATGCGCTGTGCAATTCGCGCATTTCCTGCTCGCGCTGCAACACACCGGCGCGCGTCGCATCCTGCCCCATACGAACCCAATGCCGACCTATCCAGATACCATCGCGGGTCACAACAGATTCGCCGTCATCCAGCCGATCGCGCAGCGCGAGTGCTTCATCAATCCCGTTAACGCAACGTACAGACGCGAGTAACTCACGTGTTGCGGCAGGCGCATCGTTGATTTCGCCAAGCAATCGCCCGGATGGTGCATCGGAGCCTGAGCGCGCAGCGTCTACAAGCACAACCCCGCTACCTTCGTATTGGCTCAGCGCGCGTGCCCGCTTATCAATGTCATCAACACAGACTGCTTGCAGGTAAGAACCCAACACGGTCTCTACCGCAATCTCCCAACCGCCATTCACGCGCAACTGTTGCGCCACTCGTTTAGCGTCGGTCAGAGACTGACCGGACAACCAATCCGCTACTTGTTGCTCGCCCTCACCGAGCGCCGCCTTTTGCAATGCCTCCAAAGACGCATAACGACCGCGCATCTGTTGCAGTGTCGACCTTTGCTCGTCGAGCGATTGATTCACCGTGTCCAATGCGCTGCGCGTTTCAACAACGCTTTGATCCACCTGAACCAATGCCTGCTCGGCCGCTTCGGCTGCTGAGTGCTGTTGCTCAGAGATGCTCGTTGCTTCTTTGAGTTGTGCCTCGAATTCGTCTAGCGGTAAATCGCCACGTTCCTGTTCGATACGCTTTTGACGATCAGCCAACCGCTGCAGTCGTTCCTGCAGCTGTTCAATGCGTGTGTTCTCAACTTGCACAGCGCGTTCAGCTTCACCCGCGCTGCGATTGAACGTTTCCCACGATTCTTGCCAGGCAGCCATCGCCGCTTCTGCTTTTTGCAAAGACTCACCCGACTGACGCTCGCGCAATCGCGATGACTCTAAATCGGGCGCCAGCGCATCAAGCGTGAGCTGCAACTGTTGCAACTGACTGCTGTCTTTGTTGATCAGCTCCTGCATCTCGGCCACGCCAGAGGCGGCTTGTTCAAGATCAGCAGCCTGACGCTTGCGCATTTCGCGGTTGTGCTCTAAAGACTGCTCCAGCCTCGCGATGTCCGAGCCGACTTGATAAAACTCACCCTGCACTTCATTGAACGCATCGGTATTTTCAACCAAGCGTTCGCGGCTCTCTTCAATGCCCGACTCGGCCTTGCGCTGTGAGGCGATCAACGATTGCAGCTGATTCTCTTTGTCCGCGATCACACGATCGTGATCTTCGGCAATCACTGTGAGATCGCGTAGTTTCAGACCTAGCAACTCGGCAGAGATCTTGCGTTCTTCGTTCTTGAGTTTTTTGTAGCGTTCCGCCGCCTTAGCCTGACGATCCAGACGGCGCAATTGCGTTTGCACCTCTTCAAGTAAGTCGGTAAGGCGCTCGAGGTTTTCGCGCGTGTGCTTAATGCGATTCTCAGTCTCACGTCGACGCTCTTTGTATTTTGAGATACCCGCGGCTTCTTCGATGAACACACGCATCTCTTCGGGCTTGGCTTCGATCAATCGCGAGATCATGCCTTGCTCGATGATTGAATAGCTGCGAGGGCCAAGACCGGTGCCCAGAAATATCTGGGTAATATCTTTACGCCGACACTTTGTGCCGTTCAGGTAGTAGCTTGAGATCGCATCGCGCGACACAGTACGCCGCACGGAGATTTCGTTAAAAGCAGCGTACTGCCCACCGACTTTGCCATCGGTGTTATCAAACAACAGCTCGATCGACGCCATGCCAACCGGTTTGCGTGCGCTCGATCCGTTAAAAATCACATCGGTAATCGAATCGCCGCGCAAGCGACTGGCAGAGCTCTCACCCATAACCCAGCGTACTGCATCGATGACGTTAGACTTGCCACAGCCGTTAGGGCCGACAACGCCGACAAGGTTGCTGGGAAAGTCTATTGTTGTCGGCTCGACAAAGGATTTAAAGCCGGCAAGCTTGATTTTGCTTAATCGCATGGGCTCGCATTTAGCATGTCAACAACATGCATCTGTAGTTCAAAATCACGGCGCATAGCGCCGCGCAAGCCGGCTAGTGTAAGCTAATTCGATTCGCAAAACGATGGCTGCAAACCGCGACGTTTCAGCCTGACGCAACCCACACTACGGAACCTGTCAATGAGCCAGAAGATTGAGAAAACTCCGCGCCCAGGCCCTTCCAGAGATCTGGAGACCTTCCCGAACCCGCACCCCGATCGCGACGTTGTTATCCGCATTAACACCCCGGAATTCACTTGTTTGTGCCCCAAAACCGATCAACCGGATTTCGCGACGATCTATGTTGAGTACATCCCGGACGACAAGTGCGTGGAGTTAAAGTCACTGAAACTGTACTTCTGGTCGTACCGGGAGGAAGGCGCGTTCCATGAAGCCGTTACAGGGCAAATTCTGGATGACCTGGTGAATGCGCTGCAGCCGCGTTTCATGCGCGTCACAAGCGATTTCAATGTGCGCGGTGGCGTCTATACACATGTGGTCGTCGAGCACCGCGCAACCGGCTGGCAGCCGGACACGCCCGTAACATTGCCGGCACCAGGCCAGCCCCATCAAGGCATCTAGCTTGCGTGACGCTACGCGCTACACCTTAGGCATTTTATCTGTATAATCGCGGCGCTTGGATTTTTCCTGTCGCGGAGGATGAGATGCCGACGAAGAAAAAGGTAGCCAAATCAACAACTAAGAAAAAAGCTGTCGCAAAGAAGAAGACAGTTGCTAAAAAGGCGCCCGCCAAGAAGGCAGTCGCCAAGAAAACCGCCAAGAAAAAGGTGGTGAAAAAAGCAGCCGCAAAGAAGACAGCCAAGAAAAAAGTGGCAAAGAAACCTGCTGTAAAGAAGACAGCGGCAAAGAAACCTGCTGCCAAGAAAACCGCGGCCAAAAAGCCGGCGGCCAAAAAGGCAGTAGCCAAGAAAGCCACAACCAAGAAAGCTGTCGCCAAGAAACCGGCAGTTAGAAAGACTCCATTGACAAAAACAACCGCACGTAAAGCACCTGTTGCTCGCAAAGCACCGGCCAAGAAAGCGCCCGTGAAACGCGCAGCAGCACGTCGAGACCTGACCGCAGGTCCGATTCATGGCATCGCTCCGTACCAGCCAAAGCGCGGCGAGGAATACATGAGTGATGAGCAGCTCGAACACTTCCGCGACATTCTGAGCGCCTGGAAGAAAGAGCTGATGGAGGAAGTCGATCGCACCGTTGTGCACATGCAAGACGAAGCGGCTAACTTCCCGGACCCAAACGATCGCGCCACGCAAGAGTCAGAGTTCGGGCTTGAGCTGCGAACCCGTGACCGGGAGCGCAAATTGTTGCGCAAAATTAGCCAGGCGTTGATCCGAATCGACGAAGGCAGCTACGGTTTCTGCGATGAGACAGGCGAAGAAATTGGTCTGAAACGTCTCGAAGCACGACCGGTCGCGACGTTGTGCCTGGAAGCGCAAGAGCGTCGCGAGCTGTCCGAACGGCAATTCCGTGACCGGGACGATCGCTACCGGTAGATCGACGTATAGAGGGCGATTTGCGCCCTCGCCAACCGGCCATCTGCACCTGGGCTCGCTGGTTGGTGCGCTTGTGAGCTATCTAGATGCGCGGGCGCATGACGGCACCTGGCTGGTTCGTATCGACGACATCGACCCACCCCGTGAAATTGCAGGCGCGGCAGACAGCATTCTGCGAAGCCTCGAAGCGCACGGCCTCAATTGCGATGAGTCGCCGCGCTTCCAGAGCCAGTCCCGGCAATTGCACGACGATGCGGTGCGTGAACTGCTGGACGAAGGTGCGCTGTTCTTTTGCAGTTGCGCGCGCAAAATGTTGCGGCGGACGCAGCCAACAGGTCGTTACCCAGGCACGTGTCGACAGCGCGGGTTGGACAAAGGCGCATTGCGCGTGCGTGTCGAGGCCGCGCCGATTGAGATCCAGGATCGCTGGCAAAGCACGCACGTTTATGACCTGTCGGCCGATCCGGGCGACTTTATTGTGCGCAGACGCGACGGGTTGATTGCCTACCAGCTCGCTTGCGTCATCGACGATGCGGCACAAAACATCACACATGTTGTGCGCGGTATCGATTTATTTGAATCAACGCCACGACAGCACTATTTACAATCCAAACTGCAATTGCCGCACCCTGATTATGCGCACTTCCCAGTCGTTATCGGCAAGGATGGCGACAAACTCAGCAAACAGACTGGCGCTCACGCGCTCGACAGCGCACATGCAGGCCGCAATCTGGCTCAAGCGTTAGACCTTCTGGGATTCAATCCACCCCCGACTTTGCAGAGTGAAGCACCGGCCAACATCGTTGCGTGGGCTCAATTGCATTATGTCACTACAATGTTTCGCGGCCAGCAGCAAATTGCACAGTACAGCTAATGTCGATCTGCAGCATTTTTGCGCTAGAATACGACCATTGAAGACTGCTTGACCGGAGTGCCCGT
>JBCBZK010000017.1:0-39558 GCA_039815365.1 Pseudomonadota bacterium | reverse complement strand
TTCGTAATCAGCATAACCGCGCTTGTTCGAATCCGGCGCTTCAACTTCACGAGTAGATGAATAATGAATACACGAATCAAACTAACCATCAGCACTGTTTTGGCGCTTGTTTTATCGACGGCGGCGAATGCCGGACTTATCGTCAACGGTGGATTCGAGAACAACGAAGTCAATAACGGCAACGGCGGCTGGGAGTGGTACAGCTCTTCTGACGTCGACGGCTGGGATGGCAGCAACATCGAAATCTGGCAGGACTTCGGCGCAATCGGCGCGTACGAAGGCACCCAGCACGCTGAATTGAACGCACACCCAAGCAGTGGCGGCGCGTTCTCAATCTACCAGTCGTTTGCGACCACAGCAGGCGAGTCGTACACACTGTCATTCGCATACGGCGCGCGCCGTAACAACCACGAATCATTCCAGGTTCAACTGGACGGTTTGGGCAGCTTGCTGAACGAACTGATCGACGACCACACCGTGAACAACTGGAGCACGTTCTCCTACACATTCACCGCTGACTCGTCTGAAACCACATTGCGCTTTACATCGGTGACACCGCAGACGGGCACCGTGGGTAACTTCCTCGACGCCATCGACGTTGTTGCTGTCCCGGCACCGGGCGTTCTCATGCTGTTCGGCACTGCATTGCTTGTTTTCGGATTGCGTCGCAAAACAGCATAAGCGATTTCCGACGTCAGTCTCATAAGAACGCGATCCACGCGTCGTAGACTGTAGACCGTCTGGAAAAGGCCGTATCCCGAAAGGGTTGCGGCCTTTTTTTATTCAAGTATTGATAAGGAGCCGCTATCGATCCGGCGACGACGGCATTGCTGTTTTACGTGACCTTTTTTATGTTGACCGTTGGGTCGGCGTACGACACGGTTCGCGCTGCCGTCCGAAAGCACAAACGCGGCAGTAGCAGCGACAAGCGTGAGCCACGGCCACGCGCCGCTTTCGCCCGAGCCTTGTTGGGCAGTCAGCTCTTCATCCTTGCGATCATCGTCGTTTTTGGGGTTGCGGTTCAGCCGGATCCCGCGCACTTTGGTTTCAAGCCGCTCGGATCGCTGTGGCCGCTAGCATTGCTCACCGGAGCTGCATGCTATGTCGTGTTTCTTGTGGTGTTCAATGTGTTACTCGCACGATCAGGCCACCACGACACGTTTTGTGCCAACGCCTATGTCAGCATGCGGGCGCTGGTGCCGCGAGAGCGCACAAGCCAGGTGCAGTTGGTCGCGGCGCTCAGCATTAACCCGTTCACTGAAGAGCTGCTCTACAGAGGATTTCTGGTCTACTTTTTGGGTACGGTTTCCGGTTCACCGCTGTCGTTTTTCTTTATCGGCTTAGCGGTGTGTCTCGGTGCGCACGCCTACCAGCACTGGCACATGATGTGGTTCCACGTAGCGTTCTATGTCGTTGTCGTCGCCATTCTGTACTCTCCTTTAGGGATCGTTGGTGCGATCGGTTGTCATTTCGTCGGCGACATCTATCCGCTAACGCAAGTCAAAGCGAATCTCTTGGTTTACAGGAACATCAGACGGCTTAGGCGCGAGCCTTGAGGCCTCTAGCGAACTTGCATGAGCGCGGCGTGGGTCCATCGCTTTGACGGATCACATGCGGTCCCGCCATCCAGCTGCAATCGATGGATTGATCGCATCCTCGCAATGTTATCTTTACGTCTTGCTGGCGCTACCCATCCTGCTTAACGACGCTAGTCCGCACGGTCGCGGGCGTCATTCGTAAAAGAACCTAACGCTATGATCTATCTTGTCCGCCACGGCGCAGCCTCTGCGAATTGGGGTGCAGACCCTGACCCTGGCCTTGGTGCGTTAGGCGAACAGCAGGCCGAACGCGTTGCTGTTGCTTTGATGCATGAGACGAGTCCACCGCGCCGAGTGGTTTCCAGTCCGTTGTTGCGCGCGCAACAAACCGCCAAGCCGCTCGCTGCAAAACTGCGCACATCAGTAATCGTGCAGCGAGCGTTCACAGAACTGCCTTCACCCGTTCCCCTGACAGAGCGCTCTGACTGGTTGCGCTCAATCATGTCTGGGACATGGGCGGATCAAAGCGATGTTATCCGCCAATGGCGCAGCGACATTATTGCGAGTCTTGCCTGTATCGACCAGAACACAGCCGTGTTCACGCATTTCATGGTGTTAAATGCTGTCGTATCGCACTTGACCGCCAACCCCAATATCCTGTGTTTTCAGCCTGATAATGCCAGTGTCACCCGTATCGCGATGTCAGACGGCAAGCTAACGCTCGAGGCCCTCGGGGTTCAGCGCACCACAGAGGTTAACTAGATGCATGCCAGTATTGCCGAGCGAGCATCGTTCCGATCTTTGTGGTTCTTGGATATCCTGAAACCATGATTGCGTTCGATACCATCAAAGACGTTTCGGAAAGACTGCGTCGTCGCGAGCTCACATCGGTGGACTTGACCCGACTCATGCTTGATCGAATTGACCGATACAACACAACGCTGAATGCCTTCATCACCGTCACAGCAGATGCTGCTTTGGCCGACGCCGCGGCCGCAGATAATGCATTTCAAAAAGGTATCGACAACGGCGCGTTGCAAGGCATACCAATTGCGCTCAAAGATCTCATTGATACCAACGGCGTTCGTACGACGGGCGGATCAGGTTTGTTTGCCCAACGCATTCCTGATTCGGATGCCACCGTTGTCTCTAAGCTCAAAGCAGCCGGTGCAGTAATTCTGGGCAAAACAGGTATGCATGAGCTCGCCTACGGCACCACTAGCGAAAACGTGTTCTTTGGGGATGTTCGTAATCCCTGGTCACAAGCGCATTTCGCTGGCGGATCTAGTGGCGGTTCGGCCGCTGCTGTCGCTGCCGGTTTGAGCTATGCAGCGATAGGCACGGATACCGGATGCTCGATCCGACAACCTGCTCACTGCTGTGGCATCGTCGGCCTTAAACCGACTTTCGGGTTAGTGAGCAAGGCCGGTGTCATGCCATTGTGCTGGACGATGGATCATGTAGGGCCAATGACTCGCAGTGTTGAAGATGCGGCGCTGATGCTCAAGGCAATAGCAGGTTTTGATTGGGCCGATCCCTACTCGCTGAACGTGTCTTTCGATGCGACTGGCAGCGCGCCACCCATTGCGATCGATGGTCTGCGTGTTGGCGTCATGCGCGAGTATTTTTTCGATGGCGACGATGCTGTCGTTTGCGTTGTGGATGCAGCGTTGGAGCAGCTAACAGCCGCGGGCGCCTGTATTGTTGATATCGAGATTCCAGATGTGGCGCTGGCATCCCGGACCAGTCGTGTTGTTTTCGCCGAAGCACTTGCGATCCATGAGCGCAATTTGGACGACCATCCTGATCTATTCGGCGACGAAGTGCGCGGAAAGCTCATTGCTAACCGGTCAATAACGGCAGCCGAGTATGCCGAGGCTCAACACTTTAGACTGACATTCACTCAACAATTCGAGCGTGTTTTCGATGAGTGTGATGTCGTGTGCTCGCCGACCGCTTTGAGTACCGCGGTGTCGATTCATGACCCTGCAAGCGGGCACGCCAGCAAAGCGTGGCAGAACACGATCATCAGTGACTTCACAGGGCACCCATCTGTGTCCGTTCCGTGCGGACTATCGGCTAACGGTCTTCCTGTTGGATTGATGCTGACAGGTGCGCTCGTGAGTGATCAGCGTTTGCTTTTGATAGCTCAAGAAGTCGAGCGTGTTTTGTCGATCAACATGCAGCCACCCAATTTCGGGTAACCCGAAAAGCGATCACTGTGATCTCTCTCGCCTCAAGAACAACGTCGGATCAACTGCCACGCCACTGAGATACACGCCCCAATGTAAATGCGCACCGGTGACGCGACCGGTGGCGCCGACCTGTCCGATCACCTGCGACGCGTTGATGTCATCTCCGACCGCGGTGCTGATGTCAGACAAGTGGCAGTACATCGTGACCAAACCCTCGCCGTGGTCGATCATGATGGTCTTGCCGTTAAAGAAATAGTCACCAACGGCGACGACGCGCCCGGGCGCTGGTGATCTCACCGGCGTGCCCGTGACTGCCGCGATGTCCATACCGCTGTGCGGATTGCGTGGCTGACCATTATAAAAACGCCGTGAGCCGAAGCTGTCGCTCTGGCGACCGTCGACAGGCGGTTGATCAAATGCGGAGAGCTTCTCCGTCGTGCGCCAACTCGTGCGCGCCGTATCCATTTCCTGTCGTTCCCGGCGATAGCGGGTGAGTTGATCTTCGTTAGGCGTGACATAGCTTTTTTGTTTGATAGTAAGGTGCTGCTCGCGATAGCTACGCGAGCCGATGGGTACCACGCGGCTGCGCGTTTGCGTCGCTGTCTGGATCGTCACTGTGATGTGATCCTGAGTGTCTAACGGTATCCCGAACACTATCTGCCATCGGTTCGGTGCACCGATCACGGCGACACGACGTTCGCCGACGAAGGCTGTTGGCTTTTCTTCGCTATTGCTCTCGATGATACCGATGCCGCCCGGCACCGGTGTGTGTTGCAGGGCAACGTCTGCAGTGCTGTCGCTGCTGAGTGTGGCGATAAGCGTCAGCGCTATGCTTGCGACAACGCTCAGCAGTGTTCTGCCAAGGCGACAGTGTTTCCGGCCAGTCTCCACATTCGATGACGCGTGCTTCATGGCGCTAGAGTATGCCTGTGTTTTTGCATCGTGTATCGCGTTGGCCGTGCAGGAGCGGCCGGATTTGGCATCATTGATTGGCGATTTTCAGCACTGTGCGGATTTGCGTGAGATCGTGGTAATGGCGTGGTTCGAGCGCTGTTAAATCGCGAATCTTTTTGAGTCGAAAGCCAATGGTGTTCGGGTGCAGCCCCAAGGCGTCGGCGGTCGCCTTAACGTGCATATCGGCGTTAGCGAAAGTGCTCAGCGTGAGCTCCAGATCTTCGCGCGACCCATCCGGCATTTGTTGCCAGCGATCGAGCCAATCAGGTAACAGGCGGTGTAGATCAAGGTCAGGCCTGGTCATTGCCACATCGATCAGTGCGATTGAGCCTATGTTGACAACGCGATTGTGTTGCGTCGCCAGTTCGCTCGCAAACACCGCTTCGCGAAAAGCAGCGAGGCCCTGAGCCGCCAGCGTGATTGGCCCGCTGACGCCGGCGACCATGTGCTCGGCGGCCAGCAGCGCGGTCAAGCGCGACCTGGATTCGCTGTTTTTGTGGAACAGTGATTCCAAAACATCCGACGGCAGCAAGCTTACGGCCATATCGTCCAACGTGACACATAAAGGTCGGTTGCCTGACATGCTGAGTGCCTCAGCCAGATGTGCCTCGACGCCTGTCGTTGGTGCATTATCCTGCTTGCGCGCGATCAGAATATGCAGCGGACTCGATTCGAGGCCACTCGCTCGCGCGAACGTCAGCACGTCGGGATCCAACGGCTGACCGCTGAGCAACGCATCAAAGAACTGCCGGGTACGTTGACCCGTGACGTTGCCGAGCTGGCGTTGCCGTTCAACGTAGGCAGCGGCAGCCGCAACGCTGATCATATTGGTGTACCCCAGTGTGAACTCAAACAGTTCGGCTGCAATTGCGTAACGCTCTTCGATGCCTGCGTCAGTCTTCTCGATGCAGTCTTGCAACAATGCCCACGTGACACGGTGGCCGATCCGATACGTGTGAAGAACATGTCTTAACGGGAATCGTTGTTCGGCACGCAAGGCGCCGAGCGATTGCACGAATCCAAGGTCTGCCGGCGTGCTCGTCGCGAGCAGTTGTGCGATCAGACGTGCGTGTCTGCGGCCGTGCTCCCAGGTTTCACGTAGCCCTTTTTCATCGAGCAACAAAGAATAGTCCGGAATCTCGAGCACGATAATCTGCGCCGCCGTATCTGCCATTTCGTCGCAGCGCGCCAGAAACTGTGCTGCGATTCTTGCGGTCGCCGATCGCGCTAGCAACCGTTTTTGACATTGGCGAAGGAGTTCAGGCTCTGCGCTGGGCATGCAATGTTTTCCTGGCATCTTGGCGCGTTTGGTGGTGACCAGATAACCGCCACGTTGCGCATTTCAGTGACTTTGTGACGCGAAACAACGCGTCTCTTTACACTTACTAAACATCAGAATTCGCGTCATGTCTATGCACCGATGAAACTATTTTTGTAATTACGCAACAATTCATATGCTGACTTATTGTGTTGATCTAACAATGTTTTCGATGATCTGGCCCACTTATGGGTTTAGTCAGTGGTAAAAAAGATTCAAAAAAAACAGGCAAGCTCGGTGCGCGCCATGACGTTGTTTGACGCTGCCGCGAGAGCGTGTTCTTTTTAAGGCGGATAGAGCGCAAGACCGCGAAATTTCAACTGTTGAGGGCGTAGCAATGACGATCGCGATCGGGACTAGAAATACATCGGATATGGTGTTGTTTGCAGAGGTGGTAGACGCCGGCACTATCACCGCAGCCAGTCATCAGGTCGGACTTGAGCGCTCGACGGTCAGCCGCCGCATGACGTCGTTAGAGGATCGTCTTGGCGTGCCGCTGCTTGATCGCAGTCACAAGATGCTGCAGCTCACAGAGGCAGGCAGTCGCTACTATGAGTATTGCCGGCGCGTTGTTGAGGCTGCCGAAGAGGCGGATGCTGTCACGCGGGGTATGCGTGTCGAGCCGTGCGGAACCTTGACGGTTTACGCTTCTATGTCGGAGGTTGAATCTTTTCTTTCCCAGGTTATCGAGCGGTTCCTGGCGTGCAACAAGAATGTCGATGTTGCGTTGTCGTTGCACGAAGGCGGGCGCATGACTGCTGAGGATATTGACGGCGTCGGACTCTGTCTCGACCCGATTACTGGTGGCGGGTTGACTTTGCGGCGTATCGCAGACGTAGGCGAGTCCGTTTGGGCGAGCAAGGATTATCTTGCGCGACACAGTGCGATTGAAGTACCCGAGGATGTTCGCGACCACGCGTGCATTACGCACCTTGATCACGAGGGTCGCTTGCGTTGGCAGTTTTCTAAAGACGGCCGCAATGCGAATATCAGCGTTGACCCTCGCTTTTGCGTGCAGACATTGGTGAGCGCGCGGCAAGCCGCATTGGCCGGCCTGGGGTTGGCGGTGCTGCCGAACTACCTGTGTCGCGAAGCGGAGCAACGCGGTGGTCTGATTCGTGTCTTGCCGGGTTGGTCGCCGCCGTGCGGTGAGCTGATGGCTGTCTACCCAACCGCGAAGTTTCTGTCGCGCAATGCCAAAGCGTTTGTCGAGTTTACACGTGATGCGCTTGCGGCTGGCCGATTCCATGAGTTGCTGAGCTAGGCCAGCAAGTGTCGTTGTCGCATCATTTCGTGTGATTATTGCAACAACAATCAGAAAGAAACCCGATACGTGCGATTAATAACACGTAACTTATTGATTTATAGTCTTTTTATTATCTCTTGAAGTTGTTACTCTGACGCCACAGTGAGTTGTGAATTCACAACAATCTAGTCAGATATCCCATAAATCAGGAGAGGATGATGAAGCTATTACACTCATGGCGAATCGGGAACGCACTCCGGTCTGCCTGCCTCGTGAGTATGAGCGCGTTGCTGGTCAGCCCGGTCATGGCGCAGGAGTCAGATGACGAAGATGCTCGAGAGTTAGGTACGGTTGAGGTCACAGGCTCGCGATTGTCGCGCAACGATCTGGAAGGCCCTCAGCCGGTCACGACGATTACCGAACAAGACATTGAACGTGGCGCTTACACCACCGTGTTTGAGGCGCTCAGTTCGCTGGCGCAATTTAACGGCACGATTCAGGACGATCAGTTCGCCGGCTTTACCCAGGCGGCCAGCACACTTGACCTGCGTGCACTCGGGCCTGGCCGTACGCTGATTTTGCTCAATGGCAGACGTGCGACGGATTACCCGCTCGCTTTCAATGGCCAGAGTAACGTCGTCAATCTCGCCAACATTCCAACCGCGATGGTCGACCGGATAGAGATACTGTCCAGTGGTGCATCGGCTATCTACGGTTCGGACGCAGTTGCCGGTGTCGTTAACGTCATCCTCAAAAAAGACGTCGATGATCTAACGGTCACGTTGCGCGCCAACGATACTCAGGACGGCGGCGGTGAGACACGTCGTTTGCAGGCTGTGGGTGGTTACTCGAACAAGCGCTTCAGTCTGACCTATGGGATTGAGCACATGGACCGTCAACCGGTTTATGCGTTCGAACGTGACTTTCAGGATTCGTTTGCAGACAACCCGACCAATAGTGGTATTCCTCTGATAGATGACCCGGTGAATGGCGTGACTAACACGCGTTCTTTCCTCGTGCTTGATCCGTTTGACGGAAACGGTGACGGTGATTCGTATGTTGATCCCGGGCAGGCGGCCTGTGACGGGCTTGGTAATCTTGTTGATGGCACTGTGGACTATTCGTTCCGAGCGAATCGGGGTTTTTACTGCGGTACGCCGAACGATGTTTCGCAATTCACGATACGCAACGCCAAACGCAACACGTCGTTGTATTCGAACGCGTCGTTTGAGTTAACCGAATCCATGAGCGTGTTTGGCAGCTTTATCTACACCGATTCAGAAACGCGCACAGATACCGGTACGCGCTTTTGGGGTCTGGATACCGGTGTGATCGCGGGTACCTTTATCAATACAACAGAAACGGATGATCTCGGTGTCGGCGGTGCGCTTGAGTACTGGCAGCGTGTGTTCACGCCTGAAGAGGGCGGACGCGGCGGCAACAAAGATGACATCTTCGATGAGACTGTTGTCGACGTGACTATTGGGCTAGAAGGGATTCTGGGCGATTGGGATTACGAGGCGGCGTTCTCTACTTCTCGGTATGACCTTGAGCGCTACCGCCGCCTGATCGATGCATCTGCCGCCAACGATTTCTTCCTTGGCCCGCAACAAGGCAGTATCGATCTAGGCTTAGGTGTGCAGACGCAAATCTTCAATGCGCCTCGCAGTCGTCTCTATACCGCATTGACGCCCGACGAGTATCAGTCGATCACAACGACGGACTTCACTACTGCCGATTCGTCGAACAAACAGCTGAGCTTTATTGCGACTAACCAGTCGTTGTTCTCGCTGCCCGCTGGCGATGTTGGCGTTGCTGGCACACTCGAATGGGCCACACAGGAATACGCGATCAATCTGGATCAGAAGCTGCTCGATGGCGAAATTTTCGGTTTCACCGGAACCGGCGGGGGCGGCGAACGTGACCGCTATGCGCTCGGTCTTGAGGCGCGGATACCCGTCATTGAAGGGGTTACACTGACAACAGCTGTTCGTCGTGATGAATACGACGATGTCACGCGAGTCGACGATGCGACCACTTACAACGTTGGTATTGAATATCGGCCGTTATCGTCGCTGTTATTGCGCGCCTCCGCGGCCACCAGCTTCCGCGCGCCGGACATGCACTACGTGTTCTCCGACCCTAGCGGCTTCTTTACGTCTGTAACCGACGAGTACTTGTGCCGACGCGACGAGGCTGGCGTGAGCTTCCCGGATTGCACATTCAGTGGGGTTAACATCGAAGGCGTGCGTCAGGGCAACCTTGACCTTGAGGAGGAAGAAGGGCAATCGTTTACTGTGGGTGCTGTGTGGGAAATCACCAAGGACATCAGTATATCGGTCGACTACTACGATATTGAGCTTGATAACGTTGTTAGCGATCTGTCGATCGCAAACCTGTTGCAAGTTGAGGCGGATTGCAGGCTTGGTCAAACCGCTGGCGGCGTCGCTGTTGATATCAACTCCGGCGAGTGTCAGGACACGTTAGGTCGGATCACCCGCAACCCTGTTGTGCCAGGGCCCGGGAATGAGCTGATTTCCGAGGCAATTGATATCGTCACTACAGGTTCGATTAACACAGCGTTGTTGCGTACGTCGGGCTTTGACGTCAATTACCAACATCGCGTGCGCACAGAACGCTTTGGCGACTTTAGTCTCGGCGTTCAGTACAACCTGGTAACACGCAGCGACGATGAAGAGTTTGAGGGAGATGGCATTCGCAATCGTCTCGATGATTTACAGATATTCGATTGGCGCAGCCGCGTTCGCGGGCAGCTCGGTTGGGAGTACGGTGACTTTAATACGCAGCTGACAATGCTGCGCACCGGTTCGCTGCCGAACTGGGCGGAGACCGATCGTTGCTGTATTCAATTCATCTACAACTTGTCCGCTGGCTATCGGTTAATGGAAGAGCGCCTGACGCTCGGGTTGTTTGTCAACAACCTGTTTGACGAGGCTCCGCCACGCGATGCGACGTATGATGTTTATCCGTATTACTCGGGCGGCAATTTCGATCCGTACGGGCGTGAATGGTCAGTGCAAGCAAGTTACGCATTCGATAATCCGTTTTAGAAATGCCATGGGGCGGCCTGTCTTTGCAGGGGTCACCTGATTCATTCCCGGCATCATTGCACACTGCAAAGCGCTTTGACGCTGCACCCTTAGCATTGGGGGTGCAGCGTTTTTTTTTGTGGAAATGAACCAAAACGGCACGCATCCCGACTATTGTATTAATTGGATCACTTTCAGGCAGGGTCTTGTGCCACAACGTACGGGTAGTCAACAGCGCAGCGACTCGGTTTTGATCGCACTGAGTATTTCCGGAGATACCCGTGCGTTCGCTGCGCTCTATGGGCGCTGGCACCCGCGTTGGCTTGGCTTTGCGAAATGGCTGGTTAACGATGCGGAGGACGCGCGCGATGTCATGCAGGAGGCGTCAATTGCGATTGCCACTAATATTCACAGGCTCAACGATCCTACGGTATTCGCGGCCTGGTCGTTCACGATTATTCGTCGTCGTGCGGCTGATCACATACGCGGCACAACAGCGGTAAGGCGTTTGCGCGACGCCTTGATGCAGGTACCCGAACCTGACAACACCGGCCACAGCGATCACTCGGACACCGCCGATCTACTGCAGCTGGTCGGTGCTGATGATCGCCAATTGTTAACACTGTTCTATGTGTACGGGTTGTCAGTGGCAGAAGCCGCAAGTGCGCTCGGGGTGCCACCCGGCACCGTAAAATCACGATTGTTTCACGCCCGGGCAAGGTTGAAAAATGCCTATACAGAGGCGCTACCAGGAGAAAAGAAATGACAAATTTTGATCGTAAGCTACATGACTTACTTGCTGAACACGATGAAGCGCTCGGTATGCCCGAAGCGGAAGAGGGGTACTACCGCGAGGTGTTATCGAGCTTTAAGGGAGAGGGCAGCGAGCTGCGTGTCGCAACGTGGATCGGCATCTTGTTTTTCGGCGGATGGCTCATCTGGTGCGTCATTCAGTTTCTGAGAGCAGAGTCTTTGCAGGACCAAATCACCTACGGGGTCTTTGCGATCATGTTGAATTCGGCACAAATCGCGCTGAAGTTGTGGTTCAACATGCGCCTGAATCGGCGTGCGGTGATTCGTGAGATTCGTGGTGTGCGTTTGCAGCTTTTATCGGAGAGCCCCTAAATGGTCGTTATTGAATCCACAGTTCGGGTTTAGTGTGGCACGTTTTAATTTTGGCGCTGCGTTGCGTTGGACAACTAGAAGTCTCGCCACTGCGCCACGTCGGCTGGTTCGCTGGAATCGGCCACCGCATCGTTGCTGCTGATTTCCGGTGGGGTATGCCATGGGCGATTCTCGACACGACGTTCTACTGACAGCGGAGTGAAGCTGTCGCTGTCGGTTGCTTTGGACGGGTCCACTTCGAAAAACGCAATGAGCTTCTCAAGCTCCTCTGCTTGCATGCCCAGAGATTCACTGGCAGCAGATGCTTCCTCAACGAGCGCGGAGTTTTGTTGAGTGAATGCATCGATCTGAATGATGTTGGCATTGACCTGATCAATCCCTTTGTACTGCTCCTGGCTCGCCGTAGCGATTTCGCCGACGGTATCGGTTAATCGTTGTACCTCGTTGACGATATCCTCAAGCGTTTGCCCAGACTCGTTCACCAGTCGCGCACCTTCATCTACCTTATCGTTGCTGTCCTCGATCAAGGACTTGATTTCTTTCGCGGCACTAGCGCTGCGACCCGCGAGGTTTCGTACCTCACTGGCGACGACGGCGAAACCGCGTCCTTGTTCACCAGCACGTGCCGCTTCGACGGCTGCGTTTAATGCGAGAAGATTCGTCTGGAATGCGATTTCGTCAATGACACCGATAATGTCTGCAATGCGTCTGCTCGAGGTACTGATTTCTTCCATCGCGCTTACTGCATTGCCGACCACAATCCCGCCCTGTTTGGCTTTCATGCGTGTCGCCTGGGCAAGGTCGCTTGCTCGCGTCACGTTACCTGCATTCTGGCGCACGGTGCCCGTGATTTGCTCCATGCTTGCGGCGGTTTTCTCAAGGCTGCCCGCTTGCTCTTCAGTGCGAAGCCTGAGGTTGTTATTGCCGCTGGAAATCTCAGCAGCGCCACTACGAACAGAAGACGCGGTCGTTTGTATGCTACCTAACACATCGGTGAGCTGATCAATCGTACTATTGGCATCACGCTTCAAGGTATCGAAACTGCCGGCGTAATCGGCATCGATTGTCTCTTGCAGGCTGCCATGTGCAATTGCACTGAAGACGCGCACGGTGTCACCAATCACTTGTTCCGAAACCGACAGCAGCGCATTCACGTTCTGCGACAAGCTACCGTAAAAGCCTGCTTTGCCCGCTTCATCAATTCGTTGAGTAAGATCGCCGCCCTGGGCTGCTTCGACGACCGACTGCATTTCATTTTCAATCCCGAGCTCTATCGTGCGATCTTGCACGGCGAAAATCACGCCAATGCGATTTTTCAAATCATCCTGAACCGGATTGGCTTCGACGCGCAATGTGCGTTGACCAATGCGTAC
This sequence comes from Pseudomonadota bacterium, assembly GCA_039815365.1. GTDB lineage: Bacteria > Pseudomonadota > Gammaproteobacteria > Steroidobacterales > Woeseiaceae > CALBPI01. The sequence continues at coordinate 26,759 of JBCBZK010000017.1, read as the reverse complement.
GTCGATCGATTTTGTGCCCGTCAAATCGCGAAGTGCGTAAGGTTGCTCACCGGCGGCGATGTACAAAGCGTCGATCTTGTTGCCCAAAAGTCGTGTCGTGTCAAAGCTTGAGTCAATCTTGTTCAGATGATTGCTGAGGGATGAGAATAGCGCGCTGGCAGCGTCATTGATGAAGACGATTTCGAGCGCATCGTTAGTGATCAGCACTTTGCTTTGTACCGTGCTCAACGCCTGTTCCACTCGTTTCGATTCTGCTAGTGTCCGCTTTTCGGCATCATTGCGCTCGTGCAGTGAACGCTGCATGGTTTGAAGGCCTGCCATGACACCGGTCGCGGGCTTGGCGGTCGATAGATCTATCGCGAAGTCGCCTTGTCCCAGCCGTGTGATTGCCGTATTCAAAATGCCGGCATCAGCCCCCAAGTCACGATTGAGGCCGCGGAACTTCACGGTGTTCCAAAAGATCGCAAACACGACTGCAAACATTGCCAGTAAGCCCACTAACATCGAGTTGAACTGTTGTCGTTCGGCGGCTTCCTGAAGTGCCCGTCCGGCGGCGCTGAGCTCGCTCACCAATTGTTCTTCGAGTGACTTCAATGCATCGATTTTTTGCGATTGTTGTTCAAACCAGTCGATGGCCGAGATGCCAAAGTTGCCCGTAGCGATTCTCCTTTGCGCTGTGCGCCGCATTTGCTCCGCGCGCACTACGCCGTCGATCGCGGCGTACGTGTTGAGATACGCCTGACGCTTGTTGCCGATGGAGTTTTGCAACTGGTCGTAGAAAATAGACTGCGCAGTGATCAGGTTAGTAAACTGCGTTGCAAGCTCGCGCGTAAACGCGTCTTGCGAAAATGCTGCACTAAGCGTGTTGCGTTCAATGCCCGACGATTCTTTGAGTCGCAGTAACGCGATATAGGCGTTACCTAATGTTGCGATCTCGCGTTGCTCGCTGAGTCGTGGCATTTCTGCCGCTAGATTCAAATAGTCGGCAACAACCTGAACGTAGAGCGTCACTGCGTCGCTCGCAGTGACGGCACGCGCATCCACCAACTGGCGCATGTTCGCAATGCCCGCAGTATGAGACAACGATTTCTCGAGTTTTTCGTTCAATGACGCGCCAAGCGTGTCCCGATCCACCGTGGCTAGATAGGCTTTAAGCGCTGTCAAGCTTGCGTCGCGAGTCTTGCGTTGTTCGGGCAGGGCGGCGGCGAATTCGCGACCTTGACCGTCAAGAACGCTCGCCGTCAAGCCGCGCTCTTTTTGCGTCTCATGGACCACTGCACCTGCCAAAGCGGCGATCTTCGTAAACTGAATCTGTGCTGTGCTGCTGGCAACCACAGCGTTGGACTGGCGCACGTCATGGTAGGTCAGCCACATGAGCCCAAGCATCGGCAGCATCAGGATGAGTAATGCTTGAACGCCTAAAGACATTCTAGGAGATCGGCTCATTTTCGTCTTCCTCTATTCGCGTGCGTGTGGTTCACTACGAGATATCGGCCGACGCGGACATTCGCTGAAGTGCCTTATGGCCTATTCTTTCGTCACTTCGGAAAAAATGACGTGAGTGCAGATTGCCCGAAGAATGCGCAGATTTGGTGCGCAGCTAGGTGTGGCACAGATGCCTTGATGGTCGCCGCGCTTACGCTACGGTCAAGCGCTCACTCTCGTCGCGGTTGATCCCTAGTCGATGCGTCTGTGTTCGGTTGCCAGGCCGCGATATCAGCGCCGCCCGGTGCCTGAAACACGCTAAGGCCAAATTCTGGCAGTATGGCGAGCAGATGATCGAACAAGTCAGCTTGGATAGATTCGTATTTGGCCCATGCTGTCGTGTGCGTAAAACAGTACACCTCGATCGGTATGCCTTGAGCGCCCGATTGCAACTGGCGGACCAATAGCGTCATACCATCATTCACTTTCGGGTGGTGGCGGAGGTAGTTGACAAGGTACGCTCGAAGCGTGCCCAGATTGGTGAGTCGGCGCATATTGACATCAGCGTCTGTTGCAGACGGCAACGCTTTGTTGTAATCCTCAAGCTCAGTGAGTTTTTCGGCGATGTAATTCTTGAGTAATGCAAAGCGCTTGAAATGTTCAATTTGATCTTCGGTAAGGAAGCCCACTGATTGCATGTCGATCGCCAAAGAGCGCTTGATGCGTCGCCCACCGGACTGTTCCATGCCGCGCCAGTTGATGAAAGACTCCGAAATGAGACGATGTGTGGGAATAGTCGTAATCGTCTTGTCCCAGTTCTGTACGCGGACGGTATGCAGTGCGACATCAATCACGTCACCGTCGGCGTTGAACTGCGGCATCTCAATCCAGTCGCCGACACGGATCATGTCAAGGCTCGACAGTTGTACGCTTGCAACCAGCGACAAAATTGTGTCTTTGAACACGAGCAAGAGCACGGCTGTCATTGCGCCGAATCCACTGAGCAGAATCAGCGGTGACTTGTCGATGAGCGCGGAGATAACGAGAATCGCCGCAACGCAATACAACGCAAGCTTGGTAACCTGTATGTAACCTTTGATAGGGCGCTCGACAGCGTTTTCGCCGGTTTCGTAAATCTGATTAATGGCTGACAGCGTCGCGCTAAGCGCGCGCACGATCACAAAAATGCCGAAAGCAACGGCAACATTTCGAACGACGGTGATCAGTGATTCGGAGATATCCGGAATGGCAGCAATGCCGAAATACATCACGACGGCTGGAACCATGTGAGCCAGCCGCTTAAAGACGTTTTGCTTGACCAGCGCATCGTCCCAGGTGGCGGCGGTTTGCGCCGCCAACAAGCTTGCAGTTGCCTGCAATCGACGACGGGCGATCACATCAGCAATCCAGACGATGATGATCAGTAAGCCAATGCCGCAGGCCGGCAATAGCCATGGGTGGATCGCTCTTGCGAGCGAAAACAACTCTTCAGGGGTAAGCATGTCTCCAGCTTACTGAGGTAAGGGGCGTTAGTTCAACAGTGTCGGCAACATCGATGCGACTAACAGCACTGCCATCGCGGTATTGAACACGCGCAGTCTTAAAGGCTTGTTGAGTACTCGGTGTATTTGCTGCCCGAGGGCGGCCCAACTGCTGACACAGGGCAAATTCACAAGGCCGAAAGCGAGTGTGACCATGATGACCTGACCCAGACTTTCGTCGGTTGCGTAGACGCTGATGGCTGTCAGACTCATGGCCCATGCTTTGGGATTGACCCATTGGAACGCCGCGGCTTGTAAGAAGGTCAGTGGTTTGCCGGTACTGTCGTTGTCGGCCGCGCCTACTGGCGCTGCGGTGGCGATGTTCCAGGCAAGATAGAGCAGGTACAGCATGCTGGCGATCCGCAGCACACTAAACACCGCCGGGTAACGATCGAAAACGTGCATCAGACCCATCCCGACGATCAACAGCATGAACATGAAGCCGATGCCAACGCCGAGCATGTGTGGCACGGTTCGCCGGAATCCAAAATTGGCGCCCGATGTCATCAGCATCAGATTGTTCGGCCCAGGTGTGATCGAGGATACAAATGCGAAAGCCATCAGAGCTAAGAGTGTTTCGTGTGTCATGCTGCAATTCTCACACCTAAGATGCAGAATGAGCTTGCGTATTAGTGCGAGAACCTAGAAGAATTGCAATAAATGACGAAAATTGATCGAATTAACCAAAGAATATTGCAAGAGCTGCAAAAGAACGGGCGGATCAGCAATGCAGAGCTTGCCGAGACCGTTGGTTTGTCTGCATCGGCGTGCTTGAGGCGTACTCAGGAGCTCGAGCGCAGTGGTGTGATTTGTGGGTATCGCGCCGTGCTGCATGGCCCGTCAATTGGCATCGGTTTTGTCGCTTATGTCGCTGTGGGACTGTCAGATCACTCAAAGAAGGCGCAGCTCGCGTTTGAGCGCTCCGTCGTCAAGTCGCCAGAGGTCAGGGAGTGTCACAACACGACCGGAACATTCGAGTATCTGCTGCGAATCGAGGTGCCCGATCTTGCCGCTTACAAGACGTTTCACACAGATGTGCTCGGCACTTTGCCGCAAGTGAATTCAATCTCAAGTTTCGTCGTCATGGGATCGCCGAAGGACGTGCGCGCCTGAGGCTGGCATCTGCTCAGGCGTGTCATGCCCGAAACGTGATGCAAGTGATGTTCGCGCGTAGCTTCTCGCTCCGATTAGGCGCGCTCCGAGAACTGCGCGGGCTTGCTGGCCGCCGTAGGTGCGAACAGGTCGCTGTATTCATCTGGGTAACTCGCCTGATGTAACCACTGCGCCAGGTCAACCAGCATTTCTAGTGATGTGTCTTTATGGCTTGCCGGCTCGCGCTGCTGCGCATCGTCTTGTGCCGACTGTTCTGTGTCACTCATGCCACGCTGTTGTGCCCTGCGGGCACGTTGACGTTTACGCGTTACTCGATGTTCGCTGGTCGGTGTTAGCCATGCTGCGATCGGGTGTTCTTGCGGCGCTGGCGAGTGCAGCGTTGCGATGCGTTCTGCCACTAGCGGGAGTTGCGCTGAAAGACGTGCAAACGCAGTTTCGAGCAGCGCGCGCGTCGCAGGCTTCATCAGTGCGTCTTGCAGCGCATTGGTGAGCGCCCGTAGTGGGATATCTCTTGGGCCTTTTGCTATGACGATAGCCGCCGATGATGCGTCGGTGGACGTGCGGACACTCAGCGTTTGCAAGACCCAGTTGGCGGCTGTCTTTGATAAGAGCTGGTACGCACTCGCATCGGTTAACTGGTTTGCAATATTGAGTGGTGTGGCAGACGGGCCAAGCGTTGCAGCCGTAAACATGCTGGTACGCGGCGCGGTTTGAGCCGCGATGCGTGCGGCCAATACAGAGATTTGGCGGTCAGCGATTGCTTGCATACGGGGTTAGCGGCGCCACGCTGCAGATCTTTAGGCAAAACGCCTGTTAAATCGTGATTCAGGAATTCAGAACAGTTACCATCGCCGCATTACCAGTAAGGACTGAGACTATGCTGTTCGATGTGAAACCACTGCCCGGTGACCCGATTCTTGCGCTTATGACAGCGTACCGAGCGGACGATGCACCTAACAAGGTTGATCTGGGTGTTGGCGTCTATCAGGACAACGCGGGTCACACGCCCGTGCTTCGCGCGGTTGCTGCAGCAGAGGCGAGAGTGTTGGCAGCGCAGACGACAAAAGCGTATGTCGGGATTGCCGGTGCCGCGTCTTTCAACACGGCGATGACCCAAATGGTGTTTGGTACATCGCATCAGGCGTTGGCAGACGAACGCTTGGTGACCGTGCAGAGCGCTGGCGGTTCCGGCGGGTTGCGAGTAGCAGCAGAATTGATCAAAAGCCTGCGACCTGACAGCGCGGTGTGGGTGACGACGCCGACTTGGCCAAATCACGTGCCCTTGCTAACGGCTGCCGGAGTTCAGATCAAGCAGTATCGCTATTACGATCCTGCATCGGGCTTGTTAGATCGTGACGGTATGCTTGAGGATCTTGCCAATATTCCGTCAGGCGATGTCGTATTGTTGCATGGCTGCTGTCATAACCCGACGGGTGCCGATCTTGATGCCCAGTTGTGGAGCACTGTTGCGACGTTGTGTCGCGACAAGAATCTGTTGCCTTTCGTCGACACGGCATACCAGGGGTTTGGCGAAAGTCTGGATGGTGACGCACAAGGTATCCGCACGCTGGCCGACATCGTTCCGGAGATGATCACGGTGACCTCCTGTTCCAAGAACTTTGGGTTGTACCGTGAGAGAGTCGGCGCGCTGACATTACTGACTCGCACCGCCGACCATGCGGTTGCCGCCAAATCGCACTTACTGAAAATTGTCCGTTCGATGATTTCCATGCCGCCTGATCATGGTGCGCGTGTCGTTGCAGAAATTCTTAATGATACTGGGCTCAGCGCAGATTGGCGTGCAGAACTCACCGAGATGCGAGAACGCATGCACGCGCAACGGCGCGGTTTTGTTGACGCATTGAAGCCGCACGGGCTTGACGCGCGCTTCGGTTTTGTCGCTGATCAGGTTGGGATGTTTTCATTGCTGGGTATCAGCAGCGAACAGATCAAGCAATTGCGTGACGACTGGCACGTCTACATCGTTGGCTCAAGCCGAATCAACGTAGCCGGTCTGACTGCTGGTAAGGTTGACTATATTGCTGAGGCGTTGGCGGCTGTATTGTCAGGTTGAGGTTTCGCAGGCTCCCCGCCGGCAAGAGTGACGAAGAAATTGCTGTCGCGCATCACGGCTTCCAGCGCGGTGGGCGCCAACGGCTTGCTAAAATAGTAACCTTGAATTTGGTCGCAATGCTGCTGTGTCAGGTAGTTGAGTTGGGCGCGGTCCTCGACCCCTTCGGCGACGACTTTCAGGTTGAGACTGTGTGCCATGCTGATAATGGCATTACAGATTGCGGCTGCATCATCCTGGGGTAGATCATCCACGAACGAGCGATCGATCTTGAGTGCGTCCAGCGGGAACTGGCGCAAATAGGCGAGCGACGAATAACCTGTACCAAAGTCATCGATTGCGAGCGATACGCCGGTGTGTTTTAACAGCTGCAGTGCTTCGCGAGTCTGTTTGACGTCGCGCATCAACACGCCTTCCGTTAGCTCAAGCTCAAGTTGCTCTGCCGCAATGTCATAAGTGCCAAGCGCAGCTTCGACGACCGACGCGATATCGTCTTGCCAGAATTGTTGACTCGACAGGTTCACCGACACGGGTACCGGTTCGAATCCTGCTGCTGACCATGCTGCCATCTGACGACAAGCTTCGCTGATGATCCAGCGACCTATCGGGACAATCAGACCGGTGTCTTCTGCGATAGGTATGATGCGCGCCGGAGAAATCCAGCCGCGCGTCGGGTGACGCCAGCGCAGCAGTGCTTCAACACCAACCAGGCGCCAGCTGCCGACATCGACTTTGGGTTGGTAGTGAAGCTCGAACTGTTTGGCTTCCAGTGCTCTGCGCAAATCGAGCTCTAGGTCAAGCCGCTCTAGCGATCTGACGGAGGTCGTCTCTGTGCAGAACGAATAGCCGGATCGGCCTGCTTGCTTGGCCTGGTACATGGCAACGTCCGCTGTCTTCAACAGCGTCTCTTCATCTTCGCCGTCTGACGGGTAGATAGCGATACCGATGCTAGGCGTTACAACGAATTCATGGCCTGAGAACTCGAACGGAATCTTGAGTGTATCGATGATGCGATTGGCAACATTTTCTATGTTGTCAACCGACTCGGCGCCGTGGATGATCAGCGTGAATTCATCGCCGCCCAGCCGCGCGATTCGACCCTCGGAAAAGTCCATGTCGTCATCGTGTAATGCGAGCACATCGCTTGCTCGCAGGCACCGTTGCAACCTGTCGGCGACCATCTTAAGAAGCTCATCTCCGGTGGTGTGGCCTAGCGTGTCATTGATCCGCTTGAAGTGGTCCAGGTCGACGTAGAGAAGCGCAAATTGTTCGTTCGTCTTCTTGCAGTGCTCCATGCAACGCCGCAGCTCGCTGGAGAAGAACTGGCGGTTCGGCAAACCTGTGAGTGAGTCGTAATACGCGAGTTGGTGAATCTTACTCACGGCCTCTTTTTGCGCGGTGACATCGCGCACCACAGCAAGGCCTAACTTTGGCGTTTGCTTGACCACACGAACTTCGTAGTGGCGCATCTTGTTTCTGTCATCCATGAGACTGATTGCGGTCTCTTCAGGCTCGTCGTTCGTTAGGACAGCACTGATGATCTTGGAAGTGACACGCTCGATTTCTTGGCGGAACGCGTGTTCGTAAGTGCTCCACGCACCGGTCCTTAGTGATCGCGTCGTATCGATGCTGCTCGTTGCGTCAAAGCTGAGCAGTGAGCTGTTGTCGCCAATCACTTGACCGTCGCTGTCGATAGACAACAACCGATCGGGTAGCGCTTCTACGATCGCTTTGACTCTTGCATGTGACTCACGCAGGGCGAGCTGCGTTTCCGAGCCGCGCAGGATGTAACGAACGCGGTGTGACAACACCGGCCATGCAATTGGCTTGACGATAAAGTCCGTCGCGCCTACCTCATACGCTGCGTTGACGGATTCCGGGTCTTCCCGACCGGTAATCATCACAATAGGCGTGTAGCGGGTTTTGGTCTGGCTGCGAATCCAACGAGTGAGTTCATAGCCGTCCATGCCTGGCATGTCTACGTCAAGCAAAATGACGTCAGGTTCGATACGTTGAACTTGTTTTTGCGCAGCTTCTCCGGATGCGGCATCAACGACCATGAAGTCGGCATGCTCTAAAAAGCGCCGCGTCATGAGTCGTATGGTTGCCTCATCATCCACAATCAATACGAGCGGAGGGCGGTCTCCGAATGAAGCGGTGATACTGCGATAGACGCCGGTGAAGCTCGCTGACACGTCAGGCAACCCTGTTCTGCAAGCTGGATAGCAATTGAACAGAGCGCTGGAGTATCGGTTGCGCATGTCCCCAGAGCGTTTCGATGCCATCGGTATCACCCTGATGCCCCAGTCTTTCAAGGTCCGCGCAATGACGTGCAAATTGCGCCAACCCAACAGCCGCGCTACTGGATTTCAATGCGTGTGCGACACGTGAGACCCCGTCTGGGTCAGTCTTCAACACGGCATCCTCAATTTGCTTGCTGAGGTTGCGAGAAGACGCGAGATATTCATTAATAATCTCGTCGAAAATGGTGGTCTCGCCATCGGTGTCCAATTGTCGGATCTGGTCCAGTGCATCATTGTCAATCAAGCTGTCGTCATCAATGACCGGATTAGCTGATTTGTCACAGTCGTTTTCAGGCGTAGCGCTTACCCATTTATCGAGCATCGTGCTCAATTGTTCGCGGGTGAATGGCTTAGTCAGGTAATCACTCATCCCGGCATCGATACAGGTTTGACGATCACCGGACAGCGCATTCGCAGTCAATGCCACTACCGGTAGTTTTTTAAGCCCCAGATCGCTGCGAATTCGCTTGGTCGCCTCAAAACCATCCATTTCAGGCATTTGGCAATCCATGAACACAAAGTCGAACTCGGCTCTGCGAAGTTGTTCAAGCGCCTCGATACCGTTATTGGCGATCGTGACTTGTGTACCAATTCTCTTAAGAATCTCTGCTGCGACACACTGATTGACGATGTTGTCTTCTACCAGCAGGACGCGTCGTTGATCGTCGCTCGCTGTCACGCTGGTATCCGTTTTTTCGCTACCTCTGAGACTGGAAATGATATGTGGATGTTGCGAAATACAGTTGTAGAGTTCTGATGGGCGCACAGGCTTCATTAGCGTAATACTGGTGGTGCCAGCAGTCGGCACGCGTCTGACGGTGCTCATCACGTCGGAGCCGAGCACGACGAGCATAGCGTCGGAGCCGAGCACGACGAGCATAGCGTCGGCATGTATTGGTGCGTCATCCAGCGTTTGTACCAGGCGTCTTACATCCCGTTCGTCATTCTCATGGCTGATGAAGACCATGCTGATCGGAAGGCCAGCGTTAGCGGCCGTTCGCGCGCGTTCAATGGCCGAGTCCACATCAAGCACCGAACGAACGTCGATGTCCCAAGAGCGCAGATTGGCTTCTAGCAATCTGCGCGCTGCCATATCTGTGTCAACGATTATGGCTTGTGTGTTGCGCAGCGCTTGCGTCAACGTTGAGTTTTCGGTGGTCGGGGTTTCCGATATATCAATAGTGCCGCGTATCGTCGCAATGGTGCCGCCGGTCATGCCGGGTTCGATCATCAACGTCGCGCCAATTATGTCACTCAGTTGTTTTGCGATGACCAAACCAACGCCAATGTCAGGTTTTGCATCGATACTCTCGCGCTGTTCAGGTAGTGCAAACATCACGCGACGCACCTCAGACGGAATACCCGGGCCTGTATCGATAATTGATACGTCGTAGTGGTAAATGTTCGGATCGTCGCTTTGACTCGTGCAACGAGCATTGACTTCTACCGCGCCCTCGTCGGTATATCGAAGCGCATTGTTCAGCAAATTGCTGACGAGTTGTGTCACGCACCAGTCATCAAAGTTAGAGATCTTTTTGAAATCGCTGTCGATGTGGCAGTTCAGCGCCAACCCCTCTCCGGAAGCTCTTGGTGCTGCGAGCTCGACGGTCAGCTCAATGACTTCATGCATGCTTTTCTGAGTCATGTGTTCGCGCTTTCCTTTGCGGATCTCCATCGTCGGTGATTCGACGTAAGAGGAGTGCCATTTCAATGGCTGAATGGAGTTAGCGGCAATCCACGGACCATCTTTAGCGAAGGGTTGTTCTAACAGGATGCGAATAGTTAGACATAATTCCTGTTTTTAATCGATTCACTCACTAAAGATACGGGTACCGCAGTCGCTACACGGATATATAGAGCGTCTGTGCTAAATAGGGAAATTGAACATGGAAGTACTTGTAGTCGAAGACAACGAGGCTGGCGCGGAAATGGTGACGATCTCGTTGCGACGCGTCGACCGTGGGATTAACGTCACTGCTGTGCCGACGATCTCTGACGCCAAAATTGCGATTGACGGGAACGACTTTGATATCGCGCTACTCGATTTGTCGCTACCGGACAGCTACGGCCTTGGCACGATCAAAGAGCTGCAGCGGCACAGCAATAGTCTGCCCATCGTGGTGTTGAGCGGCGATGATGATGAGCACACAGCGCTGTCCGCCGCGAGGCTCGGTGTGGAGGACTACATCGCAAAGACCGAATACATTGGCGCACCGTTCATTCGCACGCTGCGCTATGCGATAGAGCGCAAGAAGAGCGAGCAGCGGCTTCGTGATCTGGCGGACTACGATCAGCTCACGCGATTATCAAACCGGCAACGGTTCAACCGACAACTGCTAAAAGCCATTGGTCATGCAGAGCGCAGTGGCGAACTAATGGGTTTGCTGTTTATCGATTTGAATGAATTCAAGGAAGTGAACGACACGCTGGGCCACCACGCCGGCGACGAACTACTCTCCCAGGTCGCATTGCGCCTTCGCAACTGCGTCCGGTCGGGGGATCTTGTCGGACGCATTGGCGGCGACGAATTCGCTATTCTCGCCGAAGCAATTTGCTCGCCCTACGACGCTGAGATCGTCGCTGGCAAGGTCGTCGAGGCGCTGCGAATACCGTTTGTACTTGGCGGGCACTCAGTAACCATTGGTGCGAGCATTGGCATTTCAGTGTTCCCGCATGACGCATGCGACGCCGAAGAATTGCTTACGCGCTCGGACATTGCGATGTACCAGGCGAAGCGTAGCGGTCGCAACAACATCATGTTCTATTCTGCCAAGCTGAACGAAAGTGCTGATGCGCGCAATCGTCGTCTGCAGGAATTGAGTCAGGCATTCGTGCAAGAGCAGTTTGAATTGTACTACCAGCCCAAGGCGTGCGCGCTGTCGCATGAGTTAGTGGGTCTTGAGGCACTTGTCCGTTGGCATCATCCGACTCTAGGAATCATGGAGCCCAGTGACTTTATCCCGTTTGCCGAGGAAAACGGCATGGTCTCGGCGATTGATGAGTGGGTGATGCAACGTGTTTCGAAAGACATCGTTAGCTGGCAACAGCAAGAACTGGATATCGTACCCGTTGCTATCAACGTTTCGGCATCGCACGTCCTGCGTTCGGACTTGTTGTCCTCGGTGCAACAACTGATTGAATCGACGGGTGTGAACCCGGAGCTGATTCAGTTCGACTTGACCGAGTCGGTACTGCGCGCCGAATACGCCGAAACGCGCGATGCGTTGCAAAGTTTGCAGGAGATGGGTATCGGCATTTGGCTGAACGATTTCGGCACAGGCTATTCAGCCATGAGTTATCTGAACGACTTCCCGTTGGACGGGATCTGTATCGCGCGCAGTTTCGTGAACACGCTAGGCGATAGAAAGACCGATGCCATTGTGCGCTCGATTGTGACGCTTGCGCATAATCTGCAACTCAAAGTGGCGGGCGTCGGCGTTGAGACGAAAGCGCAACTCAAAGCGCTGAAACTACTGGGTTGCGATGCTGTGCAGGGAAATTACTATGGTGAGGCGATGAAGATCGAAGAGGTCCGGGAGCACTTTCTACGTAATCGGCAGAAGACGGTAACGGGCATTATGCGCTCGTTACCCTCTGCTTCGATAACGACGCCATCATCATGACATCAACTGACCAACAGCGGCTGTCTCGTGTGTTGTCGCACGATCTCGCGGCGCTCGTCAGGTCGGCACGTCAGCTGTCTGCGTACGCTCGTGAGGATGTGCTTCGCGAGGATGCGGATTCGGCAATGCATGCGATTGGTATGCTTGATGTGCGTCTAGCGAATATCGATCGCTTCGTCAGCGAACTCATTCGATTCTACCGTGCCGGCGAGCGTCCCTATCGAGCGGAGCCGTTCAGCATCACGGAGTTGATTCATGCTCTTTTCAAAAACATGTGCCCACAGGAAGATGCGCAGTTGCGTCTGATGTGCACGCGTGATGTGATGATCGCTGATCGTCAGCTTGTCCAAACAACATTGCGTGAGTTGATGAAGAATGCTGTAACACATCGAGATTCTTCGGTTGGTATTCAGATCAGCGTAGAAGTTACGCATTGCGATGATCAGACAGTGTCAATCGGCGTCGAGGACAACGGTCCGGGAGTCGCCGAGAGCTTGATCGGAACAGTGAAGCAACCATTCGTTAAAGCGAATGGTCGGGGTAATTCGGGATCCGCCGGTCTCGGCTTGGCCATTTGCGAGCGCGATCTCAATGCCGCTGGCGGGACATTGCATGTCCGCAATGGAGAGCATGCGGGGGTGCGCGCAGAGTTTCGTATTCCCGGTGGTCTTGAGGCGGCAGCTAACAATCGTGGAAGACCGATGATTGAACCCGTTGACAAGGCGCAAAGACCGAAGCTCAAAGCCGTTTAGAAAGGCGCCTTCATACCTCAATGATGCGCACGCAACAGGCGTGGCGGCTCGGTTGCCGCGTGCTAGCTGTCGTCGGCATCCTTGCGCCAAATTGACAGCGAACGCGGCGCGTCCACGCCCATCTTTACGCGATGTCCTGCTCCGGAGAAAATAGTGATCTCAATCGGGCCATCCCCGAAGACCTCACACACCGGCGTACTTGGATCGATACCCTCAGCGGGCTCAATCAGAATCGATTCGGCGTTACGCCGACTGACGATCAACATGACTGACTCCTTGTCATCGATGGTCGCTTTGGTTGAGTGGGCGCAGAGCTAGACTTCGGCCAGGGCACGAAACTGCCCAGTGGTTTCGGTCTTGCCTTCCGGGCCGTAAGTTTCGGGCTCTTCCGGCTGCTGATTCAATAGACGCAGCGCTTTCGCCCGATGCTGTTGTTGGGCGGCAATAATAGCCCCGTTAGTGTTGTTGGTATCTCTGCATTGTGCGACTAACGACATTGTCTTTTGCCACAAAGCAGCAAGCGAACCGTCGGTGTCATTGCTCGCCACGAATCGCTGCATCGACGGCAGGTCGTTCTTCATTTTGCACGCCGCAAGCAAGGCACTGCGGCGCTGCTCGAGCTGCTCCAGATCAGAAAGGTGTTGCTTTTTGCGACCGACAACAGCGTCCAGCAGTGACGTGTCGTTCTCACGCAGCGCATTGCGCTCATCGTCAAGCGCATTCGTCAAACGCTCGCAAGAGCGTTGCGTTTCGATGAGGATGTCGCGCAGTTGCGCGCTACGCTGCTGCATGGCCGCGTTGCTCATCGAATGCTACCCACGTTCCTGATCGCTGCGCAGAATTTTGTCTGCGATCGCCTGATCATCGATCTTGTAAGTGCCGTTGTCGATGTCAGCACGTACGCTATCAACACGCTGCGTATCTACCACTGCGGCGCTACTGAGCTTGCTCTCAGCGCGCTCCAAAGCTCGCGCACTGTCCGTCAGTGCAACGGTATCGGGCTTAGCGCTGTCGCGTTGCTCGGTTTGCGGCGCTTGATCGTTGCGATTGCCGTCGACCTTTCGATTGACCGAAGTTTCGGCGATTTTGCTTAAATTGTTCGGCGAAATGCCGTCGATGTCATTAGACATGACCTGAGTCCCTCTAAACTGTTTTGATCTGTTAGTTGTGCTAGCGGCGACATTTTGACGAACTTTAGCCGTAAACAGCAATTATTGTCGGTGCTCGGTCAGAAGCTGGTCACACGCACCTCGTCGGCGTCGCTAACCACACCTTCTACGACTTTCCCCGAACTGTTATTGCGGACGCTCACCCGCTGACCGATCGCCGCATTGTTCAATGCTGTGCCTGCCATTCGTATCAAAATTCCGGAGCGCTCGGCTGTGAGCGTAACGATCCGTCCGCGCTCAACGCTGTCTCTTAACTTTGTTGTCTTGTCAGTGAGCGGTGCGCCTGCGACGAGCGCACGCCGCACAAGCTGACCGATCGCCTGGTCTGTCGCAGTAAGAAAGTGCTGTGCACTGTCCGTTATGTTGCGTCGCTCGAGTCGCACGTCATCGCTGGTTAGCGCGTGACCGGCAGGCAGGTTACGTGTTGCGACGACAATACGCGCAAATCGTTCGATGTTGATTGGCACATAAATTTTCCACGCCATTGTGCCGGTACAAGCGACTTTTACTGTGGCCCGACTGCCGCTACGACGTCCAAGATAACTGGCTGTCAGTGGCGCAGAACATGCACGCAGACGCAAGCGTGCATCTGGCGTGGTCGCGCTGACGCTCATATCGCCAGGGTCCTCATCAATATCCGCGAGCACAAATCTCTCTGCCGTCTGCTTGATGTTTTCGGTTGATTCCCATTGACCATGCACAATGGTTGGCCACAAAAACAGCGCTAACGCCAACATCGTCAAAATTCTGTCAGTACCTGTTTGCATTGACCGTGTTCCTCATTGCCGGCGTGTAAGTCAGTGGTGGACTGCGTTTGCACGGACAGCCCGCATTCGTTGGTGCTGTTTCTGTGCGATGTAGGTCGCTAACGACAGCGTCAGTTTATTGTTTGCAAATGCTGTGCCATCGATAACCTGCGCGCGTTGCGCCAGACACTTGACGCTACGGCAATGATTCGCCGATGTCATGGGCAACGACTTGCCGTTCGCGCTATTGCTGTAGCGCCGTATTTCGAAAATAAAAAAACAAAACAACGACTTAAGATTTTCTGGCACAGGCTTTGCTTTGACCTAGGTGGACGACACGTTCGAACAACGGCACACGGAGGTGGCTGCAGATGAACATAGATCCATTCGCACAACATGCTAAAGCACTATCGCTGCGTGCAGAACGAACAGAAGTGCTTGCCAACAACATTGCCAACGCCGATACGCCGGGTTTCAAAGCGCGCGACTTCGATTACCAGCTTGCGATGGCGGGGCAGCAATTTGATCAGCCGCTGCGACTGACGACGACGCAAGTCAATCACATCCCGGTAAACGACAGTCTCTTCGAATCACGTGTGTCGTTGGCGTATCGCGTGCCGACACAACCTTCCGTTGATGGGAACACGGTTGAAACCGATATTGAACAGGCTCAGTACGCAGACAACGTTGTGGGTTACCAGGCGTCGTTGAGTTTTATCAATCGCAAGATATCAGGATTGCAACTGGCAATCCGAGGAGGCTCATAATGGCCTTGAATAGAGTATTCGACATCGCAGGATCGGCAATGGCGGCGCAGTCGACGCGCCTCAACACGACCGCTAGCAACATTGCCAATGCCGATAGCGTTAACGGTGACCCGACTAAGGTCTATCGCTCCCGGCAACCGATTTTCCGCACCAGCGAGAGCAGCTTCGGCGCTTTGCTCGGCGCCGAGCGCAGTGCGCTCGGTGTGCATGTGACAAAGATTATCGAAAGCGATGCACCGTTGGCGCAACGTTTCGCGCCAGACCACCCGGAGGCTGATGCGGATGGCAACGTCTATGTCAGTAACGTCAATACGGTTGAGGAGATGGTGAATATGCTATCGGCCTCCCGCTCCTACCAATCCAGCATCGAAATCATGAACACCACGAAAGAGCTTCTGACACAGACGCTCTCGATGGGTCGCTCGTAACCAAAGGCAATCGTCATGAATACCACTGACAGTCTCGCTCAGCTACAAAATCTGGGCCTCACTTCACCCACGCCTCTTGAGCCGGAAACCCAATCCGTTGGGCAAACAGAGTTTCTCGAGCTCATGCTCGCTCAATTTGAGAATCAAGACCCGTTCGAACCGATGGAGAACGGCGATTTTCTTAGTCAGCTTGCGGAGTTCTCAACGGCCAGCGGCATCGAGGAACTGCAAACGGCTTTTTCGGATTTCTCAAGCAGTATTTACAGCGATCAAGCGCTGCAGGCCTCGTCGCTCGTCGGGCGTAATGTGCTCGTTGCATCGGAACTCGTGCGTACTAACGGCAGCGACCCTGTGTCGGGTGCTGTCGAAATTGATAGCGCAAGCGGCAGCGTGAGCGTCGATGTTATCGACGCTAGCGGTCAGTTAGTACGCACCATAGATCTCGGCGTGCGTCAGGTTGGAAACAGTGGTTTTACATGGGACGGGCTTGATGCAGATGGTTCACCCGCTGCCGCGGGCATCTACGAGTTTAATGCTCGTGTGCAACGCGCCGACCAGGTCGAAAGTGTGCCAACGATGGTACTCACCAACGTGGACAGCGTAACGCTAGGTCGCAACGGCAGTGGGGTCACGATTAACAGTGCCGCACTCGGAACGTTCTCGTTCGCCGACGTTCGCCAGATTTTCAATTAGATTCTTGTAAGGAGCATTTCGTATGCCATTTCGTATTGCATTGAGCGGCCTGAATGCCGCGTCCTCAGATCTCGGCGTAACCGCGAACAATATCGCTAACGTCAACACGACCGGCTTCAAAGGCTCTCGCGCGCAGTTCGCCGAGGTTTTTGCCGTGGGTGCCCAAAGTGTCAGTACTAGCCAGGCAGGTAGTGGTGTTCGTCTTGCCGGCATTTCACAGCAGTTCACACAGGGCAATATCGACTTCACTGAAAACAGTCTTGATCTTGCGATTTCCGGCGAAGGCTTCTTCGTGCTGAGCGACAGCGGGCAGCGTTTGTACACCCGGGCCGGTAATTTCAGTGTCGATCGCGATGGTTTTGTTGTAAACACCAACGGCCTGAGAGTGCAGTCCTACCCGGTTGGCGCAGACGGCTTGTTCAATACCGGTAACCTGACAGACTTGCAGCTCAACACGGGTGCGAACCCGCCGAACGCGTCAGAGAACGTGTCGTTTGGCATTAACTTGCCTGCGAATGAAACGCAGCCAATCAACCCGGTGTTCGACCCCGATGACGCATCAAGCTTCAATTACACGACTGCGGTAACGGTCTACGACACGTTAGGTGCAGCGCACACAGCGACGTCGTATTTCATCAAAGGCGCGAACCCTAACGAATGGACGGTGCAAACAACGATTGACGGTAACGTCGTCGGTGCCGCGCAGCCGTTTGAGTTTGGATCGGACGGCCGCTTGACCCTGCCCGTCGGTGGTGCAATCGCGCTTGCTGCCTACGACCCTGGGAACGGTGCTGATCCACTGGATCTGAACTTGCGCTTTGTTGACACGACGCAGTTTGGTGAGAGCTTCGGTGTGAACTCGGTAACGCAGGATGGATTTACGACGGGTCGACTGACGGGTTTGGAAGTGAGTCCGACGGGCGTTGTGTTTGCACAGTTTACGAATGGACAGTCAACGTCGCTTGGGAAACTTGCATTGGCCACGTTCGTTAACCCTCAGGGTTTGCAGCAAGACGGTGACACAAACTGGGCTGAGTCGTTTCAATCGGGTGATGCTGCGTTGGGTGATGCCGGTACCGCGCGCTTTGGTTTGATTCAGGCAGGTGCGCTAGAAGCATCGAATGTCGACCTAACGGCGCAGCTGGTGAATATGATCACGGCGCAACGAAACTTTCAGGCAAATGCACAGATGATTTCAACGGCCGACACTGTGACGCAGACCGTCATTAATATTCGTCGGTAATTCACGTATCTGATTCGCAGTAGCACAGGGTAACGCTATGGACAGGATGGCCTACATCGCAATGACCGGGGCGCGGCAAACGGAAATTGCCCAAACCGTCAACAGCAACAATTTGGCGAATGCGTCAACGACCGGATTCCGTGCGGACTTGCACGGATTCTCATCGGTCGAGGTGCAAGGGCCAGGACGCGCGACTCGCGTGAATGCGGTGAACGAACGTTATGGAACCGACTTTGCGCAAGGTACGACGATGACCACCGGGCGCGATCTCGATCTTGCGATTGCAGGAGACGGATTCTTTGCCGTTCAGTCAGCTGACGGATCAGAAGGGTACACGCGTGCAGGCGATTTGCGCGTCAACAGTGTCGGTCAGCTATTGACTGCAAAAGGTGATCCTGTCATTGGCAATGGTGGACCAGTAGCCATTCCGCCAAACGCCAGTTTGACGATTGCACCTGACGGTACTGTGTCAGTCACGCCGTTAGGTCAGGGTCCACAAATTCAGGCAACGGTCGACAGGATCAAGCTTGTAAATCCGGAACTTTCAGAATTGGAGAAGGGCAATGATGGCCTGTTTCGCCGCAAGGATGCGGCGGTCTCTGATGCTGACGCCACGGTCAAATTAACGCCCGGGGCGTTAGAGAGCAGCAACGTCAATGTGGCAGATGCACTCGTCAACATGATCGGTCTTGCACGTCACTACGAAATGCAGGTCAAAGCGATCAAAACCGCCGAAGAAAATGCGGATTCAGCAGCTGCGCTACTGCGCATGCGCTAACGGAGAAATAAGATGAACCAAGCTCTATGGGTTGCGAAGACCGGCCTCGATGCACAACAAACCAAGATGACGGTTGTTTCCAACAACCTCGCTAACGTCAACACGACGGGTTTTAAACGCGGTCGCGCTGTTTTCGAAGATCTGATTTATCAGAACCGACGGCAAGTTGGCGCGCAAACGTCGCAGGATACGGCACTGCCGACAGGCTTGAACGTTGGTACAGGGGTTCGCGTCGTCGCGACCGAACAGCTGCACACGCAGGGTGGCATCTTACAAACCGACAGTGCGCTCGATATGGCTGTTCTGGGTCGCGGATTTTTCCAGGTGTTGTTACCTGATGGACAATTGGCCTACACGCGAGACGGCAGCTTTAGTCGGAATGCGCAGGGTCAAATGGTGACCTCTAGCGGCTATAGCGTGCAACCGGCCATCACGATCCCAGCTGCCGCACAGTCAATCACGATTGGCAATGACGGAGTGGTCACGGTGCAGCTATCCGGCCAGACGTCTCCTACTCAGGTCGGATCGGTTCAGTTAGTCGATTTTATCAACCCCGTCGGTCTGCAACCGCGTGGAGAGAATCTTTACGTCGAAACGGCATCCAGCGGTGCGCCCCAGCCCGGTACACCGGGGCTGAACGGGCTCGGCTCTATTCAGCAAGGTGCCCTTGAAGGTTCAAACGTCAATGTTGTGGAAGAGCTGGTCAATATGATCGAGACGCAACGCGCTTACG
Source organism: Pseudomonadota bacterium (assembly GCA_039815365.1). Lineage (GTDB taxonomy): Bacteria > Pseudomonadota > Gammaproteobacteria > Steroidobacterales > Woeseiaceae > CALBPI01. The sequence goes on along the minus strand of JBCBZK010000017.1, from coordinate 7,374 downwards.
AAATGAATTCCAAGGCGATATCGACGAACGATCAGATGATGCAGTTCCTCACCAACAACTTGTAACGCGAGAAGTCAGATGAAACACAGATATTTACTGCTCTTGTCGCCATTGCTGTTAAGCGGATGTGTGGTCAACATGATGCGTGGTCCGGACTTCTCGCCACCAACGCCGGTTATCGCGGCCGCCGCGCCTGCAGAAGACGGGGCGATTTACCAAGCCGACCTGGATGTACGCCTGTTTGAGGATTTGCGAGCGCATCGCGTTGGCGACATCCTGACGATTCGCTTACAGGAAAACACCACTGCAGCAAAGTCGTCGAGCACGACAGCCGGCAAATCGAGCAGTGCGGATTTTGCCAGTCCTAGCGTTTTGGGTCAGAACGTGACACGCAACGGTAACGAGATTCTGTCTGCAACGTTAAGCGGTTCCTCGCAGTTCAACGGTGAGGGTACCAGCGCGCAAAGTAACAGCCTGGACGGTGACATTACCGTGACTGTTGTAGACCGGTTGGCTAACGGCAATTTGGTCATTCGTGGTGAGAAATGGGTGACGCTGAATCAAGGTGATGAGTTTATTCGTTTGTCAGGCATTATCCGACCGTTCGATATAGAGCCTGACAATAGCGTGGCATCCAGTCGCGTTGCAGATGCACGAATCACTTACAGCAGCAAAGGCGTTCTGGCCGCTGCTAACAAAATGGGTTGGTTGCAACGTTTCGTTCAATCCGCCTGGTTTCCGAACTAGGATGGAGCGCTTATCGTGATACGTAAATCGAGATGGGTCGCCTTGTTCGGGCTCACGCTATTAGTCGTTCTGATGTCTACCCGGGTAGCGGATGCTGACACGATTCGCGATTTGGCTGATGTTGCCGGCGTTCGCGATAACCAACTTGTTGGCTACGGTCTGGTGGTTGGGCTCAACGGTACTGGCGACCAGACAGCTCAGACGCCGTTTACGATCCAGAGTTTGGAAAACATGCTGTCGCAGTTCGGTATTACGATTCCTGAGGGCGTCACCGCGCAGGTTCAAAACGTTGCCGCGGTGTCGGTTCACGCGGATCTACCGGCATTCTCGAAGCCCGGGCAGTCGATCGACGTTACCGTATCCTCCATCGGTAACGCCAAGAGCTTACGTGGTGGCAGTTTGTTGATGACGCCGCTGCGCGGTATTGACGGGGACGTCTATGCGGTCGCCCAAGGCAACTTGATTGTGGGCGGATTTGGCGGCGAAGGTTTAGATGGTTCAAGAATCACGGTGAACATTCCAAGCGCCGGGCGCATCCCGAATGGCGCTAGCGTCGAGCGCGCCGTCAAAGCGCAATTCAATGAGCACGCGTTTGTGATGCTGAACCTGAACACGCCGGACTTTACGATGGCGCATCGCATGTCCGCGGCCATTAACGACATGATGGGCGCGGGTGTTGCAGAAGCGCTGGACGCTGTTAGCGTCCGCGTAAACGCACCGCAACGCCCCGGCGCGCGCACTTCTTTTGTCAGCGTACTAGAGAACATAGACGTTGAACCTGCACCGCTTGCGGCTAAAGTGATTATTAATTCGCGCACTGGCACGGTCGTCATCGGCGCCAATGTGGTTGTGTCGCCGGCGGCGGTAGCGCACGGCTCACTGGTGGTCACGATCAGCGAAAGCCCGTTAGTCAGTCAACCAGCGCCATTCGGCGTCGGTGATACTGTTCTGACGAGTGAATCCTCCGTCAGCGTCGCAGAGGAAGATAATCGTATGTTCCTGTTCGCTCCCGGTACCAGCCTGAATGAGATTGTTCAGGCGGTGAACCAGGTAGGCGCGGCGCCAGGCGATTTGGTCGCGATCCTTGAAGCACTGAAGCAAGCCGGCGCACTGCGCGCCGAACTCCTTGTTATATAGCCCTGCGATACGATGGTCAGCGCAACCGATTTCAGCCAGTTCGCAAGCCTGCGAGCACAAGCGACCGCCGGCAATGCCGATGATCACAATGACGCGCTGAACAAAGTCGCGGAACAGTTCGAGGCATTGTTTCTGCAACGCATGCTGCAAAGCATGCGAGATGCGAGTTTCGGCGACGCCCTGTTGCCGGAAAGCGGCGGTCAAGAATTGTTTCGCGATATGTTCGATCAGCAGGTTGCTACCGACATTGCGAGCGGACCAGGAATTGGTTTGGCTGAGATGATCGTGCGACAGCTGGGTGGAACGCAGCAACAAACACCGGCCGTCAGCGCGGCTAAGACGCGACGTGCCGAGTACCCTAATAGTTGGGAGAAACCGGCGGATTTCGTTGCTGATGTCTTGCCGTTTGCCAAGAAAGCAGCCAGCGAGCTTGGCGTCAGTCCGGTTGCCATCATCGCGCAAGCAGCGCTAGAAACCGGTTGGGGAAAACGGGTCATGTCGGACGCGTCAGGCGCCAATAGTCTGAATTTGTTCGGCATCAAGGCAGGCGATCAGTGGTCTGGCGAGCGTGTCAATCAGGCGACGCTGGAATATGAGCAAGGCTCGATGCAACAACGCAACGAGAGCTTTCGCAGCTACCCATCACTTGGTGCGGCTTTTGACGACTACACACACTTTATCGCTGATGCGCCACGCTACGCATCGGTGATTGGCGCACGCGACGACGTCACGCAGTTCGGTGCTGCTTTGCAAAGCGCAGGCTATGCCACTGACCCGCAATATGCCGAGAAAATTGAACGAGTAGCCACCAGTACAACGATGCGCGACGCATTAGTGGCACTCAAGGAATACGATTTGGCGTCGCTAACCGGTCGTGCGCAATAGCAACATGCGCGGTCGCACACTCATGCAAAACGGGAGTAACCGTCTGTGACTATTTTTGGTATTGGTACCGGTGCGCTAGGGGCGTTTCGCCGTTCGCTGGACACAATCAGTAACAATATTGCCAACGTTAACACCGAGGGCTATAGCCGCCAGCGCGTGTCGTTACAGGCCCGTGATCCCCAGTTCGTCGGTATTGGTTTTCAGGGTCGCGGCGTTACGGTGAGTAGCATTGATCGCAGCTTTGACGCGTTCTTGTCGGATCAAGTACGCACAGCAGGCTCGTCTGCCGCGCGCTTTTCGACACTCGCCGCTTTCGCAGGCAGGGTAGATGACCTGCTCGCAGATCCCGACGCCGGGCTGTCGCCCGCGTTGTCACAGTTTTACGGCGCGATACAGGATTTTGCTGCTGACCCGGCATCGCCATCGCGCGATGCGCTGTTCGCCGAGGCAGGGAATCTTGTCGCCCGATTCGAGTCACTGGACGAGAGACTGCGAGCGATAGACACGGAGACGACGCAGGCAATTAGCCAGAATGTGGTTGAAATCAACCAGCTGGCAGAGTCGATTGCGCAACTAAACCAAAGCATCACGGATGCTGGAATTGCCAACGCGCCCAACGATCTGCTTGATCGTCGTGACAACCAGATTCGCGAACTCAGCGAACGGGTCGACGTCACGGTGGTGGAGAACGAGCAAGGTGCAGTCAGCTTGTTTATCGGCAACGGTCAGACACTGGTCGTCGGCAGCGATAACTTCACTTTAGCCGTTCAGCAGGCAGAATTCGATCCAACGCGCAGCGAGGTCGTCTACGTTGGTTTGACCGGCACAACACCGGCGCAGGACTTGCTATCGGGAGGTTCAATCGGCGCTTTGCTGGATTTTCAAAGCGATATCCTCGATCCGGCGCGGCGTACGCTCGGTGCATCGGCGCTCGCGCTGAGTAGCGCGATCAATGAACAAAATGCGCAAGGGCTTGATAGCGAAGGCAACTTTGGCACCGATATCTTTAGCGTTGCAGCGCCACGTGTATCAAATTCTGCAGCGAATGGCGGTAATGCGCAGCTAACAGTGACGATCGATGATCTTGGTGCCGTCCAGAATTCAGAGTACCGACTCATCAGTGACGGGACTGATTTCCGATTGTTCCTGACCGACAGCGGCGATGAGCTCCCACTGACAGGCAGCGGCACCTCTGCAGATCCGTTCCGGGCTGGTGGGCTCAGTATCGAAGTGACAGGTACAGCTGCGGCAGGTGATCGTTTCAGCGTCGAGCCGACCCTTGGCGCGTTGACGGGATTCCAATTGGAAGCGCGTGATGGACGCGCGTTCGCAGCAGCCGGCCCAGTGCGGGCTACTGCCGCAGCGGCGAATGTGAGCAATGCAGCCATTGACAATGGCGCGGTCACAGACATCACTAATCCGTCAATTCTGAACAGTAGTGACATTACATTCCTGACTGCGACGACCTATCAGATCAATAGCGGTCCGACGGCCACGTTTGCGCCTGGCACGCCGATTAACGTGAATGGTGTTGATTTTGAAATTTCCGGAACGCCGGCTGCAGGGGACCGCTTCGACATCGTTGCCAACGCTGGCGCGGAAGGCGATAACCGCAACGCGCTGCTGCTGGGACAAACACAGTCACAGCAAATCCTGCGCGACGGCACGCTCAGCATTAGTGAGAATTACAGCCAATTGGTGTCACGCATCGGTAGTGTGACAGGTCAGGCGCAATCCAGCGCAACTGCCCAATCTATCGTGTTTCAAAGTGCGCAGAACCGGCTGCAGGAAGCATCCGGGGTCAATTTGGACGAAGAGGCCGCGGAGCTGATTCGGTTCCAGCAGTCCTACCAGGCTGCCGCCCAAGTGATCAGTGTCGCCAGTACTCTATTCGATACGTTGCTCGCGGCAACGCGTCGCTAACAGGACCTCACCATGCGTGTTTCGACTCAAGCATTTTTTAACAATAGTATTGCCAATCTGCAGCGATTACAGACCGGTCTGACTGATATACAGGAACAAATCGCGACTGGTCGGCGGATCCAACGACCGTCTGACGATCCCGTTGCCGCTGCGCGTTTGTTGGACTATCGACAATCTGTCGAAACGATTGATCAGTACCAGCGCAACACGTCACTTGCTGAGAGTCGTTTGCAACTCGAAGAGCAGACACTGACCAATTACACGAACTTGCTACAGCGCGCACGCGAGCTGACATTGCAGGCAGCGAATGCGACGCAGGATCAACAAACACGCGGGTTCATTGCTGAGGAGTTGCGCCAGAGTGTGCTCGAGGCGTTGTCTTTGGCTAATACCCGAGATGCGACTGATGAGTACTTGTTTTCAGGATTCCAGACAGGCACCCAACCCTATACGCGTTCGGGTGATACGTTTACCTACAACGGTGATCAGGGTCAGCGTGTTGTTCAGGTCTCAGCATCACGTCAACTCGCGGATAGTGACCCGGGAGATGCGATATTCGGCCGGATCCGCGAAGGCAACGGTCAATTGTTGGCGACCTCAGATGCAGCAAACACTGGCACGGGTGTCATTCTTAACGACTCCGCATCAGACGTGCCTGGCTATGCGTACGAGCGCTACGCGATCTCTTTTACGGCGACTGATGCCTATGAGGTGCGCGACGATGGCGGTGTGTTGGTCACCAGTGGTAGCTATACAGATGGTGACAGCATCACGTTCAACGGTATCAGTGTTTCCATTGAGGGTGCCCCCGCGATTGGCGATAACTTCGCTGTCGACCCAAGCCCCAACACCGATGTGTTTTCAGCGCTGACCAACCTTGCGATTGCGTTGGAGAACGGCACAGATAACCCTGCATCCCGGGCGACAACCGACAATTCGATCAATCGTGGTTTGAACGCCTTGGATCAATCAATCGATAAAGTGCTCACAGCGCGCACTGCGATTGGTGCGCGTTTGTCAGTGGCTGAAACCCAGCTTGATATCAATGCAGGTACCAAGCTCGTGTTGCAAAGCTCGCTGGCAGATATCGAAGATCTGGATTACGCAGCCGCTATCTCATCGCTGGCGCAGCAGTCTTCTGCGTTGGAAGCGGCGCAGCAATCGTTTATTCGCGTGCAATCGCTGTCGCTCTTTAACTTCCTCTGATCGTCGCTATCCTCGCGGTTCTTGTGACTGCGACGAAGCCGTCCTGCCCGGCAATGGTTTTGTGACCGTCTGCACACTTTTCGTCTGTGGCGGTAAAGTCAAAGTGACGTGAATTGTCACTTTTTGAAAACTCTATAGTCGCTGCACAAAAGCACTCAAGAAACTTTCGCGGCTCCCGCTACAGGGGTTGAAGCGCAATTGATCTATCTTCTTTTCATGCATTGCGATTCGGGCCGGGCGATGAATACACCGGTCGTTGAACACTTAGGAGTTTCAAAAAATGGCACAGTCAATTAACACCAACGTAGCGTCATTGAATGCTCAGCGTAACCTTGGCCGGTCGCAGAGTCTCTTGACGACATCATTGGAGCGTTTGTCGACAGGTCTTCGCATCAACAGTGCAAAAGATGATGCGGCAGGTCTTGCGATCTCAGAACGTTTTACCACCCAGATTCGCGGTTTGAACCAGGCGGTTCGTAACGCGAGTGACGGTATCTCTCTTGCACAGACCGCTGAAAGCGCGCTGGGCGAGTTGACCAATAACTTACAGCGAATTCGTGAGCTGTCAGTACAGTCTGCTAACGCGACGAACTCAAGTTCTGACCGCGCAGCACTGGACGAAGAAGTACAGCAGCGTTTGGCGGAAGTCGAGCGGATTGCTTCGCAAACCTCATTCAACGGTCTGAAAGTACTTGATGGTACTTTTGGTAACGCAGCCTTCCAGGTTGGCGCTAACGTTGGTGAGAAAATTAACGTCTCGTTGACCACCGGCGTTCGTACGTCGCAAATCGGCCAGATCGCATCGCTCGAAGGCGCAGCCGTCGACGCTAACCCAATTGCTGCAGGTCAGCTGAGCATTGGTGTCGGTAGCGCAACGCCAACGGAAATCGGCGTTTCAGAATCCGCTAGTGCACAGGATAAGGTCGCAGCAATCAATGCATCAGGTGTCACGGGTTTGACCGCGACGGCACAAACGACCGCAGTCAGTGCGTTCACGACGATTGATGAGGGTGCCGCGGATAACAGCGACGAGACGTACTCATTGACAGTGAACGGTGAAGCCGTGTTTACCGCGGAAGACATCAGTGGTGGTTTGACCATTACAGGTTCTGATTTCGCTGATCGCGTAAATCTTTTCGCTAACGACACCGGCGTTACTGCGTCGTTTGATGGTACTAACGTGACCTTCAGCGCTGTGGACGGTCGTGACATCGTGATCGCTCAGACATTGGCAGGTACAGCTCCAGCCGGTGGTCTGACAACGACAACTGTTGCTGCTGATACCACTGGTACGGCGACAACGTCTCGCGGTCAGATCACTTTGACGGCTACAGACAACATCACGATCTCCGGTGGTAACGAAGCGCTGATCGGCTTCACAGTCATGTCTTCCTCGAGGCGTCCTTGGTTAATCATCCAGCGTAAGGGAAAACTGTCTATATTGACCCAATCGGGCTCGCCGAGTAGGTCTGTTTC
>JBCBZK010000190.1:0-4794 GCA_039815365.1 Pseudomonadota bacterium | reverse complement strand
CGAAAAAAAAGACAGCCATCGTCGAATTCGCCCCTCGCCACGCACCAAATAGGGGCAATTTGATGACTGTGCAGCTTTTCGTCTTTATCCTTCTGACCGCGTTTATCGCATTCATGACGTTCCTGCACTGCAGAGCCGCGGCTCGCAAGCGCCCACCAGGTGCGGTCGACGGCAATAAAGAAGTGTTTCTTGCCGGCGGCGGTCTGTCGTGGATCTTCGTCGCGGGCTCAATCACGCTCACCAATCTCAGCACGGATCAACTTGTTGGCATGAACGGCAACCAGATGGCACTGCTCGCCTGGTGGGAGTTTGCCGCGGTCGCCGGACTCATCGTCCTTGCCAAGGTATTCCTGCCGATCTACTACAAGCACCAATGCACGACGACCACAGAGCTGCTCGAAAAACGCTATAACAACCATCACATTCGTGCGCTGATCGGCACCCTGTTCCTGTTGGGCAACATCGGCATTTTCATTCCGGCGGTGCTCTACAGCGGCTCGTTGTTCATGCAAAGCATGTTCAATGTTGACTTGCCGATAATGGTGATCTCGGCGGCCTTTGCCGTTGTCGGTATGGCCTATGCAGTGTTCGGCGGCCTGCGCGCCGTTGCCGTTTCAGATGCGTATAGCGGTGTGTTGCTGATGTCGCTCGGCTTGTTGGTCGTGTTTCTTGCGCTCAAAGCGATCAATTTCGACTTCAGCGGTATCCCGGCCGAACGCCTGACGATGATCGGCGACAACAGCTCGCCGATCCCGTGGCACACCTTGCTCACCGGCATGATCTTCATCCAGATGTTTTACTGGGGTACTAACCAGACCATTACACAACGCGCGATGGCCTCGCCGTCTTTGAAAGAAGGTCAGAAAGGCGTCTTCGCAGCAGCGGTGATCCGCTTTTGCCTGGTACCGCCGATGATCGTGCTGCCCGGCATCGTCTCTTACAAACTCTACGGCGATATCGGTGATGCGGCATTCGGCCGTATCGTCGGCGACGTCTTGCCCACGTTCCTGTCAGGCGCGTTCGCCGCGGCGATCGCAGCAGCCGTGCTAACGACGTTCAACAGCGTCTTGAACTCATCCACCGCGTTGTACGTGTGTGATATCCACGAAAAGTATTTTTCGGCTGAGCCTAACGTTAAGCGGCTGAACGCAATCATTTCGCTCGCCATTGTCATTATCGGACTGGCGTTAGTGCCTGCCTACCAACAGGCGGACAGCATTATCAATCTGATCCAGAAACTCTACGGATTACTGAGCATGCCGATCCTGTCCGCGTTTGTGGTCGGGCTGCTGTTCAATGATGTCGACTACCGAGCGGCGATCATAGCGGTCGTCTCCGGCGTCCTGCTGTATGGCGCGGGCGTGTTCCTTGTCGAGCAGCAGTACGGCATTCACTACATCCACTTGATGTTTGTCACGCTGATCTTCTGCGTGAGCTGTGCGCTCGCCGTCACGAAACTGGTTTTCAAGACGTCCCCGACGTTGAATATTGGCAACAAAGGGACACCGCTAGCCGAAGCGAGCTGAGCAGGAACGCCCTGCTATCGTCGAAATTTTTGTGGTCGCCGCTGGTCTTCTGCCGTACTTTTGACGCATCACACTGCTATGGGGAACATTCGATGACAGATCAACTGAACAAAATCACCAAAGAACAATGCAGCCTGCCACCAGCGCGCTACGACGACTTAAGCGTATTGATGCTCAACTGCACGCTGACGCGTTCCCCCAAACTCTCGCACACCGAGGGCTTGCTGCAAGTTGCCGAACAGATCTTTACGGCTAACGGTGTAAAGAGCGAGATCATTCGACCAGTGGATTTTGAGATTCCCGCAGGGCTCGAGCATGACTACGCCGGCCGCGATGGTTACGGCAAGGATGACTGGCCGGACATTCAGAAGAAGATTGATGCGTGCGATATTTTGATTATTGGCACGTCCGTCTGGCTTGGCGAGAAAAGCTCGGTGTGCAACCGCGTGCTGGAACGCATGTATGGCTATACGCACGACTTCAACGACAAAGGTCAGTACCGTGACTACGGCAAGGTTGGCGCGACGCTGATCACCGGCAACGAAGATGGCGTAAAGCACTGCGCGATGAACATTTTGTTCTCACTCTCGCACATTGGCTACACCGTGCCGCCGCAGGCCGACGCGGGCTGGATGGGCGAGGCCGGGCCCGGACCGTCGTATCGCGATGAAGGCTCCGGCGGACCGGAAAATGACTTTACCAACCGCAACACCACGTTCCTCGTTTGGAACTGTTTGCATCTAGCGCGCATGCTCAAGGATGCCGGTGGCATTCCGGCGCACGGCAATCAGCCCGAAGCATGGGATGCCGGATGTAAGTCAGGCTTCCATAGCCCGGAGCACAAGCGCTGATTTCGGTTACCGTTTGCGGCGCGGCGCCTCTCGGATAAAGTTGCGCCTAGCAGACAAAACTGCGCCTAGCAGACAAAACTGCGCCTAGCAGACAAAACTGCGCCTAGCAGACAAAAAAAGGGTCCGGCTGTTTCCAGCCGGACCCTTGTCTCTCTAACGCTGCCTCGTGCGTTGGCTGTTATGCCAGCCCACCAAGTGTCACAAACGTTAATCAGCCTTTTGTGCCAACACTGGCTTCGCACCGCCGCCACCGCCGGTCACAAGCTCAACAGCCGCGCGAATCGCGTCAGTGCGCTCTTCGTAGTTGGTGTCGGTAGGCAAACAGTGATCCGCGCCCATCGCTGTCAGCACTTTGCGAACCGAATCTCTCATCCCGGTCACAAACACGACTTGCTCAGCCTGACGTGCATCGCAGACCACCGTCTCGACCGCGCGCGCACCTGACACATCAATGAAAGCCACTCGAGAGAAGTCGAGCACCATTGCGTTGGTCTTGTCTTCTACATGCTGGCGAACCTGCAAGCCAAGATCTGCTGCTGCGCCGAACGACAACGGTGCACCGAAGTCGAACAGCGTCACGCGACCTTCCGCAGAGTCGAGCAGTGCTTTCTCTTCTTCGGTGGTTACTGTCGGTGTGCCTTTACCAAATGCCCGCAACTGCTCGTCGGCGAGCTGCTTCACAAATGCCAATGCCGCCATGACAACACCGGCAAGTACGGCAGTAATGAGATCGACAAAGACGGTGAGCAATAACACCATCGCCATCAGTGCCAGATCCCAACGCGGGCCTCTGTGTGCGCGCTTGAGGTAGTTCACGTCGATGATGTCGTAACCGACCTTGACCAGAATACCTGCTAGCACAGCGTGTGGAATCTGTGCGGCTAATGGCGACAACACGAGCACGACCGCGAGCAATACAAGACCATGCAACATCCCGGCGATTTTGGTTTCGCCGCCGGTTTTGATGTTGACAACGGTACGCATCGTTGCACCGGCGCCAGGGATCGCGCCGAACAGACCGGCGATCGTGTTACCGATACCCTGACCGATCAACTCTTTGTCCGAATCGTGGCGAGTACGCGTCATGTTATCTGCGACCAGAGAGGTCAGCAGGCTATCGATCGCGCCTAGCACCGCAAGGATGAACGCGGCTTCCAGAACGATCGCAAAGCTGTCTCTCGAGAACGCCGGCATAATGAACGCGGGCAAACCCGTTGGAATGTCACCCAGAATCGGCGCGCCCTTGAGGAAGAACGACAGCACCGTTCCCGCGATCAACGCCGCGAGGGCGCCAGGAATGATCTTGCCGAGCTTGGAAGGCCAGAAGAAAATCGTCACTAGCGTGACGACACCGATAATCAGTGCCGCAAAGTTGGGATCCATGACCGCGCCGGGGATGGCCTCCAGAGCAGGAATCGTACCTTTCTCTTCCGGCTCATGACCGAACAGACGCGAAGTCTGCAGCGCGATAATAATCACACCGATGCCGCTCATGAACCCGGAAATCACGGGATAAGGCACGAGTCGGATGTATTGACCGAGCTTCAACACCCCGAACAGAATCTGCAACACGCCCGCCAGGACGACAGCCGCAAAGATCAGCGCTAGGTTGCCGCTCAACGAGGCAAAAATACCCGCGAACACAACAACCATCGGGCCGGTAGGGCCAGAAACCTGAGCGCCAGTGCCGCCGAACAGGGAGGCAAAGAAACCGACAAAGATGGCACCCCAAAGACCGGCAATCGGGCCGGCGCCAGACGCTTCACCAAAGGCGAGCGCTAACGGCAGAGCAACGACGCCTGCGGTGAGACCACCGTAGATGTCTCCGCGCAAGTTGGATGTATCAAAAAACTTCATTTCAAATTCTCCGGATGCAGCCGCAAGGCTGCGGAATAACTCGTTTTAAGGGTTGATCGCATCGTCAGCAGCATCCTCGGACCAGAGCTGACGAGCGGTTTGGATAGCGGACGGTGACAAGGGCGCCAGCCGTCCTTCGATGAAATCCAGACCGGCGACAATCCATTGCGCGATCTCCGGCTGGGTCAAGTGATACAGATGGCGACGGCCTTCTCGCCGTTCTTCGACGACCCGGTGTGCCCGCAACAGCGATAAATGCTGCGACACGCGAGCACCGGTCAGCTCAAGATGCTCGGCCAATGTGTTCACGTCGCACTCGGACTTGCGTAATTCCTCGATCAATCGAATCCGATCCGGATGTGCGATGAGCTTGAAGATGTCAGCAAGCTCTTTGGCAACAAGTTGGCGACTGGGCATTCGCTATTCCAATGATGACAACACGTCATCTGCATATCTGCAAGATTTCGAAGATATAGGAATATGGATATTTGTGGATGACTTGTCAAGCGTATTCGGCGGGCACAAGAAATCGCCGCGCTGCATGGCTGCAAAGCGCTCTG
>JBCBZK010000105.1:0-12257 GCA_039815365.1 Pseudomonadota bacterium | reverse complement strand
TGAGTTGCGAATTGAAGCGTTCTATCCGATGGATGATGCGACCAAAGCATTTTTCGGTGAGGCCTGAGCAGCTTTAGTCACCAACGGCTTTAGATGTTGTACTTTTCAAGCGCGAAAAAGCTCACGTAAACAAATCCGAAAATAAGCACGACTAGCACCCACTCAAGCCATGCGACAGCGCTGCTGGAAAACCGGCTCACCCAGCGCTCGATAGCACCGGGGCTTAGCAGTACGTCTGCCCTATCGGCGAGATCTGTCGGTATCGGTTTTGCCGCAATGATGGCGTAATAAATGCGCAGTTTTCGCGACCGATATAGCCAATAGATAACGCCGCCGAAGAGCGCGATGCAGAGTAAAGAGGCGGGAGGCACACCTTGTTCGATAGGTGAAGAAATGTTGATTGAGCCGCAAGCATGCACAGTGATTGCCGCTGCAGTTGATACGATGGCAAGTCGACTCCAAGCGCTGTTCGCAGCTATGAGCGTCGCGACAATCACGGGTCCGGCGCCATAGGCGACCGCAGCCAGCGCATCTAGCCAACGAAAATGCGGTGCGCCGTCTTGGAGTTGTCGTGCCACCGCAAACATCAGTAGCGCGACCAGCGTGATCAGACATGCGATGAGCAGTAAGCGCAGCGATAGCGGGGTATTGAGCCCGGGCGCTTGATTGGCGCCGAGGTTACGCATGGAGATCTTGGTGCCGTTCCTTGCCATTAACAGACGGTAGCAAAATACCTCGGTTTACGCCTCTACCCAGCACGTTGAGGCACCCGTTACGCCAGCATGACCCTTGGATAGGTTTGTGAGGTATCTCGGCGCGCGAGCGCGTAACCTGTGAAGAACGAATCATGGAGGTAGATGATGTTGACGAACCCGCGAACGTTCAAAGCGATGCTGCTGGCCGTGCTTTTCACAGCGCTATCTGCATGTACCGCGCCTAACGGCAGCCCGACGTCGGCGACTGACTCAAACGCTGCGTCTGCAGACGGCAATCCCATGACGCCAGAGCGAATCGAAGCGATTGTGGCCCGCATTGCGGAAGACTATCAGGCCGATGGCAATGCGATTGTGTTTGCGTTCAATGAGCTTGGCGTGACCATCGTGACTGATGCTCAGGCTGATCGCATGCGTGTGGTTATTCCGATCATGCCAGCGGCTCAGCTCGACGAAGCACTGCTCTACCGACTGATGCAGGCCAACTTCGATTCTGCTTTGGACGCTCGCTACGCGATTGCGCAAGGCATGCTGTGGAGCACGTTCATTCATCCGCTATCGTCATTGAACGATGAAGATCTATTGTCCGGAATCGGTCAGGCAATCAACACGGCAGAGAGCTTTGGCACCAGTTTCTCGTCAGGTGCATTGGTGTTCGGTGGCGGTGACACGACTGAGATGCAACGTCGTGAGCTGATTGAATCGTTGAAAAAGAAAGGTCAGTCGATCTAATCGCCTGAAGTGCCGAACTGCAGCGCCGCTAATTTCGCATACAACGGATTCCCGGCAACCAGTTCATCATGCGTGCCCGTGGCAATGAGCGCGCCTTTGTCCATGACGATAATCATGTCGGCCTGTTTCACTGTCGCCAGTCGATGCGCGATGACGAGCGTGGTGCGGCCGCGCATCAATTCATTGAGTGCGCCTTGCACGAGGCGCTCACTCTGTGCGTCGAGAGAGCTCGTTGCTTCGTCAAGCAGCAGCACGGGCGCGTTCTTCAGCAGTGCGCGGGCAATCGCAATACGCTGGCGCTGGCCACCAGACAAGCGAATGCCTTTCTCACCGAGGAATGAATCGTAGCCTTCTGGCAAGTCGCTGATGAACTCATGAGCGGCGGCACTTTTTGCTGCAGCAATGACCTCGTCATCGCTCGCGTCGGGGCGACCTAAGCGAATGTACTCGCGCGCACTAGTGCCAAACAATCCTGTGTCCTGAGGTACCAGACTGATTTGCCGACGCAAGTCTTGTGGCGTGACACTGGCAACATCAATGCCGTCAATGCACACCGATCCTGCAGCGGGATCATAGAATCGCAGCAGCAATTGCAGCGTCGTGCTTTTGCCAGCGCCTGAAGGTCCGACTAATGCGACCGTTTTGCCCTGCTCGATCGTGAAGCTGACATCATCAAGCGCTTTGTCGTCCGGGCGTGACGGGTAGCGAAACGTCACGTTGTTGAAGGTTACCGTGCCATGACACGGGGATGGCATTGCGGCGGGGTTCGCCGGCGCTGTGATTGCCGGTCGGGCATCCAACAACTCTGCTAGTCGTTCCATCGCACCTGCGCCGCGTTGGATCTCACCCCATACTTCGCTCAAGCTCGCTGCCGAACCGCCGACCAAACCGGCGTACAACAGGAACTGACTCAGTTGACCGCCCGTCAGCGATCCGGCGATCACCTGACGCGCACCGAGCCACAGCACGATGGTGATGGCGCTGAACACGAGAATGATGCCCAGGGCGCTGATCAGCGCACGGACTTTGGTACGTGCGATTCCAGCATCAAAACTGTCAGTAACAGCTTGCGTGAATTGCGCCGTCTGGTTGTGCTCCATGCCGAATGCTTGAATCGTCTGGATTGCATTGAACGTCTCTTCGGCCATGCCGCTGGTGTCGGCGATGCGGTCCTGTGCTGTGCGTGATAGGCCGCGCACCCGTCGCCCGACGGCGATCAACGGCACGATGACTAATGGAATCAGCAGCAGCATGTAGACGGCTAGTTGCACATTTGTGACCAGCAACAAAATGAGCGCGCCCGTAAACGTGATCGTTGAACGCAGCGCTATCGACAGACTGACGCCGGAAATGCTCTGCACCAGCGTCGTATCGGTCGTAAGCCGTGACAGTACTTCGCCTGTTTTCGTGACCTCGAAAAAGGTTGGATCCATGTTCACGATACGGGCAAAAACATCGCGCCGGATGTCGGCGACGACGCGTTCGCCAAGCCAGGTAACCAGGTAAAAGCGCAATGCAGCGAAGGCGCCAAAGATAAGTGCCGCGATCAAAAAACCGCTGAAATAGCCATTGATTGTGCTGACATCGCCTGCCGAAAAACCGCGATCGATCAAAACCCGGAATGCCATCGGTAACGTTAGCATCGCCGCCGACGCCACGAGCAATGCACATAACGCGAACGCAAGCGTGCCACGATAAGGGCGTATAAAGGGCCAAAGCGTGCGCAAGGGTTTTAAGGACCGGCCTGTTGTGGCTGATCTTGATGTTTCGGTCATCGTCGTGGAGCGCTCAGACTGGCAGAATGTGCCGGGTAGTCGTTAACTCTATTAAAGTCACGCGCTAATGCCAAACTGGGTTTCTTCTGCTGGCGTCAGGTCAGCCCGCGCTGGCTAGCTGCTCCTCAGCTTCAGCAGCAGCCTTTTCGGCTTCCACTTCGCGTTCGCGCATCGACAACCAATCGCCAACCGTCGTCAGGAAGACGCTTTGACCGACGTTGATCTCGAAGATTGGCGCAAACTGCTTGAGTTTCTCGAACGCCGCTGCAAACAGCTGAAACGTGTAGTGCGGCGACATTTGAGTCGTCGGTTGGTAGCGCTCACACAATACATTGAGCTTCTCCGTGATCGTCTCTGGCGCGCTGCTGAAATAGACATTGCACAGCTCATTGGCGAATACGGAGATGTTACGCAGGCGCTCATCATCGTTGGTTGGCGTCAACTGACTGTCGTCGCTGATGCCCTCGATCGCATCGGTGATCGAGGTCGGCAATGCCCATATTTTGGCAACAGCAGCACCTAACGTTGCGAAGGTGACACCGAGCACATGAGTCGCGGCCTCATCACGGCCCGCCGTGTCGTTACGTAGTTGCTCCATGATGACGTCGTGTTCTTCATCGAAATAGAAGATCGCGAGATTTTCGCCCAGGTTCTGACACATTGCAGCAATGAACGCTTCCTCCGCATTGCGCATTCTTTCGCGTTTGGCAACATGGCGCGCGATCAAGCCGCTCAAGAACGATTTCGACATGGAGTCGCGCAGCGTGGCCGAATCGCCTTTGAGATGTCCGAACAACGTGAGGCTTGATGCCACCATGCGAATTTGTTGCACGCCCAACAGCACCACGGCTTGCGACACGCTGGTCACCTCGGTCGCGCGCGAGCCATAGAACGACGAATTCGCCATCTTGAGAAGCTTACTGGTGAGCGACATATCGCGCAGGATGACATTCGCCAGCTTGTCCGCTGAGCCGCCACCTTCGTCGCCGGTGAGCCGGTTAATGTCTGTCAGTGTGCTCGAAATAGCGGGAAAGTCAGATTTATGCTGCATTCGTCGCAACAGGAAATCGATTGTGCTGTGACTGGGTGAGTCAACGCGAACAGCGTCGGCGAGACCTGCGGCCGTGACAAACAGATTGAATGCTTCGCGCATCTCAGCCGCATTTTGGTAGCGCTGCTCATAGTCCATAACAAACGCACCTTTGAAGAATCGAATCAGGTGCTCGCTGTGCGGCAGCGCGGTCAGTTTTTCATAGTTGACGGCAACGCTGACAATGTTGCGTTGGATCGTCTCAATGTTCTCGCCAGGGATAGCACGTTCACCCACAAGCATTTCATAGAAGGTTGATGCGAGTGCGAACACGTCGGTGAATGGCCCAAGGTCCTGACGCAGAAAATGCTCGGGTGCCATGTAGCGTAACGTGCCCGTAGCAAGGCTCAAGTCTTCGCGTTCAAAATTCACAAACTGGGCAAGACCGAAATCCATGATCTGAGCTTTGCCGGCGTCGTCCAACATGATGTTACGTGGCCCGAGATCCAGGTGTAGGACGCCGTTTGTATGTGCCGTAGCGACAGCATCGAGTATAGCGGCCATCATCACGACAGCCTCTTCAAGCTCAAATTTCTTGCGTGTTGCGAGCTCGGACGCCATCGGTTTGCCTTCGACGTAGCCAAACACAAGGTGAGGCCCGAGCTCGGACTTGCCGATGTCGTAGATTGGTACGATGTTGGGGTGCTTCAGTCTGCTCGACACTAGCGCTTCGAGCGGCGTTCCGTTATCGCCGGTCTGATTAAATTCGGCACGACCTGAAGTAATGATTTTGATCGCAACAGAGCGTTGCAAATCGGGGTCGTAGCCAAGATATACCTTGCCTTGAGAGCCACGGCCCAGCACCCGCTTGATCTCATACCGACCGAATGATTGTTTTGCCGTCACCTGATCCTCCTGACCGGTCGGGCATGCCTAACCCCAGTGCACAATGCGCATACCCGTATGGCTGGTAGCGGCCGTCGTGTCACAGCCTTTAGCATCTCAGGGTGATTTTGCCGATGTTCCGCGCTACGCTGCCGCGATGATTCCTACCTCTGCCTGGCTGCCCTATGTCGACCTCGTCGGCACCTTCGTTTTTGCGATGAGCGGCGCGACGTTAGGGGTTCGCAAGTCGTTGGATTTGTTTGGTGTGCTGGTATTGTCATTTGCCGCAGCGACTGCCGGAGGGATCGTGCGCGATGTGCTGATCGGCGCAATCCCGCCGGCCTCACTCGCAGACTGGCGCTACCTGGTGGTCGCAACGTCCGCCGGACTCATCGTGTTTTTTCACGGTGACATCGCGCCGCGGTTACGTAATCCGGTGCAGCTGTTTGATGCGGCGGGCCTGGGGCTGTTCGCGGTCTCAGGTACGAGCAAAGCGCTCGCCTATGGCCTGACACCGACCACGGCGATCTTGCTTGGCACGTTGAGCGGCATTGGCGGCGGTATCGTGCGCGATATGCTGGTTGCCGAAGTCCCGGCCGTGCTGCGATCCGAGCTGTACGCCAGCGCCGCCATTGCGGGTGCGTTGGTCGTTGCGATTGCTGTGTCGCTGCACTTGCCGCGTGCGCCAGCCATGGTCGTTGGCGCCGTGTTGTGTTTCGCGTTGCGATTTATGGCGATTCGCTACGGTTGGCGGTTACCGGTCGCGCGCGCCAAAAGCACCGATGAGTAAGACGCTGCTGGCAGCCGTGTCAGGCTTCGAGCCGATCGTCGGCACACAGCCACACGTACTGATTCTGGGGTCTATGCCAGGCACGCAATCGCTCACCGACAATCAATATTATGCGCATCCGCGCAATGCGTTCTGGCCGATCGCCGAAGCACTATTTGGCGTGCCGGCGGATGCACCGTACCTGGCGCGCTGTGACGCTTTGGCGGCGAGCGGTGTTGCGCTGTGGGATGTGCTGGCTGAGTGTGTCCGGGCAGGGAGTCTGGATGCATCAATCTCGCCCGATAGTGTTGCAATCAACGATTTTGAGTCATTTTTCAGTGAACATAACGGCATAACGCGTGTTTTGTGCAACGGTGCCTATGCGCATAAGACCTATTCTCGCCGTGTCGTGCCAACGTTGTCACCGCAATTCGCAGCATTGCCGGTGCTTAAGGTACCCTCTACCAGCCCGGCGTTTGCGAGCATGCGTGTGCCGGAGAAAATCGCGGCATGGCGAGCAGCCATGACCGCATGAGTGAGTGCTATTGATGCTTGAGCTTCGTCCCAATTGTGAGCGCTGTGATATCGATCTGCCGCCGGCAAGTACCGTGGCCCGGATTTGTACGTATGAATGTACGTTTTGTGCGGACTGCGTCGACAATGTCCTACACAACGTTTGTCCGAATTGCGGTGGCGGATTCGTGCCACGACCGATAAGACCATCACGGGCACGTCGCGAGGGCGTCAGTCTTGTACATCACCCGGCATCTACCGAGCGCGTGCATACGCCTTACAATGATGCGGCATTGGCGGCGTTTGCGGCAGCCCATCGCTCCGTGCCTGTGGAGGAACGTTAGTGAACGCGAAATCATGGATCGGTATTGCTATTGGCCTGGCCGCGTTAATCGTGTCGGCGCAACTATCGTTCGAGATTCCGGGCACCGGGATTCCACAAACAGCGCAGACTGTCGCGGTGCTGGTTGTCGGCGCCATGCTGGGCGCTGCGGCCGCGAACGTTTGTCTGGTCGCGTACTTGCTCGCAGGTATTGCTGGTTTGCCGGTGTTTTCCGGCGGCAGCAGTGGCGCATCGACACTGTTCGGCCCGACGGGAGGTTATCTGTTGGGTTTCTGGCTGGCAGCGTGCCTCATGGGCTATTTGCGCGATCGCGGTTGGCTCCAGGCGAACCCTGTGAATCCGTTTCTTGCCGCGCTCGCCGGGCACACCGTGATTGTCGCGTTGGGTGGCATCATGTTGAGTGTCAGCATCGGCATGTCGGCAGCCTGGTTCAACGGCGTACAACCCTTCGTCATCGGTGCGCTTGTAAAGTCTGTCTTAGTCGGTGTCATTATTGCGGTGTTCTTTGCGATCCGTCGCGATGCCGCTCGCAGCGAGGCGTCTCATGTCAGCTAACAACAAAACAGTGCCCACAGACGCCTCCGTTGGCGCGTACCTGAAAAAGATCAAGGACCCGGTGCGGCGCGAACAGTGCGATCGGCTGGATGCACTGATGCGTAAGGTCACGCGTCGCGAGCCGAAAATGTGGGGTAGCAGCATCGTCGGCTACGGCAGCTATCACTACGTCTATGACAGTGGCCGCGAAGGCGATATGTGTCTGGTCGGTTTTTCGTCACGCGCCAAAGAAATCACGGTGTATATCGTGGATGGTTTTAGCGAGCGTGGCGAACTGATGGAGACCCTCGGACCGCATCGAATTGGCAAGTCCTGTCTCTACATCAAGGATCTGGACAAGATCGATATGAAAGTGATGTCGCGACTATTGCGCGCGTCCGTTGCAACGATGCGCAAGCGCTACAAGTGCAGCTAAGACTTAGAGCGAGTCGCCAGCCGCAAGTTTGTTGCCCGCTCTTGACGTGACTAGGTAAAACACAAATCCGACCGCGATGACCGCGAGCCCGAGCCCAGCGGCGAGCGGCTCATTACTGAGCACAAACCATAACGTCCAACCAGTGAGCGCCAGGAAGATCAGTGGTGTGAACGGATAGCCCCAGGCCCTGAACGGTCTTGGTAAATCCGGTTGGCGCCAGCGCAACACAAACAGGCCAAGCACTGTCACGAGCGTATTCAACGCAAGCGTAAAACCGGAAAACAATAGAATCTCTCTAAACGACGAGCTCACGATAAACAACACCGTCAGCGCGCCTTGCACGTAGATGGCGAATGTCGGCACGCCAAATTGATTGGTGGTTGCGAGCTTGGCAAACACCGGGTGGTCTTGGCCGATCGCATGGTAGACGCGCGGGCCGGCAATGATCATCGCGCTGACCGTTGATATCAGCAACAGCGCGAGCACAACACCCATCATGCGTGCACCAATGTCACCGAATGCGGACTCTGCAGCGATATAGCCGATCTCCACTTTACCGCGCATCAAATCCATCGGCGCGGCAATCAAGAACACGTAATTCAGCGCCAGATAAAGCACGACAACGAGCAGTGTGCCGAAGCCGAGCACAATCGGCAGATTGCGTTGCGGATTCTGTAGCTCACTCGACAAATAGGTGGCGACGTTCCAGCCGGTGTAGGCATAACTGACATAGATCAGCGATACGGCAAACGCACCGCTCAGCAGCAACGCGCCGTCGCCCGGTGCTGGCATGAACTGCACAGGTTGCGGGCTTTCGGTGAACCACAACGCTAGTGCACAAAACACAATGATCAGAAGCACTTTGAGCGCTGTAAACGCAAACTGCACAGAGCCGCTGGTTTTGCGATGGGTGGCATGTACTACCGTGAGCACTGCGACCAACGACACGGCCAACGTCGTAATCACCGCTTTGGATTGCGGCAGGAACGGCAGTGCTGATGTGAGGTACGTGGCAAACGTAATCGCAGCTAATGCGGTAGGCCCGGCGAAGCCGACGGTGGCCGAAATCCAGCCAGACACAAACCCGGCCGCCGGGTGATAAATCTTGCCGAGAAAATGGTACTCACCGCCCGAGCGTGGCAATGCAGCGCCTAATTCGGCGTAGCACATCGCACCGCAAAATGCGGTTATACCGCCGATAAGCCACAGCATCATCAGCACGAAACCGGAGCTGATATCGGCCAACTGGTACCCGAGGCTGGTGAATACGCCTGTGCCTACCATGTTGGCAATGACAATCGACGCAGCAGTGCGCGGCGTGAACAGCTGTTGACGCAAGTCGGACATCCGACTCCCCCTGACTATGATCTCGCTCCGCGCTGGCCCGCCCGGTAGTCGATTCTCAACTCTACACTGGCCGCGCGCGTCGCGCTCGTCAAAAGGCTTTTCTGTTTTTTGGCGTCGTTGAATCGCCTTTACGTGGTTAGTGCTGGACAGCGCTTGGCGTTCGCTGGATTATTGTGCGATGCGATTGGGACTGACTCTCCGAGCTTTTTTCGCAGCGTGCGTTTTGTTGTGCTGCGCTGTGCCGGTCTTTGCGCAAGTGGCGAGTGAGCGGCAGTTGCGGGAGGTGCGTGCGCGCATTACCGCGCTGTCTGAGCAGATGACGGCGCGTACGCAGGAGCGCGGGTCTTTGAACCGATCGCTGGCGGATATCGAGAAATCGTTAGCGGCGGCGGAACAGCGGCGGCGTGATGTGTCGCGCCAGCAAGGGCGTGCTAACGAGCGACTGGCTGAGGCTGAGCGAAATTATGCGCAGCAGCAAGTGGTGTTAGCTGCCGAACAGGGCGCGCTCGGTCGGCAGCTTCGCACCGCATTTACCAGTGGTCGGCAAGAGCGCGTCAAATTGATCCTTAATCAAAAGTCTCCGTCACAACTCGGTCGACTCATGGCCTATTACGGTTATCTGAATGACGCGCGCATGGGCAATATCGATGCGTTGCGCGCCGGGCTCGCGCGGCTTGCAGCATTACAAGCGACGATCAACGAGGAGCGTGCCCAGTTGGATCGGCTGGCCGATGAAGTCACCGCGCTGGTCGCAACACTCACGGCAGGTCGCAGCGAGCGACAGGCTTTGGTCGCTGAGATTGATCGCGAGCTGCAGCGTGAAGGCAACATGTTGACGGAGCTCAATAAGCAAGAGCGTGATCTGGCCAATCTGTTGGCGGAGTTACAGAACATTCTGGCCGACTACCCTGTGAACGCCGAAGCGCCACTCAGTGATTTGCGGGGTGAGCTGACCTGGCCGGTCGCCGGAGATCTCGTCATGGGTTTCGGTGATCGACGTGCCGAGAACATGCGCAGCAAGGGCGTCGTGCTGGCAACCGATGCCGGTAGCGACGTGCGCGCGATCTATCACGGTCGCGTGGCCTATGCCGACTGGCTGCCCGGGCTCGGCTTGTTGATTATTGTCGATCACGGAGACAATCTGCTGTCGTTGTACGGTTATAACGAAACACTATTGAAGACGGTGGGCGATTGGGTGTCGCCAGGTGACGTGTTAGCGACGGTGGGCAATACGGGTGGGCAGTCGCGGCCCGCGTTGTATTTCGAAATGCGTAACAGTGGCAAGCCGTTGAATCCTACGCGATGGTTTCGGAATAAACCGTCGCGAAAACGTCGATAGCTCGCTGCCTGTATTGCGCGGTGTTTCATAGGGTAGCCGTCACGTAACGCGTTCTTATTGGAGTGACGGCGGCACAGCGGCTATTCATTGGGCCAATGCTTGCTGATTTTGCTGACCTGTCGGATCACTTTTATGAGCGCTGTGGTATGTTGTCCTACCGGGGTTGTAAGGCATGTCATCGCGTGAACATGACCAGCCGCATTGTGACGGCGCTTACTGTTGGTTTTTCGCTTACAGGCGCATTGTTGCTGGCGGAGTACATCCTGCCCGACAAGCGCAGCGTGGTGGCATCTAGCGATGCGCAGCTTCTGACAGAAGTGCTGGAGCGCGTGCAGCGCGAGTATGTCGACCCGGTAGAAGATGCTGATCTACTCGAGGCAGCCGTGCGCGGCATGGTCTCCGATCTGGATGCGCACTCCGAGTTTCTTGACGAGCTGCAGTTCGAGCATATTCGCGAAGGTGCGAGTGGGCAGTATTCCGGCGTTGGCCTAGAAGTCACGTTACAAGGTCACGATGTTGTCGTGATTACGCCGTTCGACGATTCGCCGGCAGCGCGAGCGGGTATCAAGAGTGGCGATATTATTGTGGCTATTGACGATTCGCCCGTCGGCAGCGATGAGTTAGCCAGCACAGTGCAGCGTATGCGCGGTGTGCCGGGTACTCGTGTGCACTTATCTATTTTGCGGGGAGACGACACGCTGCAGTTTGATGTCGAGCGTGAACAGCTGACGCTCGCCAGTGTCGAGCATCGTCTGTTGTCGCCGAACGTTGGCTATCTCAAGATCAGCCAATTTCATGAGCGCACCGAACCGGAAGTACGCGATGCGATTGCGCAGCTTGGCGATGACAATCTGACACCGCTCAATGGGCTTATCATTGACCTTCGCAATAATCCCGGTGGACTGCTGGATGCGGCGATTGATGTCGCTGATTTGTTCCTGAACGAAGGTCTGATCGTCAGTGCACGAGGTCGCACACCTGACGCCGTATTCGAACATTACGCGACGTCAGGTCACCTGCTCAGCGAGGCCTCTATTGTTGTGCTGGTGAACGGTGCTTCGGCCTCGGCTGCCGAGATTCTGGCCGGTGCGCTGAAAGATCACGAGCGTGCAGAGCTCGTCGGCACGTCGACTTTCGGTAAAGGCCTTGTGCAGACGGTGATGCCGTTGTCGCGCGGGCAAGCGATCAAGCTGACAACATCGCGGTATTACACGCCGAATGGCGACTACATTCACAACCGTGGGATTACGCCCGACGTTGTTGTGCGTGTCGATGACGCGGACGGCGCTGACCGTCAACTGCAGCGTGCGCAACGCATGCTGGAGCGAATGCGACTGGTGATGCAGGCCAGACCATGAACCGGCTGCTTATGTGTTTATTTGCGCTGAGTGTTACAGCGACGGCCGCTGCTGCGCCGACACCACGGATTGCGATCATTATTGACGACATTGGCTATCGCTGGGCGGATGACCAGGCGGTGCTGGATTTACCGCGCCAGATTGCCGTTTCTGTGATTCCCGACTCGCCTCACGGCACGCATGTCGCGGCGCGCGCCGCTCAGCAAGAGCGAGAGGTTTTGTTGCACTTGCCGATGCAGGCGCTGCAGGATGCAACCGGCGTTGGCGCGTCGTTGAAGAATGGCTTGCAAGTGACGACATCCGAGCGTGATTTGAGACGCTATCTGGCGCACGCGCTGCAGCAAGTGCCCGGTGCTATCGGTATCAACAATCACCGGGGTAGCCGATTGACGCAACACACGGGCGCCATGCGCGTGCTGATGCGTGCGCTTGCGTGTCAACGTAATTTGTATTTCATCGATAGCTACACTACCGCTGAAAGCG
>JBCBZK010000126.1:0-10380 GCA_039815365.1 Pseudomonadota bacterium | reverse complement strand
CAACACGCTCGCTTTAAGCACATACGATGATTAAAGCGAGCGTAGCCGCTGCGCTAACCTTGAATGTGCATCACTAGCCATGCGATCGCGATCAGCGCGATGACCATTGAAATTGGTCGGCGCACTCGTGACACGAACCACGGATAGCGATAGCTCCACCAAATTGGCAACAACAACGCAACCCACAACAGCTGCGCCGCCTCAACGCCCATGTTGAAGCCCAGCAATGACAACAAGCGCTGCTCGGTTGGCAGACCAGAACCCGCGAGTGCATTGGCAAACCCTAACCCGTGCAGCAATCCTAATCCGAATGCCAGCAATGACGCGTGCGTGGCTGTAGAGCGAGTGCGGCAATTGAGTAGCGCGGTAACGACGATACTCAGAAGAATCAATGGTTCTACCTGAAGCATCGCTGGCGGCAAGAGCCCCAACGCTGCAATGGCGAAACTCAGTGAATGCGCTAACGTGTACAACGACAACACGATCAACAAGGATTTGATCAAACGTACCGCGAGTACCAAAGTCAAAACGAACAGCAGATGATCGATGCCGGCGGGCACGATGTGCCAAAAACCAATGTTGAAGTAGTCAACGAAAACAGGCGCGGCATCTACCGGGCGTGTCATACCTGCTGTAAGACCTGTAACCGCGAACCAATTCGGTGCGGCAACAACCGGACTACGTTGGAAGGTCACTAACCAGCGACTTTTTGAGACACCATCTGGTAGCGATCGAATCGTTGTCGCTAACGGCTCTTCGAATACGAAACCATCGGTGAATCGCACCTGAATGCCCGCGTCAGTCGGCGTCGACTGCGACGGCAAAATGCCCGCAAATGTGATGGTCGCTCGCGGCCACTCGAGCGGCGAGCGAAAGTCGGCGAGTGCTACTACCGGGAATTCAATATCTGTTGCGCGCAGGTCGATCCGCACGCCGCCCGCGAACAATTCAATCGCTTGTGCTGCTGTCGCGAGTTTCGTGATAATCATTGCATCACGCATCGGCGACGACACTTGTGCTGCTTCGAAAAACGCATCCGCACTACCAAACGCTCGCGTGAGATCGAGCTGCGCTGTTATCAGTACTTGCTGTTCGTCGATCAACATGATGTCGATTCTGCTCATGTTGAGCAGATGGGCGTTGGCTGAGGCGGCTGAAAGAGCAAGCATCGCGGCGAGCGCGATGAATACCTTGCTACCAGACGACAGGATGCGTCTTACCTGTACCAACATCGACAAAGCCACCCGGGTTACCGTCATAAGGGGCAACGAGCTGCCATCGCCACGGTGAGGCTGTCAAAAATGCGAAACGCATACGTTCTGGCAAACCGGGGCTGCCGATCCATTGCATCTTGTCGGCTTCGGCTTGTAGCGTCTCGAGCTCGGCCGCCACTTCGGCGACTGGCCGTTGGCTGACAAGTCCTGCGATCTCAAGACGCACCGTAGCCACAACGCGCCCGTTATTGACAAGCGCCCAGCCGCCTTGTTGGGCAGCAACTGCGTTCGCCGCCATCGCCATCGCAACGTCATCGTTACCGAGCACCCAAATGTTATGTAAGTCGTGCGACTGCGAACTCGCCAATGCTGAATTCGGTGACAATGGTCCTACATCGCGCCACAACATTTTCGATACTGAAACGCGATCATGATAGCGATCGATCATCGCAACTTTTGAGATGCCTTGCTCAGGCGCTGGTAACACGACACCGTCCGTGACCGGCAGCGTTTCAGTGATGAATGTGTCAGAAAAGTAGAATGGTTTCATGAGTGCGACATTCACTTCGTCGCGACCATCAGGTGCCGCAAGCACGAAGTCGTCGCTGCGTAACTCGCGCGGTATTTTCATAGTGTCGTGTGCCCAGTCGGGGTATTCGACATTCGGCACTTCGAGCAAATATTCCCCGGCTTGCGCGGCTAATTGACCACTGGCGACAACGCGATCAATCTCGACGGCGTTAACATCTTTGAGCAATACAATATCGGCGAACCGGCCTGGCGCAAGCGCGCCGACCAGGTGATCAATGCGAAAGTGCTTGGCAGTGTTGTAGCTGCCCATCCGATACGCATCGATCGCAGGCACGCCTGCTCGAATTGCAGTACGGATGTTGTAGTCCATCGAACCTAGCTCAAGCGTTGCATGGACGTCACGATCATCGGTCGTTACCGACACGTTTTGCCAGTCTTCGATGCCTTGGTCGATGAGATACGGAAATAGAGTACGGGCCGTATCCACGCGCACTTCCAAAAAGATACCGCGCCGCAGCTTCTCCAAACCTTCGTTGTTTTCGCGAACTTCGTGATCACTGCTGAGACCCGCAGCGGCGAATGCGTTGATCTGTGCCAATGAGCGCAACCCGCTGCCGTGGCCTTCGACAACGCCACGGTTCGCATATGTGGCTTCGATCATTCCCCAAATGCGTTCGTGTGCAAGCGCATCAGGCTGACTGACTGCAGGCCAGTCCATGACTTCACCCAAACCGACAACACGCAAATCCGACTGCATGAAGTCCTGCATCTCGTTAAGACCATAGTAACCGCCGCCACTTTCGTATGCCGTCGGCGGTGTCGCAGAACCAATGGCCGGGAAAATCTTGAGTGGACTACCTGCGTCCTCGGCACGCAGCCAAAAATCGACATTGTGATTACCCACAACGTTTGAGACCTCATGACTGCCCTCTACCGTCCACGTATTTCCGAACGGAACAACGAGCGCCGCCTCGTACTCGGGCGTCAAGTAGGAACTTTCGATGTGCTTGTGAGACTCACCAAAGCCCGGGACAGCCCACAAGCCCGTCCCGTCGATCGTCTTTTTTGCTTTGCCGGGCCACTCACCGGCAGGACCTACCCATGCAATGCGATCGCCGCTAACAATAATGTCTTGAGCCTCATCCCATTGGCGCGTGAACACATTGAGCAACACAACGTTAGCGACCCGGAGATCGGCCGTTGCGGTGCCCAGTGCGACCGGAATCAACGCTTGGCGACGCGCTACTTCTTCAGCTGCGCCTTTTGATTGCGCAACGACGTTTTGACTGAGCGCTACAAAAAGACAAACCAGAATTGCCGGGAATTTAAAACGAACCATGCAACAAAAACCTGCCCTATTGTCTAGCGAATCACGTTAGCGACGCCTTACCCCGTCGATTTTGAGCGTATCAGAGTCGCGGCGGCGCGTAGCTCGTCAGATTGATCCCATCAACAGCAGCGGTGTATTCATCAATGCTCGGCGTGCGGCCAAGAATCGTTGATAACACGACAACGGGCGTGGAAGCTAACAATGATTCGCCTTTTTTCTCGTCCGAGTCCTCGACAACACGACCTTGGAACAGGCGGGTTGATGTCGCCATCACCGTGTCGCCTTTTTCTGCTTTCTCCTGGTTGCCCATGCACAAATTACAGCCCGGTCTCTCCAGATACATCATGTTCTGATAAGACTCGCGCGCTGCATTCTTGGGCGCATCGTCATCGAACTCGAAACCTGCGTACTTTTGCAGTACGTCCCAGTCGCCTTCGGCTTTCAGTTCATCGACAATGTTGTAGGTTGGCGGCGCGACCACGAGCGGTGCTTTGAATTCAATCGTGCCGCTCTGTTTCTCAAGGTTCTGCAACATGTGCGACAGAATTTTCATGTCGCCCTTGTGCACCATGCATGAGCCAACAAAACCCAGGTCGACTTTCTTCGTGCCGCCGTAGTAGGAAATCGGACGGATCGTGTCGTGAGTGTAGCGCTTGGATACATCGTCGTTATTCACGTCAGGATCAGCGATCATCGGCTCGACGATCTGATCAAGATCAACGACAAACTCTGCCGAGTACTTCGCGTTGTCATCAGGCGTTAGTGCCGGTTTCTCGCCAGAGCGAATCTCTTCGATGCGCTGGTCGGCTTTGTCGATCAATCCTTGCAGCACTTGCTTGGCGTTATCCATACCTTTATCGATCATGATCTGGATACGGCTCTTGGCAATCTCCAACGATTGAATCAGTGTTTCGTCTTCAGAGATACAAATCGACGCCTTGGCCTTCATCTCCGCCGTCCAGTCGGTGAACGTGAATGCCTGGTCAGCTAACAGCGTGCCGATATGTACTTCGATAATCTTGCCTTGGAACACGTTGTCGCCAAACTGCTTGAGCATCTGCGCTTGTGTCGCATGCACCACATCCCGGAAATCCATATGGTCCTTGAGCGTGCCCTTGAACGTGACCTTAACCGACTCCGGGATCGGCATTGTCGCTTCGCTGGTCGCGAGCGCTAACGCAACGGTGCCGGAGTCGGCGCCGAACGCAACGCCTTTCGACATCCGCGTATGCGAATCGCCACCAATAATGACCGCCCAATCGTCCACAACAATATCGTTAAGCACTTTGTGGATGACGTCTGTCATCGCCGGGTACTTGCCTTGCGGGTCGCGTGCGGTGATCAGGCCAAAATCATTCATGAAACCCATGAGCTTGGGAATATTGGTTTGCGCCTTTCGGTCCCAAACCGATGCCGTATGGCAACCCGACTGATAGGCACCATCGACCGATGGCGAGATCACCGTCGCTGCCATCATTTCCAGCTCTTGCGATGTCATCAAACCGGTTGTGTCTTGCGAGCCAACAATATTGACCTTCACGCGCACGTCCGATCCTGCGTGCAACACTTTGCCCGATGTCACACCAACCGCATTGCGGTTAAAGATTTTCTCTACGGCTGTCAGACCCTGCCCTTCGTGCGACACTTCTTTGGGCAACGCGTAAACGGCAGGCGGCGTGATGCCGAGTGCAGCGGCAGCGATCGTCTGAAGTTTCTTGCCAAACACAACCGCGTACGAGCCGCCGGCCTTGATGAACTCAACCTTCTGTGGCGTTAGCGCTGAGGCAATGTCGCAGAGCTCTTCGCTACTATCCTCGTTATAGAGTTTCTTGGTTTTGGTATTGATCGTTAGCACCGTGCCGGTGTCGATCGAGTAGAGCTGCTCGAGTACGGGCTCGTTGTCTTCGTCGAGAACGGGGTTGCCGGCGTCGTCGAGTTTTTTCGCCCAGTTCTTGAGATCAATTCCGATACCACCAGTGACCCCAACGGTCGTCAGGAAAATGGGCGAGATACCGTTCGTGCCACCAACGATTGGAGCGAAATTGATGAACGGCACATAGGGACTGGCTTGCATGCCGGTCCAGAGCGCAACGTTATTGACGCCAGACATACGCGAGGAACCAACGCCCATCGTGCCTTTGTCAGCAACGAGCATGACGCGCTTATCAGGGTGCGCTGCCTGCAACTCGCGAATTTTTTCCTGCGCCGCTTCGTCAATCAGGCATTTGCCATGCAGTTCACGATCAGAGCGCGAGTGCGCCTGATTCCCTGGCGACAACAAATCGGTCGAGACATCGCCAATTGCAGCGACGTAAGTAACGACCTGAATATGTTCCTCGGCATCTGGCAACTTAGTGAAAAACTCTGCGTTGGCGTAGCTGCGCAAAATGTCACTAGCGATCGCGTTACCGGCGTTGTGCGCAGCTTCGAGACGATCAGTATCGGCTTCATACAAAAATACCTGGGTCTTCAAGACGTCAGCGGCCTTGGTCGCCAGAGACGCGTCATCGCCGAGCGCCACATCAAGCAGCACTTCAACGGATGGTCCGCCCTTCATGTGGGACAGTAGCTCGAAAGCAAAGTCGGGGGTGATTTCTGCAACAACAGCACTACCCAAGATAATCTGCTTGAGATACTGCGCCTTCTCGCCTGCGGCGCTCGTTGTGCCGGGCAGCGTATTGTAGACAAAGAACTTCAATGCATCCGCCCGATGCTCGCTGTCTGCGTCCTTGATGAGTTCGATTAACTCCGCAACAAGAGCAGCATCATCGATCGGCTTCGGGTGCAGTCCTTGCGTTTTGCGAGTGTCGATTTCTGTCAGATAGTCTGTATACAAGCTCATGATGATCCTGGAATTTAGAGAGTGTTGAGCGGCATTCGCTGCCGAGTAACAAAGCCCGCAGGCTGCTGGCGACACTGTGTCAGCGTCCGAATGCCGACATTTTATAGGAAACCAGCGAAGCTGCGCGACATATTGGACAAAACACGGTGTGGGCGGGCTTACCTCGCTAGCTGATCTCGATCGAGGGTGCGACTACGGGAGCGAAATTTGCCGCTCGATATCACCCAACACTCGATAGCAATCAAGTACTTGACCAACTGATGCATTGGGCTCACGCGATCCTGCAATCGCCGCAAAGAACTCACGATCCTGAAGTTCAACGCCATCGCCTGTTTGAGTCATGCTGCTAAGGTCGACTAAATGACCATAGCCATCCACCAAGTCATCATAGCTCGCAACGTACGTTCCTTCGTCGCAGATATAACGAAACACGCTACCTAACGGCCCTTCGTTGTTAAATGAAAGAGAAAGCGAACAGATCTGTGCAGATGCCGTCGTCATTTGAATCGACATATCCATTGCAATGCCAAGAGTCGGATGACGCGCCCCTGCGATGGCGTTGACTTGCACGATAGGTTCACCTGTCAGATATGCAAACAAATCCACAGTGTGTGCAGCGTGATGCCATAGCAAATGGTCCGTCCACGATCGTGCATCGCCGTTCGCGTTGACGTTCTCTCGACGAAAGAAATGTGTATCTACAACCATGTGCTGGATACGCAACGAACCCGCAGCAATCCGCTGATGAACCCACTGATGCGACAGATTGAAGCGTCGCGTATGCCCGCACATTGCGATCAACCCTGTCGCCTGCTGCTTATTAACGACGGCGATGGCGTCATCGAGCGAATCTGCTAGCGGTATCTCGACCTGAACATGCTTACCTGCTTCTAAACACTGGATAGCCTGACCCGCATGCAATTGCGTCGGTGTACTGAGAATTACAGCGCTCACGTCAGGTAATTCCAACGCCTCAGCGAGGCTTGTCGTTGCATGACAGATACCGTACTGCTGAGCCACAGCGCGCGTTTTCGGAAGCCGCCGACCCACTACGCAAACACACTCAACGCCCTCGATTCGGGATATGGCTTCAAGGTGCTTTTTTCCAAATGCACCGGCACCGGCTACGACGACTTTCACTGCTCTTTCTAAAATCGCTGCTGCGCAACTTCGGGCCAGTAAAGGCGCATCGGATTGTCAACGAGAAGTTTCTGGCGTAATTCGGCCGTCACGGCGATTTTCGGAATATAGTCAACCAGCTCTCCGTCATCCGGCATATGCGACTTCATATTGGGATGAGGCCAATCCGTTCCCCACAACACACGATCAGGAAAAGACTCGACCACACGTTTCGCGAAAGGCACAACGTCAGCATACTCTGGTGGTCCGCTAACGGACAATCGGTCAGGGCAACTGACCTTCGCCCACATATTTTCGTTGCTGCGTAGCAAATCGATGAATACATTGAACGCATCGCCATCTACGTCCATCGTTACGTCGGGACGACACATATGATCGAAAACCACCGTGCCAGGTAGAGACGAAAAATACTCAGCCAACTCTGGCAATTCCAGCGACTCGACATAGACGACCAAGTGCATGCCGAACGCCTGAATACGCTCACCGACTTCCAGCAGCGTGTCATGCGGTAGGACATCGACCAAACGCTTAACAAAACTGAATCTCACGCCGCGCACGCCGTTCTCTGACAAATATTGCAGCTCTGCATCGCTAACGTTGCGATTTACTGATGCAACACCTCGCCCCGTCCCGTCGGCATATGCGATGGCATCAAGCAGTGCACGATTATCCGTGCCGTGACACGTGGCTTGTACGATCACACTGCGTTGAAAGCCGAGATGCTCACGCAATGCGAACAGCTGCTTTTTCGACGCGTCGCAAGGCGTGTACTTACGCGATTTGGCAAAGGGAAACTGATCGCCGGGGCCGAAGACATGACAGTGTGCATCAACCGCTCCCGAAGGCGGTCTATAGTTTGGTACCGACGGGTTCGCATGGAACTGAAGCCAACCTGGATCTGCCGCAAAATCGCTCGCAGTCATCGACCCTGTGCCTTTAGTATTGCATTCAGCTTTGGATAGACGCGACGCGCGTTTAGTTCAAACACTTTTTCTCTATCGGCGACGTCTATATCCAGCGCATCGATATAGCGCTTGGTATCATCGAAATAGTGCCCAGTCTGCGGATCAATCCCACGCACTGCTCCAACCATCTCGGACGCAAACAAGACGTTGTCGACATCGATGACCTCGAACAGCAAATTGATCCCGGGCTGATGATAGACGCACGTATCGAAAAAGACGTGCTTCATCAGGTGCTGTGAAAGATCAGGCTGCTTCATCATGTCAGCCAGCCCGCGATACCGCCCCCAGTGATAAGGTACCGCGCCGCCGCCGTGCGGAATAATGAATTTCAAATCCGGGAAATCGGAAAATAGGTCGCCTTGCAACAACTGCATAAAGGCAGTCGTGTCAGCATTCATATAGTGCGCACCAGTTGCATGAAAGCATGGATTGCAGCTAGCAGAAACGTGAATCATAGCCGGCGCGTTTAGCTCGACTAATTTTTCATAGATCGGATACCAGTAGCGATCTGTCAATGGCGGCGACGTCCAATGACCACCGGACGGGTCTGGACTTAGGTTGCAACCCACGAACCCCAGCTCATTCACCGCGCGTTCGAGTTCGTGCACGCAAGCATCTAATGGCTCACCTGCTACTTGTGGCAATTGAGCACCACCAACGAAGTGTCTCGGATACAGATCAACGACTCGTTTAATCAGATCGTTGTTGGCGCGCGCCCACTCCACACCCGTACTGATATCGCCAATGTGATGCGCCATTGCGGACGCCCGCGGTGAGAAAATCGTAAGATCTGCACCGCGTTCACGCAGCAGCCTCAGTTGATTCTCCTCGACCGTCTCGCGGATTTGATCATCGCTGATTTTTGCGGGTGACAGAGGTTCGAATGACGTGTCGCCCAGACGTTCCAATTGCGCGGCCCGAAAATCCTGATGTGGCTTTGGCGCCGTCGTGTAATGGCCGTGGCAGTCAATAATCAACATTTTTATCTTCCTCTATAAACGGCACAACGACACTGCTCTACGCCGTTGCGCTGACAATTGACAGGCTTATGAGCGCTTGGATGACGGCACGAACACTTCACCAGACATTAGCTTTCTCGCAGTGCGCAACAGCGCAGATCGCGTCACTTGAAAACTCCCGTGATCGTTACGCACGCTAATATCCACCGAGAATCGACCCGTCGGGTGCTCCACATCGATTAAACCATCTTGAGTTTTGCCTGCAATCGCCTGAGTGATGCTCCCTGGAATGCAGCACGCGGCAGCGACACTTGCTGCTCCCAGCACACCGATTGACTGGTGCACGCGGTGCGGAATTAAAGTACGCGTGCAGATAGTGCCGCCCTCTTGGGGGGGCGCGATCAAAGTCATCTTCGGGATCGTTTTATTCGTCACATCGCCGAGATTCATCAAGTGTCCCGCCTTCAAACGAATATGTTCCACTGCGTCCTTGAAATCAGTATCTGCTTCGAGTGACGATGGTGTTTCGTAACCCGTCTTGTTGATATCGCTCGCGCGAAATAAAACAACCGGCATGCCATTGTCGATGCACGTCACATTTGTGCCGGCAATTTCGTCCTGTACGTTGCCAGTCGGTAACAACGCGCCACAGGTAGAACCAGCAACGCTCGCGAAATCAATGTAGACCGGCGCGGCTGAGCCTGGCACACCATCAATCTGCGCACTGCCCTCGTAGTCGACCTGAAGATGCGGTGTGTTGACCTGAACTACAGCGACACCATCTGTGTTGAGCATCCGGATGCGAATCGTTGTGACATCAGACGTCGCCTTGACCAACCCTTGCTCAATGGCAAACGGCCCGACGCCAGCAAGAATGTTCCCGCAGTTTTGACCATCGGAAACTACCGCTTGGTCGACGACGACTTGCAAAAAAAGATAGTCAATATCGGCTTGACTATCCGGTGACCGCGATACGACCGCAACTTTGCTTGTTAGCGGATGCGCACCACCGATACCATCAATCTGCCTGTCATCCGGGGAGCCCATGACGGAGAGCAAGAAGTCATCTCTGCCGCGTTGGTCGGCAGGAAGGTGTTCTTTAAGAAAAAACAGTCCTTTGGATGTACCGCCTCGCATCCATACAGCAGGCACACAAGTCAGCATCGCCTAGTCTTCCGACTCAACGTAGCGCAGCCCTTTGGCTGCGAGCCGGTCCCGCATGTTATAGATGTCCAGACCGAGCTCTCCAGCTTCAAATCTCACACGTTTCTCTTCTTCGTTAGCCACACGGGCGGTTGCTTTTTGAAGAACATCCTTAGCATCTTTTTTCCTGACAACGACGACACCGTCATCGTCCGCAACGACGATATCCCCAGGGGTAACCCGCTGACCTGCGCAT
>JBCBZK010000142.1:0-8855 GCA_039815365.1 Pseudomonadota bacterium | reverse complement strand
TTCCTGCTGCGGATGTTTGCGTCCGCCTTGTGGCGGCACCGAGGCAACGGTGCCTTCGATGAGCTTCAGCAGCGCCTGCTGCACGCCTTCGCCCGACACGTCCCGCGTAATCGACGGGTTGTCCGACTTACGCGAGATCTTGTCGATTTCATCGATGTACACAATGCCGGTCTGCGCCTTCTCGACGTCGTAGTCGCATTTCTGCAGCAACTTCTGGATGATATTTTCAACATCTTCGCCAACGTAACCTGCCTCGGTCAGCGTCGTTGCATCAGCAATCGTGAATGGCACGTTCAACAACCGCGCAAGCGTCTCAGCGAGCAGCGTCTTACCGCAGCCTGTCGGGCCGACCAAAAGGATGTTGCTCTTCGCTAACTCGACTTCATCTTTGCCGCGATCAGCGGCTTTACTTTCAAGCCGCTTGTAGTGGTTGTAGACCGCCACGGACAGCACACGCTTGGCGCGCGCCTGTCCGATCACATAGTCGTCCAGCGTTGTGTTGATCTCTGCCGGCTTAGGAAGCTTGTGTGATCCGAGATCAGCACTCTCTTCGAGCTCTTCGCGGATGATGTCATTACACAGCTCAACACACTCATCACAAATGAACACGGATGGTCCCGCAATCAGCTTGCGAACCTCATGCTGGCTCTTGCCACAGAAGGAGCAATACAGCAGTTTGCCGTCGTCGTTTTTGCCGCGCTTTTCGTCAGTCATGCATTCATCCAGGCTGCCACATTGGTGGCTGATCAAGTCCTACAGTGATAGGACCTTATTAGTAAGCGATATATAACACGCACCGCGTGTAGCCGCAAAATCGGCTGGTCGCGTCGCAAACTGCGTCACAGTTTCAATTATTCGTTTGTATTCAATGACTCAGGGCGAGATTCAAGCACCGTATCGATCAAGCCATAGTCTCGAGCCGCTTCACTACTCATAAATCGATCACGTTCTGTATCCTGCTGGATCTTGTCGAATGATTGACCAGTGTGTTTCGCCATAATTTCATTGAGGCGTTTCTTCATTTCAAGGATTTCGCGCGCGTGGATGTCGATATCCGTCGCCTGACCCTGAAAGCCTGCGCTAGGCTGATGCACCATGATGCGCGAATGCGGTAACGCATATCGCTTGCCGGCAGCACCGCCACACAGCAACAACGCGCCCATGCTGGCTGCCTGCCCAACGCAGATCGTGCTGACATCGCATTTGATGAATTGCATGGTGTCGTAAATTGCCAACCCGGCAGTGACCGCGCCACCCGGAGAGTTGATATAGAAATGGATATCCTTATCCGGGTTTTCTGACTCCAGGAATAGCAACTGCGCCACAATCAGATTCGCCATGTGGTCCTCTACAGGACCAACCATGAACAACACACGCTCTTTCAACAAGCGCGAATAAATATCGTAAGACCGCTCGCCACGGGCTGTTTGTTCAACAACCATTGGGACGAGGTTTAAAGCTGTAGGCGTCGTTTGCACCAAACTCTCCATCTATAAGTTCTTCACCGCACTATACCGATAGCGGCCGACGCCGACTACGACTTAGTGCACGCAACTAACGTGCGTCCATATACTCTTTGAAAGCCACCTTCTTCGAGCTCTCAGTGCCCTTGGCACGCAAGGCTTCGATCGCTTGATCCTCGAGTACCATCGGTTCTATTTGCTGCAGAAACTTGGGATCGTTCAAGTAGTTACCCAACAAACCTTCAGAATCATCGTAACCTGCAAACAGCTCTCGCATTTTGCCCTCAACACGGTCCTTATCGAGTGATATCTCTTCGCTGCGCAAAAACTCTTGCATCAGCAGCCCGACCTGTACCCGTCGTGTGGCGCCTGGCAGGAAGTTGTCGCGGGGCGGTGCGTCAGCCTCATCAGTCACATTCATGCGTTTCATTGCGTCTTGTTGCAACGAATACGCTTCCTGGTCGACTAGTGCGCCCGGTACTTCTATTGGGTTGAGCTCAATCAACTGGTCTAAAACCTGTTGTTTCAGATCAGCATTCAGCTTGGTCGCAAGCTCAGACGCCATGTTTTTCTCAACTTCTGTACGAAGCGTGTTGATATCACCGTCTTCGACGCCGAACGCCTTGATGAACTCCTCATCAATTTCCGGCAACTCGCGCGCGTTCACGGCAGTAATCTTCGCGTCGAACTGTGCCGTCTTGCCTGCAAGATCCTCAGCGGGATAGTCGGCCGGGTAACTGACATCAAAGGTCTTCTCATCGCCAGCGCTCACAGCGTGCAGCGCGGTGTCAAAATCGGGCAACATCTGCCCTTCACCGAGCACGACCGGGACATTGGTGCCCTGACCGTTCTCAATGACTTCGCCGTCCAGTTTGCCGTCAAAATCCACAACAACCTGATCACCCGCCTGTGATGCGCGTTCCACGGCAACCCAGGTACCACGTTGGTCGCGCAGGCTATCCAGCATCTTGTCAACGTCTTCGCTGCCAATCTGAACGTCTGGCACCTCAATGCTGATTTTGTCCAGATCCTTAAGCGCGATCTCAGGGAATACTTCGAACACGGCGGTGTAAGAGAAGTCTTCACCATCTTTGAGCTGTTCGGGCTCGATGTTCGGATTACCGGCCGGCACTAGCTGCTCTTTTTGCAGCGCCTCGGCATAGCTTGATTGCACGACCTCGGAGATCACCTCTTGCCTGACCTGTGGTCCGTAACGTTTGTGGATGACCTTGGCGGGAACCTTACCGGGACGAAAGCCCTCCAGCCGTTCGTTACGACCAACGCTTTTGAGTCGCTCTGCGACCTTTGAGTCAATGTCTGCTGCAGGGACCTGTACCCGCATGCGCCGCTCAAGCGTGCCGCTCGACTCCACCGAAACCAACATGGCTATTCCTTATTAACGAAAGACAAAGCCGCACGAATACGCTGTGCATCTGCATGATCAGCGCGTTGGCGCTTGGTGCGAAAGGAGAGACTCGAACTCTCACGGGTTACCCCACTGGAACCTAAATCCAGCGCGTCTACCAATTCCGCCACTCTCGCATGCGCCACGTACAACCGAGCCGGTCATTATACCGAAATACGACCTGAAAAGGACAACAGGTTATTCAATCATGCCTAGAACAGGCTACCAGCCACATCGGCGTCTTTGCTGGATGCACCATCGGTAGCGGCAGCCTGCACCTGATCCGCGTCTACCCCTAGCAATTCCAGCCATTCAGGCAACTCATCCGCTGGTTGATCACTCTGCAGCGCATTGACACATAACAGCAATGCGCTCATCGGCGCATGCTCGGGTTGTTGCGTCGCTAACGCCGTGTATGCGTCTACCAGCAGCTCAGGCATGGACCAACCCTGCGCTAATAGAGCCGTGATTTTGGTTGCCGATACGCCAAACTCCTCAGCAACAGCGTGATCGATATCAGCGCTATTCACGTCGTGTACCGCCAGTACGGAATCCAGACGCAGTGGCTCAAGCGCCGCAAGCGCCAGCAGACCGAGCCCGCCACACAGACCTAGCGTGTGCGCCAACAGCCGCGCATCTGCTGCAAGGTTAGACAGCAACGCAACCGACTGACACGCATCCGCCAAACCCAGTGCCCGCTGCCAGAATTGCGCGGAATCGAAGTTTGGGCAACGGGATGTATCAAATGAGCGTTGCACCGCCAGTGCAAACGCCATAGTGCGCACCGTGTCGACGCCAAGTACACGATTGACGACCGCGCGCATGTCAGACACTGGCTCACGAAGATTGAAATATGAAGAATTTGCAATGCCGATCAGGCGTGCGCAAATGGCAGGGTCTCCGGCGACAATGTCGGCCACCAGATTCCCGTCGATAAACTCATCGCCGAAACTACGCATGATTTTCATGCCCGTCTCCGGCAGCGGCGGCAGCGCATCGATTTTCGAAACATCGAATGCCTGCTTCCGGCTGTCTTGCGCCAATCCCGTGCTCATCAGCTCGCTCTCCTCCAAGCATCTGTCATAACCTAAGACAGACCTTTACAGTCTCCCGCAGGCAACCGGCGCAACACCCCGTCAGCCTTTCTTTACCTGCAATAGGTGGTTAGCGACCAACAGTGGTGCGACTTGAGTGCTTGCGCGGCGCAGTTAACGTCTGGCGCCAACGTGGTGGCCAAGACCTAGGCATGGCGTAAGTCGGCATCGGATCGTTCTGCATCAAACTGCTCCAAACGGCGATGCATGACGAAGAACCAAACAGGCGGCAACAACGCCGCGACGACAGCAGTAGCGTAGCCGAACGGCAATTGCGGGCTGTCATCGAAGTGACGCAGTGCCTGATAACGCCGCGCACCGTTCGCATGATGATCGGAATGACGCTGCAACTGGAACAAGAACAAATTGGTCAACAAATGATTCGCATTCCACGAGTGCCTCGGCGTCACCCGCTCGTAGCGGCCGTTGGCCAAGAGCGCGCGTTGCAACCCGTAGTGCTCGACGTAGTTGATAATCTCCAGCAGCACAATGGCGAACCATGCCTGTATCAGAAAGAACAGCACACCGGACACGCCACCCAACACAGCAGCGAGCGCGATCAACGCAAGACTAAGGGCGCTCCACCAGACCATCTCGTTGCGCACAGACCACACCGAGATTCCACGACGGGTCAGTGCGGCAGCGGCCAGGCGATAACCGCGCGACGGGTTACGCAGCATTGACCTTGCGACAAAGCGATACACGCTTTCGCCCCGGCGCGCGGTCGATCCGTCGCGTGGCGTCGCAACATGCCGGTGGTGGCCATATAGGTGTTCGGGTTTGAATGAGGCGTAAAGAACGCTCGCGAGCAACGCGCCGCCCATCCATTGCTCATGCTTGGATGGTTTGTGAATCAGTTCATGTGCGGTCGTGATCGCCGTTGTGCCACTGACGACACCGGCGGATACGAGGACACCGAGCGCTGCGATCCAACCGGCATCCAGCGTGATGAAATACCACCCGGAGAACATCAGATGCCCGACATGCAGTGGCACGACGAAATATGTAAGCCGTCGGTAGAACGCATCCGATGACAATGCGTTCGCTTCTTGCTCGGGCGGGTTGTGCTGATCCGTGCCAACGAGCGCATCGACGAGTGGCAACAATACAAAAGCGACAGCGACGGTGTACCAGGCAAACAACGCTGGCATGCCCGTGGCATTGCCCAACGTCCAGCCAATCGCCGGCACGAGAGGAAAGCTCAAGCTGAGCAGATATCCCCAGCGCTTGTTGTTAAACGTTGCGTTCAATGTTTCTCAGCCCAGCCCAACTATCGGTGGCGCGAATAATCACATGATTGCCTAACTTTACCTCGAAAGTCCGATCAACCCTAGGCCAGTAAACGACGATGTTGGTGGGTGTAGCTCAGTTGCTAGAGCCTGGGCATTATTCACGATTTAGAATTGGGGTGGATGACGGGACTCGAACCCGCTAGACCTAAGATCACAACCCGGGGCGCTACCCTGGCGCTTCGCACCCCCGCCACACCCTATTGTTTATTGGTGGGTGTAGCTCAGTTGCTAGAGCCTGGACTTTATTCGCGATTTAGAATTGGGGTGGATGACGGGACTCGAACCCGCGACGACCGGGATCACAACCCGGGGCTCTACCAACTGAGCTACACCCACCATTGGCGTCGTGCATAGTGCACACCGTGCCGGACACGTGGCACGCCCGGCAGGACTCGAACCTGCAACCCTCGGCTTAGAAGGCCGATGCTCTATCCAGTTGAGCTACGGGCGCATTGTCCGCGTGGTACTGACTGTGAAAAGACCGTGGTCGGGGCAGAGAGATTCGAACTCCCGACCCTCTGCTCCCAAAGCAGATGCGCTACCAGACTGCGCCATGCCCCGATTTCTTGCCTACGATCACAAATCAGCACGCGATTATGCGGGGCGAATACCGGCAGCGTCAACGAAGTTGTTGCCAAATTGTTTTTCCGGGCTCGATTCTCAAGTGATCCGACGCACCGCCGCTACATCGATGTAGATATCAAAGCCCCCTCAATGCGCCAACGACACAGGCAAGTCTCATGCTAAACCGCTTTTTCTCGCTATTTTCTCGCGACAATGACGACCCTACCGAGCCTAAAGAAGAAAACAGCGTGCTGGCAGACTCGGATGCGGCGTTCATGATGATTGATCGCGATTTCAACATCACATGGGTCAATCAAGCCACAACCGATCTACTGGTCAACAACGAAGCGGAATTCCGCAAGATTTGGCCAGACTTCGATCCACACCAGATGGTCGGCAGTTGCATCGACCGCTTCCACAAGAACCCGGCGCACCAGAGAAGCATGATGAGCCATGTGATCAACGAGCCGTTCTACACGAACATCAACGTCGGCCCGTTGACTATCGCGCTCAAAGTCACCTCAACTGTTGATTCATCGGGCGCCTACATCGGTAACACGCTCGAGTGGCGAGACCTCACCGACGAACTCGAGCGCGAGGCGCGCGCGGCTGATTCACGCGGTCAGATTCAGGCGCTGAATAAACTTCAGGCGATTATCGAGTTTTCGCTAGATGCCACCGTCATTCGAGCGAATGAGAACTTCTGCGAACTCATGGGTTATAGCAGCGACGAGATCGTAGGGAAAAAGCACGAACTTTTTGTCGAGCCTGAGATGGTCCAATCCGGCGAACATGCTCAGCATTGGGAGCAACTGCGCGCGGGAACATCGATTGCGCGCGACTGCCTACGGGTCGCAAAGTCCGGAAAGAGCGTCTGGCTTCGCGCCACGTACGTGCCCATCGTAGATAAGAGCGGTACCGTACTCAAAGTCATCAAATACGCGAGCGACATCACTGATGAAAAGCGACTGCAGGCCGAAATAGAAGAGATTTTGAGCGAGACGACGCGTGTCATGCGTGCTGTGAGTAAGGGTGATCTGACAGTACGAGTCGCCGGGACCTATTCCGCTGAATTCGCGAAGCTCCAATCGACCGTCAACGAAACATTGGTTGATCTGAGCCAGACGGTTGCCGAGATTAACCAAGTCTCAAACTCGGTCGATTCGGGAGCCGCTGAGATATCGCAAGCAAACATCAATCTGTCGCAACGCACCGAAGAGCAGTCGGCAAGTCTCAAGATGACAAGCTCCAGCATGGATGAAATGACCGCGAC
This sequence comes from Pseudomonadota bacterium, assembly GCA_039815365.1. GTDB lineage: Bacteria > Pseudomonadota > Gammaproteobacteria > Steroidobacterales > Woeseiaceae > CALBPI01. The sequence continues at coordinate 1,764 of JBCBZK010000142.1, read as the reverse complement.
CGTGAAAGACAATGCCGAAAGCGCCAAACAGGCCAACCTACTCGCGATCAAAGCGCAGCAGCAAGCGGAAGAAGGCGGCGGCGTCGTTGAAGACGCGATCGCTGCAATGCATCAGATCAACGAGTCCAGCCAGAAGATTGCCGACATCATCAGCGTTATCGATGAAATTGCTTTTCAGACCAACCTACTTGCCTTGAATGCATCCGTTGAGGCTGCGCGTGCCGGCGATCAAGGACGCGGATTTGCAGTGGTTGCTAGCGAGGTCCGCAGTCTCGCAGGCAGAAGTGCGACTGCCGCCAAGGAGATCAAAAACCTGATCGATGACTCCGCGGTTAAGGTCGACGAAGGCTCACGCCTCGTGAACCAGTCCGGGGAGACACTGAGCGGGATTGTCGACGGCGTTAAGAAAGTCACGGACATCGTCGGCGAAATCGCCGAAGCAACCGAAAAACAAGCCACAGGCATCGACCGTATCAATTTTTCCGTCACACAAATGGACGAGCTCACGCAGCAAAATGCTGGTCTCGTTGAAGAGGCAGCAGCAGCCAGCCAAACGCTCAGTGAACAGTCGGAAGGACTTGCCGGTTTGGTAGGCCGTTTTGTTGTTGATTTACAAAAAAGCCCGAGTAAAAGTGCTGCGCTAACGCTCGAGCGACGCTCCAGTACAAGACCATGGTCGGATTCAGCCAAACGGACAGGCAACGGCGATACCAGCGCTAGCGCATCGCCGATTCCAGCGCCACCCGCATCTGACGCTGTCTGGAACGAATTCTAGTCAGGCGCGAATCTAACATCACATCAGACTTCTTTGCCTTGACTGGCTCTGGTATGTTGCCGATTGTTCTGGCAACAAGGCACCGGTATGCACGCACGTTCGATCATCGCAATCGCGCTGGCCATCCTCAGTATCAGCGCGGCCGCGCACGACAACCCGGAGCCGATTAGCGGTTTTCCTCAAGTACTGATCACAACATCGCACGGCGAATTCGTTGTGGAGCTGGAACCATCCAGAGCACCACACACAGCGACCAAGTTTCACGCGCTGGTTGAGGACGGTTTTTATGACAACACGATCTTCCACAGGGTTGTGACAGAGTTTGTCATTCAGGGCGGAGGTCATTACGCCGATATGTCTGAAGCCCCGGACGTACCAACACTGATTAACGAATCCGGCAATGGCCTAAGCAATGAGCGAGGCACTATTGCGATGGCGCGCGAAAACGCACCGCATACCGCAACCTCGCAGTTCTACATCAACGTTGTCGACAACGAACGCCTGGACCCTAACACAGAACGCTGGGGTTATGCGGTTTTTGGCAGAGTTGTTTCGGGCATGGATACCGTCGATGCCATCGCCGCGCTGCCCGTAAGCACGCGTGGACAATTTACCAACGTCCCTGTCATGCCGGTCACAGTAACTTCGATGCGCGTTCTATCGAACGAGCAGATCGAGGCGCGCGCACAAGCTGAGTTGGAAAAAGCAGAGCAGGCACTCAAAGAGTTGACTGAGTAACCCTCGGCTTAGCAGTATGTCGACATTCTTTATCTCTGACTTGCACATTCACGAATCCGTGCCGGAGATCGCGGCGCAGTTTCTACAGTTTCTACACGACGAGGCAGCGCAGGCAGATGCGCTGTACATTCTCGGCGACTTGTTCGAAGCGTGGATTGGTGACGATGACCCGAATGAACATTACGGCGCCGTGCAGGACGCACTGGCTCAGTACTCGCAAAGCGTGCCGTGCTATTTCATGCACGGCAATC
>JBCBZK010000047.1:0-23794 GCA_039815365.1 Pseudomonadota bacterium | reverse complement strand
TCTTTTAAGCACTACAAAAAAGCGATCGCCACTGCTTAATTGTCAGATAACGATCGCCTGACAATACGCGCTATCCGTTCGCCATAGCAGCGTCAGATCACTATATGCTATTGAACGGTCTTGACTATATTCAGAACACGTTGCAGCACGAGCAAGACATTGAGGCGTTTGTCGACGGTGATCGCGCACGGCGCCCATGGGCGCACCTTAGCGAAGACTAGTCGCCGGATACCGCGCCTTCGGCTACCAAGGCGGCAATCGCCTCGTCATCAAAGCCAGCATGACGCAATACCTGCGACATATGCTCGCCAACCTTCGGTGGATTGCGTCGAGCCGTCATCCTGCGTCCGCCTATTTCCACCGGCATTGCTGGTAACTTCACAGCCTTGCCATCCGGCAAGACTGTCTCCAGCAACCCGCCCGATGCGTTCAAATGCGGATCGTCGAACATATCCTCGGGACGCGCTATCGGTGCAAACGGCAAACCGCTGGACTCCAGCATCTGCATCAACTGCACTTTTGAGAGCTCACGAAAACGTGCCTGCACGATCGGGATAATGCGATCACGTTGTGCGACACGTTCATTATTCTCGCGCAGAACCCTATCGTCATGTAACGCGTCGAAACCAAATGCATCACAGAACGTCAGCCATTGTGAATCGCTCACAACGCCAACAAAAACCCGCTCGTCATCACCCGTCTCAAACACATCGTAAATCGCCCACGCGGATACACGCGCTGGCATCGGCGCGGCCGCTGTGCCGGTCACCGCATATTGCGCCATGTGTTGCCCGACCAGGAACACCGTACTCTCGAACAGCGAGCTCTTCACATGTTGGCCAAGTCCGGTTCGGTGCCGCTGCTCGAGCGCAGCGAATACACCGATAGCGCCAAACATGCCACCCATAACATCGATCACTGACGCACCGGCGCGCAGCGGTCGACCTGGTGGCCCTGTCATATACGCCAAACCACCCATCATCTGAGCAACTTCATCAAGCGCGGTGCGATGCGCATACGGGCCGTTCAAAAACCCGTGCGTCGAACAGTAGATAAGCCTCGGATTCAGATCGCTGAGCGTCTCGAAACCCAGCCCCAACCGATCCATAGCGCCCGGTCGAAAGTTCTCGATCAATATGTCAGCGTCGGCGAGCAGTTTGCGAGCGACGTCTTTGCCGCCATCAGACTTGAGGTTCAGACAAATGCTCTGCTTATTGCGGTTGTACATCGCAAAGTACCCAGCACCAGAGCCGACCAAGGTACGCGTCTTGTCTCCGGAGACCGGTTCGACACGAATCACGTCTGCACCAAGGTCAGCCAGCACCAAGCCCGCCGCCGGCCCCATGACCATGTGCGAAAACTCGATTACTTTCAGGCCGGACAGCGGTAATTCGCTTGTCTGTGCATCATTTGCGGTCATGTGTTTCTCAACATCTATTTGGTATAATCATATATCTTTAGTATATCTATCTGCAACCGACTGTTTCCAAAGTGAAATCGATGACCAAAAACGACGTATTGATCAGCGAAGTAGGCCCAAGAGATGGCCTGCAGAGCATTGACGCTATTTTGCCCACCGAGACCAAGCTGGCGTGGATCCGGGCGCAGGCTGCGGCGGGTTTTACGGAAATCGAAGTCGGCTCTTTCGTGTCGCCCAAAGCACTGCCACAAATGGCAGACACTGCTGATGTTGTGGCGGGCGCGCGCGACGTTCCCGGCTTGGTTGTCGCGGTGTTAGTGCCAAACCTTCGCGGCGCGCAAAACGCTGTCGCGGCAGGGGCACACAAAATCTCTATCCCGTTCTCGGTCAGTGAAACGCACAGCATCAAGAACGTCCGGCGAGACCACGAACAGATGTTTGATGAAGTTGCCAAAATTGCTCAGCTCGTGCGCGAGCAGCCCGAGCCGATTCACTTTGAAGCCGGTCTGTCCACCGCATTCGGTTGTACGATTGAAGGTACTGTCAGCGAAGACCTGGTCGTACGCTCTGCCGAGCGGTTGATGGCGTGTGGCGTCGCGGAAGTGGGATTGTCGGATACCACCGGCTATGCCAACCCGGCTCAGGTGAAACGACTCATCAAAAAAGTTCGTGCGGCCGTCGGCCATGACAAACTCACCGGCGTGCACTTGCACAACACTCGCGGCCTGGGTCTGGCCAACGCTGCTGCTGCGCTGGACGAGGGGATCACAACGCTTGACAGCTCACTCGGTGGTTTGGGCGGCTGCCCTTACGCGCCCGGTGCCAGCGGCAACATTGTCACCGAAGATCTTGTATTCATGCTCGAAGCGATGGGTCTGAAAACCGGCGTCGACATCGACAAACTGCTCGCAGTGCGCAACATTCTGCAAACAGCGCTACCCGATGAACCCTTGTACGGTTTCATCCCGGATGCTGGCTTACCAAAGCAGTGACGTTGAGCTCATCGATGGCATGACGATGTACGGCGGCGTGTAAATAGGTAATATCCAACGATCCTCTATTGAACACGATGCAGGTACATGCCGATTATGATCGCGAGAATGATGACTCTTGCAGCGCTCGCAAGCCTGGCGTTGCTCAGCACACCAGCTGGCGCCGATGGCCAGCAGGCGACGGCCAAACCTGCCGCAAAACGCAAATTTGTGCGCATCATCAATGACGAGCGCAATATTCCTCTAACGCTGCAGGTTGCCAATGCGCACTATGTGCGGCAACAGAAAGACAACATCATATCTGTGGACTTGGTGGGCGCGGTGCACATCGGCGATACACCGTACTACGACAATCTCAACAAACAGTTCCGTGGTTATGACAAGGTGTTGTATGAACTGATCGCGCCTGCCGGAACGCGCGTCGAAAGCGTTACGACGAACGACAAGAAGAGCTTGCTGTCGCGCATGCAATTGGCCATGACCGCTGGTCTGGACTTGTCGTTTCAGCTAGAAGAGGTTGACTACACGCCTGACAATTTTGTGCATGCCGACCTGTCACCGGCAGAGTTCAAGCAGGCGATGAAAGATGCTGGCGAAACACCGGTGGTGATGGCATGGCGACTGTTGTCGACGAGCATTCGCGAGGGCGCACGCGCAGCGCTGACACAAGGCTCATCTACGACACTGCGCGACATGATGTTAACGGGCGACAACGCGACGAAAGTGATGTTCGCGCGTGAACTCACCAAGACCGAGTCGATGCAAGGTCTGCTCGGTGATGATGCAACGTCGTCAGTGGTTGGTGCGCGCAATGCGCGTGCCGTAGAAGTGTTAGTGCGTCAGATTGAGGATGGCGATACCGAGCTTGCGATCTTTTACGGCGTCGCCCATTCACCGGACTTCGAACGTCGCCTGATGGACGAGCTTGGCTTTGAGTTCGCCGGTATCACGTGGCTCGATGCGTGGGATTTGCAGAGCGCGGACAAGGATAAATCCGAGCCCTAAGCTAACAAGCTCATTGCAGTGATCCCTGCGCCGCACAACGCCACCGACGCGCCGGCGAACGCATGCGAATAGGCGCCGAGCTTGGCAGGCAGTGATACGCGGTGAATCCCGGCCGCAACGCCCGCGACGATCGCGAGCATGGTTGCCAGCGTCACAACACCGAACACAAGAGCCACAGCGATCACCAACGCGGGGTTCTGGGTCGCCGCCGGATACATGAACAGCGGAATAAGGGCTTCGCACGGCCCGAGCACGAATACAATAAACAAAGCCCACGGTGTGATCGCACCGCGCGCGCCTTGGGTATGGACGTGTGCATGATCTGCACTATGATCATGATGATGCTCGTGGACGACATCGCCATGTGAGTGCACGTGAGAGTGCGACCTCGACTGGCCGGCTTTGCGCAAACCCCACGCAAAGTACATGCAACCGAATGCCAGTAATGCCCACCCGGCAAGATTGCCCCGCGAACCCTCAATCGCAACCAACGACGCCAGTTCAGCTCCTAACCAGATACCAATGGCACCAATCACGATCGAACTCAGGACGTGACCAAGGCCACAATAAAAAGTGATACGCAGTGTCTTGGCGAGTGACCACTGGCGCGCCTTGCCCATCGCAATAAAGGGAATGTAGTGATCCGGGCCAATCGCGGTGTGCACACATGCGATACCAGCGGCGCTCATGATGAGCAATAAGGAGGCCGTATCCATGTCAATCGACGCTCATCACCATCGCGTACTGATACCGCTTCGGGTTATACAAGCAATCCAGCACGTCCACGACGTCACCGTTGTCGTCGAGCGACTGCCGCAAGATCGATAACAGCGCAGCACCTGGCTCAACACCGAGTTCGGATGCCACGTTGATCGACGCATTTTTCGCGCCCAGGACTTGGCGAATTTTGGTGAGTTTAATGCCGTTGTCGCGCAGCACATCCAATCGCGGAGTGCTTTCGAGGTTTCGACGCGTCCAGCCACGCGAAATACCAGCAGTCCAACTGACGTAGTACGCGTAAGGCTCGCCCTCTTCGTTACTGCGCACGCGCACAAGCCTGTGCACGGTATCCTCGGGTCCGGTGCCCAGCCGCTCTCGGATATCGTCGGGTGGCACCACTTTTTCGATGGACACCACACGCACCTGACTGTGCTTACCCATTTCCGCCAGGCTTTCAAGCATCCCGACCAACGGAGCGCGCACGGGTTGCGGCGTGTACTGGTAGGTGACATGTGAACCCTTACCGCGGAATCGCGCAATCAGGTTCTCTGCAGCGAGCTCATCCATCGCGCGTTTCGCTGTGATTCGCGAGACGTCGAACGTCGCTGCCAGCTGCTGCTCGGTCGGCATCTGCTCATCGTACGGAATCGCGCCACTCATGATCGAGTCTTTGAGTACCGAATACAGCTGGTGATACAGCGGCACGCGCGCCAGAGCACCGCTCTGCGCAACACTCCACTCTGACTTCAACCGCTGTAACAAATCACTCATGGAGTTTCCGGTGCTGGCAAATGGGTCTCCTCCATCGAGCGTGCTTTAATCTCATCGATAGTGCCGCCGCGACTGAACAAGCCGGTGTCTTCTCGCGCCGCCGCCATTTTCTGACGAAGAGCCGCAGTGGCGCTGTCGTCAATGGTACCAGACTGATCCAACACAACACCGTACCGTTTGGCACCCTCAACGGTCACCAAACCACGGCGCACATCGACTGCGACATGTTCGCTGTCACGTTCGAGTGGATTACCCCATCCGCCGCCGCCCCAGGTATTGAAGTACAGGACATCGCCCTCGGCAACGACGATGTCTTCACACTTGGAAGGCAACCATGCTTCGCTGCCATCTGCTCTGACCAGACGCTTCGTCGAGCGCATACCCGGATCGCCGCCCAAAACACCCCATGGGTAAGTAAGCCAGCGGTCGTCATGGATCGCGATCTTGCCATCAACGAGAAACTCGTAGGCGACCGACAACCCGTTACCACCGCGATGCGTTCCTGCACCACCCGAATCAGCAATGGGCTCGTATTTGACGATTCTCAGCGGGAAATAGGCTTCGATAAACTCGTTCGGCACGTTGGTGAAACCCGGCCACAGCGAGTGCCCATCCGGGCCATCGCCAACCGGCCGGCCAGGGATGCCGCCAAAGCCAATCTGGAACAGCTGGAACCACTCGCCTTTTTTGTCGTAGCCCGAGTAGAACAAGTGCGGGCTGTCAGAGAAACCCGCCGCATTCATTGCGTCCGGCGCGCCCTGACCGAGCACGCCACCCATTACGTCGAAAATACGCCCTAACACGTGCGTACGCCCGGATAGCGCGGCGGGGAAGTTCGGCTTCAGCAAGCTGCCTTTTGGAATGCGCACATCGACCAACTCATAGAAACCGTCATTGAACAAAATGTGCGGATCAAACAGGTTAATCGTGAACGAGCCGAAGAACATCTTGAACATTTCTTCGTTCATATAAAAGTTAATCGAACTCTGCGCTTGAGGGTCTGTGCCCGAGAAATCAAATATCGCCTTATCGCCTTCGCGCCATAATTTACATGCGATTTTGTAAGGTCCCTTACCAACACCGTCGTCGCAGATATAATCTTCGAAATAGGACGGCTTTTCCGGAACGATCATATTGATGATCGCGCGCATCGCTTCCAGATTGCGATCCAACATGATTTGCATCGTCGTCTGGAAAATATCGTCACCAAATCGCTCTGCGATCTCGGCACAACGTTTGGACGCCGTGCGACACGATGCGACCAACGCATTGAGATCAAAACGGTTCCACTCAGACGTACGCACGTTGTGCAAGATCAGCTCAAGGATATCCTCTTGCAGCACGCCTTTCTTGTACAACTTGGTTGGCGGAATGCGAATACCTTCCTGATAGATACTCTCAGCCTTCACCGGAATCGAACCCGGAACCATGCCGCCGTTGTCAGACATATGCCCGAACATCGCAGACCACGAGATATGCCGGCCATCTTTGAAACCGGGCACTAACACGATCCAATCAGGCAAATGCGATACGGCCGCATTACACATGTAGGGATCATTCGTCAGAATGATGTCGCCCTCTTCAATGTCGCCATCATAGGCGTCCATGAAGCCATGAATAAAAGAGCCAAACTGCCCAACGACCATCTTGCCGTCTCTATTCGCGACCATCGGGAAACAATCGCCCTGCTCGCGGATGCCGGGACTCATCGCGGTGCGAAACAACACCGCATCCATTTCTTCGCGGACGTTGCGAAGCGCGTTCTCAATAATATCTACCGTTACTGCGTCGACGTCGACGGTCTTGAACGGTGTCGAATTGGTTTCAACGATTCGTGCTGCCATGTCAAACGCTCCTTAAACCGGGTTAATTAAAAGGTTGCCGACCTTGTCGACAGTTGCGACATGCCCGGGTAAGACCAGGGTCGTCGAATCCATCTCCTGAACAATCGCAGGTCCCGGAACGGCAGCTCCGGTGGCGAGCTTGCCGCGATCGTAAATCACCGCGTCGTGCCATTGCTCTGCAAAATAGAATCGAGTGTCGAGAATCTTGGCATCGGCAATGTTCGTCGTGCCAGCCTCACCGTGCGTCAACGCAGTATTGAGACCTGTCTTGGCTTTAACGACAGCGCGGATCATAACGATCTCATGATCTTTACCGTGCGCGAATGTGAACAGCTGCTCATGCTGACGATCGAACTCTTTCGTCAGCACCGAAAGACCTTCGTTCTTCAGCCCGTCCTCGGTGATGTTCAACGACAACTGGAATGCTTGTCCCGAGTAACGCACGTCAGCCTGATACACAACTTCCTGCGCACTCGCATCGATGCCGTCTGCCTTGAATGATTCGCTGGCGCGCACCCGCAGCGTCTCAAGTTCGCTGACAAGCTCATCGGCATTAATCGCGTCAATGCGAGCAACGAAGGTTTGCGAAGCTTCGTCACGCACTTCCGTGGTTGCATCCCCATAAGCACACAACACGCCAGGACCAGGAGGCACGATCACCGGCCACGCGCCGCTCAATATACCGAGTGCGTTTGCGTGCAATGGCCCCGCGCCGCCAAATCCGACCAACGCAAAATCACGAGGGTCGTAACCTTGCTCGACCGACACCAGGCGCAACGCACCGAGCATCGATTCGTTAACGATCTTGATGATACCCTCGGCTGCAGCCATTAACTCGATACCCATAGCGTCAGCCGCCGTCTGCACAGCTTTCTCTGCAGCGTCCCGATTGATCTGCATCGCACCGCCAAGCTTCACCTCGGATGGCAGATACCCCAACACGACGTTGGCGTCGCACACCGTGGGTTGCTCGCCGCCTTTCATGTATGCCGCGGGTCCCGGATCAGCGCCTGCCGAGTCCGGTCCAACACGCAGCGCCTTGGTTAACTCGGGAACAAATGCGATGGAGCCACCACCGGCGCCAATGGTTCTGACGTCGATAGAGGGTGCACGTACCGTTACGTCGCCGACGCGCGTTTCACGACGAATGCGCGCTTCGCCATTTTGAATCAACGCGACGTCAGTGGACGTGCCACCCATGTCAAACGTCAGGATGTTGTCAAACCCACCGAGCTGACAAAAATACATCGCTCCTGCGACGCCGCCCGCCGGACCTGACATCAACAGGTTCACCGGAGACTCGCCCGATGCGCGCGCGGAAGCTAATCCGCCATCCGAGCGCAGAATCGCGAGCTTAACGTCGTCGCCCATCTGCGCTTCGAGTGATGATTTCAAGTTCGTGACGTAGGTTGATACCTGCGGTCGCACGAACGAGTTGACGACCGTTGTTTCGGTGCGCTCGTACTCTTGCATCTCAGGTACCACTTCACTGCTGACGGAGATTGGTATGTCACCAAAGATCTCCTCGGCAACCGTTTTAACCTCATGCTCGTGCGCGCCATTGATGTATGAGTTAATCAGACACACGGTCAACGCTTCCACTTCGCCCGTCGCGTGCAGGGCCTTGAGATCGTCACGCAGCGCGTCAGCATCCAGTGGCGAAACAACGTCGCCGTCAGCGCCCATGCGCTCGTCGGCTTCGATAGTGAGCTCAAGTGGCGCCAGTAGTGGTGCTTTCATGTAGCTGACCCAGCCGCCGAGGCCGCCGGGGCAAAACGAACGAGCCACTTGCAGCGTTTGACGATAGCCCTTGGTCGTGATTAATCCGACCTTGGCGCCCTTGCCCGTCAGCACAGCGTTGGTTGCGACGGTTGTACCGTGCATGACTTGTGCGACTGACTTCGGATCAATACCCGACTCGGAACAAATCCGCTCGATACCATTCAGAACACCAATCGAGGAATCAGCAGGCGTTGACGGCACTTTTGCCATAAACGTCTCACCTGAGTCCTCATCGACCAGTAGCAGGTCGGTAAACGTACCACCGACATCAACACCCAAACGAAACGCCATAGTGAATCCTCTTCTTTAAAACTGTATGTGGTGCGCTAAATGATGTGTGCAGCACGCATGTGATCGAGTTCTTCGTCGCTGAGCCCTAACTCTCCGCCGTACACTTCCTGATTGTGCGCACCGATCGTGGTGTTACCCGGCCAACGGATTTCCCCTTGCGTCTTTGACATCTTCGGAAACACGTTTTGCATTTTCAAGTCGGGCCATTCCTCGGTCGGCGTGGCGACGATCGCATCGCGCGCCTGATAGTGCGGATCATCCAGCATCTCCGGCGCACGGTAGATCTTGCCTGCCGGAACGCCTGCCTCCTGCATCATTCGATCAACGTCTTCAACGCTGTGTTGTCGTGTCCATTCGTTGATGATCTCGTCCAGCACCAGGTAGTTTGCACCGCGCTCGGTGTGACCGACAAAGCGTGGGTCTTGCGCAAGCTCTGGCTGCCCCATTTTTTCAGCGAGACGGGCAAAGACCGTGTCTTGGTTCGCCGCAATCAGGAAAATCCCGTCCTTGCAGTCGTAAATGTTCGACGGGGCAACGTTCGGCAGTGTGGAGCCGGATCGTTCGCGCACATAGTCGCTGACGACGTATTCAGGAATCGTCGCCTCCATGACATTCAAGACGGATTCATAAATAGAGGCATCGACGACCTGCCCTTCGCCTGTCGCGTTGCGATGGTGCAGCGCCGCAAGTGCGCCATTGCACGCAAACGTTGCAGCCAGCGTATCGCCAATCGACAAACCCGCGCGGCTGGGTTGACGATCAGGCTCACCACACAGGTAACGCATACCCCCCATGGCTTCGCCAATTGCTGCATAGCCGGCTCGCTTGGAATACGGGCCGGTCTGACCGTAGCCGGACACGCGGATCATAATGATCTTCGGGTTGATCTTGACGAGATCCTCATAGCCAAGACCCCACTTTTCCATCGTGCCAGGCCGGAAATTCTCCAGCACCATGTCGGCGCTGGCAATCAGCCGCTTGACTAACTCCTGCCCTTCTTCAACGCGAAGATTGGCCGTCACACATCGCTTGTTGCGCGCGCAAACGCTCCACCATAGCGGGTAATCACCGCGCCCCCAGACCCGCATTGGGTCGCCCTTGCCAGGCGGTTCGACTTTGATCACGTCGGCGCCCATGTCGGCCATCAGTTGGCCGCAAAAGGGCCCGGCAATGAGTTGGCCCATTTCAACCAGGCGAATATCAGTCAACGGGCCTTTTCGTGGCGGCAAATCGCTCATGATGCAGTGGTAATCCTGAAAGTTGGCGGCGCTGTCACGAAACGATGCAGCGGATCATTGGAATTCTTAGTCCTAAGAATATAACAATAGGACTTATAGTGATCAACAAGCGCGTTGATCTGCAGCGCCGCGGGCTACCTGCATCCGGTTCTTGACCCCGATCACTGTCAGCCAGCGCCGGTCACAACCTCACAACCTAGTGTTGCTGCCCACTCCGACCAGGCACCGTCATACAATGCATGATCCCGGTGTCCCATACAATCCAATGCGAGGCTCAGCACGGCTGCGGTGACACCGGAGCCACAGCTGGTAATGACGGGTTGCGACACATCCACGCCAGCGGCGGCGAATACGGCGCGTAGCGCATCCACATCGAGCATCGTGCCGTCCGGATTGAGTACCGACTTAAAGAAAACGCAGCGTGCGCCAGGCATATGTCCGGAAGGTAACTCGGGTCGCGGCTCAGGCGCCTCTGCCAAGAAACGCGCCGGCGGGCGCGCATCGACAATCTGGATTTTCGGGTCCGGCAGAGCGCACTGCACCTCATCCAGCGTTCGAACACGTGAGCGATCAAGCGTTACCCGCAGCGTACGGCTCACCAACGACGTCTCACCCGTCTCAACGGGGCGCGCCTCAGCCAACCATTTCGGCAAGCCGCCGTCGAGAACAGCGACCGTCTCAATGCCCATCAAGCGAAACAACCACCACACACGCGCCGCTGAAAACAGCCCGGCTGTGTCGTACACAACCACGGTATCGCCATCGCCTATCCCAAGCGCACCGACATCACGAGCGAACTGATGCGCGGTTGGCGCCATGTGTGGCAAAACAGAAGTCGTGTCGCATATCGCGTCGATATCAAAAAACACGGCACCGGGGATATGCTGCTGCAAATACTCATGCGCCGGATCGCGTTGCTCACCCGGCAAGTACCAGGAAGCGTCGACGACGCGCATTTGCGGCTCATCCAGATGGGCATGCAACCATTGCGTTGACACAACTGAGGGAAGTTCGCTCATAAGACCTCGTTTGCTGGCGCGTGGGTGCGCGCGAATGACTCTTTGACTGATGGCAGACTCGCACGCATTTGCGTGTTACGTCGCCTACGATGCAAATTGACTGCAATCCCTGGCGTTTTACAACACACTAGCGAGGAACGAAACGTCACACCACTGTTTGTTATGCGCATTTTTCGAACTTTTCAATCGTTAGGGCCCGGCGCTCTGGTCACCGCCGCCTTCATTGGCCCTGGCACCGTGACCGTTTGTACGTTAGCCGGCGCTGGATTTGGCTATGCATTGCTGTGGGCTTTGGTATTTGCGACGTTCGCAACCATCGTGTTTCAAGAGATGGCAAGTCGTCTTGGCACGATGACCGGACGCGGACTGGGCGAAGCACTGCAATACAGCTTTCGAGCATCGCTGTGGCGGTGGCCGCTGACCGCGCTCGTTCTGGTGGCTCTCTACGCTGGAAATGCGGCCTACGAAGCTGGGAACCTGTCCGGTGCAGCACTTGGCGCCGAGGCGCTTTTTGGCGAAACGCAAACGGTGTTTCGCAGCAGCGTAGGCGCGACTGTCGTAGCTGCCGCGCTGATGCTCATGCGCGGCAATCATCGGCATATCGAACGTTTGCTGATTGCGTTAGTGGTGCTCATGGCGCTCGCTTTCATCGGCACTTTCGTTGCTAGCACGCCCGCCTGGCAGGCCCTGTTCAGCGGGTTACTCATCCCTACGCTGCCGGATGGCAGCCTGATTACTGTTGTCGCGTTGATTGGCACGACGGTTGTGCCTTACAACCTGTTTCTGCACGCCGCCGCGGCAAAACAGCGATGGCACGGTGCGAAAGATCTTGTCGCCGCGCGCAACGATACGATCATTTCGATCGGTCTTGGAGGCGTCGTGGCGATCTTTATTGTTTCCACGGCGGCAGCTGGTTTGTTCGCCAACGGGCTCACCGCGAACAGTGCTGCCGATATGGCAGCACAGTTTGAGCCGTTGTTCGGGACGTGGTCACGCTATTTGCTTGGCGTCGGCCTTCTGGCCGCCGGTGTGTCCAGCGCAATTACTGCGCCATTGGCGACGGCCTACGCCGTCAGTGAAATGCTCCGACCGAACGCCGGCGCGAACGACGCTTGGTTCCGCATGATTAGCATGAGTGTGCTGCTGATTGGCGCGGGCTTTGCGCTCAGCGGCATCCGACCCGTTCAGATCATATTAGCGGCGCAGTTCGCCAACGGTCTATTGTTGCCGATCATCGCCGCGTTCCTGCTGTATGCGATGAATCAGAAAAACATCATGCGCGAACACGCCAATACATTCTGGGCCAATGCGCTGGGCGGCAGCGTGTTCGTTATTGCGACGGGTCTGGGACTGCGGTCAGTAGCGCGCGCAATAGGTGTTGCCTAACCCTATCAACACGGGCGCTGACCGACCGGCCAAATCGATGATAGTCAGACGCCGTGAGCGCCAATAGCGACTCAGCTTCGACAACAGATTGATCTATCGACATCTTTGATACCAATATTGAGGCTTCGCAATAATGCGTGTATCTTTTATGTATACGCATAATTCCTTCACATATGAAAATCCCTTGCAATGGTGTAGTCACATGAAAATCCGCCCTACTTCACCTTCTCACCTGACCCGCCGACAGCTGCTTGCGCGCGGCAGCGCCGCCCTGGTCGCTAGTGCGGCGCCCGGCGTCCTGCACGCCAAAAACGAATACGACGTCATCGTGATCGGCGCGGGGTTATCAGGACTGCACGCTGCGCGCCTGCTGGAAGAGCAAGGCATGAAGGTGAAAGTGCTGGAAGGTCGCAACAGGATCGGCGGTCGCGTTTACACGCTGATGGATATCCCGGGCAAACCAGAAGCCGCCGGTGAGGTGATCGGTGCAAACTACGCACGCATGATAGATACCGCTCGCGACCTCAAACTGGAACTTGTCGGACCTGAGCAGATCGGTACCAGCGCTGAGAAATTCTATCGGGTGCGCGGCGAGAACTTTCTCGCGCAAGACTGGGCAGACCACAGGCTCAACCCGATGCAAGGCGACGACCGGGAAATCCTTCCGGATCGGATGTTGTGGGTACTGTCACACAAGAACAATCCGCTCAGCGGACGTCCGCTTGATGATTGGCTCAAGCCCGAATTCGCGAAATACGACATCCCTCAAGCGCAATACTTGAGAGAAGTGCTTGGCTTTAACGACGAGACGATCCGGATGATGAACATTACCATCCATACCGATCACATCAACAACACGTCAGCGCTGCATGAGCTACGGCGTTACGCCGTTGGCGAGTTCAACAACAATATGGCCAAATCTAAACCAGATGTGCTGCCTTGGATGCAGGTCAAGGGCGGTAACTCCTTGATGCCTGCCGCTATGGCGAACAGCCTCAAGGGCGATGTGTTGTTGAACAAGACAGTCTATGCGTTCGATGACCATGGAGACGGTGTCGAGGTACTGTGCCACGATGGCAGTCGCTACAGCGCACGGCAAGTCGTTTGCTCCATACCGCATTCGGTGCTGCGTCACATCAAGTTTGCACCACGTTTGTCGCAACGCATGGAGCGTGCCGTTGATGAGGTTGACTACGGTATCTCTATCCAGGTGCACTTCATGATCAAGCGGCGCTTCTGGGAAGAGGACGGACTGCCGCCGAGCATCTGGAGTGACGAATCGTTTGAACGGTTCGCGATCCTGAACCGTGGCGAAGGTGGCACAGCGTCATCAGCCATTGCCTTTATCAACGGCAATGAAGCTTATAAGTACGATCTTATGAGTGATCGTCAAGTCGCAGAGTTCACGATGCGCGAGCTTGAGCGCATCCGTCCTTCAATGGTTGGCGCACTGGAACCGATTCTCGTGCAATCCTGTCACCGCGATATTCACGGCGCTGGCGACTGGGTGTTTTGGCGCCCTGGCCAGATCAGTGAGTTCGCGCCGTACATGCGTGAAGCGCACGGCAACATCCACTTTTGCGGCGAGCATACCGCCATCATGGAGCGCGGCATGGAAGGCGCCTTCGAATCCGGCGAGCGCGCCGCACTCGACGCTCTGCTCAACGCCTAGTGGCGTGACGCGCGCACATCGGGAAGATACTCATGCGTTTTATAACTGGAATCGCTGCTATCACGACACTGCTTTTAGTCCCTGCCAACAGCTATGGCGATGATGCCGCTGATCCGCGGTCACGCGACCTATTGATGTTAACGAACTGGTTTGACGGCGAGTTCGATAACGAGGAGCAAATCTGGTTCGAACAAGATCCACGCTCAGCCACACCCGAGGCGCTAAAACATGAACGCTTGCATGTCATCCATCGAAGAATCGACGCACCGCAATTCGGCGAGCACGTGTTCTACGTGGAGGAGTACACCGACAACGACGCGACGAACATCGGGCGACAACGTCTCGTCATTTTCACCTCCGACCCGGATGAACACGCCATCCGCATGCGGCAAGGTTTTTTTCGCGACGCTAAAGCAATGCGCGGTGCGCACGACGATGTATCCAAAATTGCGCAATTAACGGCGGACGATACGTTCTTTGCGGAAGGCTGCGATGTATTCTGGCACCGCGTCGCTGATCAGTTTGTTGGAATGATGAAACCCAAAGCATGTGTCTTTGGTGAAGGCGAGAAACGTCGCTACTCGGTACACAACCTGACCTTATCTTCCGACAAATACTGGCGTGTTGATGAAACATATCTAACATCGGATGACAGTCAGTACGTTGGTCACCCGAATAGCGAAGCGCACAAAATGCGCCGCAGCAAACGCTTCACGTGCGGCATCATATTCCGCAACGAAGATGGTACATCCCAACGTGTTGACGGCCTGTCGAATCATAGCCAGGGCGGCACCGTAGAAGCGGTACGCGACGCAGACGGACAGCGCTTTACGTTACTACTGCGCGATAAGGAATACCCTTACTACAGTGAGCGCCCCGACTTCATGTATTTCTCAGTGCGTCGCGCCGGTGAACGCCGCTCCGTGGCATTTTCTGTCCACGATGTGCGTTCCCGTACGATTGGCGTGAGCGTGCCCGAGTTAGTCGCCTTTTGTAACCTTGATGGTTATCAGTTCCAGGAGTCCTACGATGAAATTCTTTAAACGAGACAACTCGCTATCGCCGATGGCGAGCTTTGCGATTCCTGCCCTTAGTGCAGTGGCACTCATTGCCATCAGCGCATGCGCACACAACGGCCACGCGGCGGATACCCCAAAGGCACAGAACGACGCGCCAGCGATAACCGGGCTCGATCCTGCGGCAATCAAACGCGGCAAGCTTGTTTTCTTGCAATGCCGTGCATGTCATGCCCTAAAAGCCAATCAAGGCCACAAGGTCGGACCAAACCTTGCTGGGCTCATCGGGGCTACGATTGGCGACAAGGACGGCTTCAACTATTCTGCGGCACTCACCGAAGCAACGGATCAATGGACACCAGAGAAGCTTGATAGCTTTCTCACCAAGCCTAGTGATTATTTCGAGGGCACGATCATGGCGTTCGGCGGTATTGGCAAGCCCGAAGATAGAGCTGCCGTTATCGCATACCTGCGCGCTGAAACGGCAGAGTGAATTTCCTAATCCGTTAGTTTGTTAGAGAGAATCGCGCCGGGTGGCATTGATGCCGCGTGAACTCAACGGTCTCGCCCCGCGCATTTTGCGAACGTAGCGTGAGCAGCAATACGGGATCACTCACGGAGAGATGCAAGTGCTTAACTGCAAGCTCTGAGGCCATCGCTGCCGCAATCGATTGTTGCGTATGAGTGAGCACAATTCCGGCTGACTCAAACAAGGCGGCGAGACCGTTGGCTTCAAACGCGCCTTCGCTAAACACATCTCCCGCCATTCGCAACCAACTTTCACTGTACGCAAATTCTGCATCGTGATTGCTGTGCACGCTGGCAATAAAGAACACTTCATGCCCCGGTGAGAGGCCCATCGCTGTCGCCACGACCATTGGCGGCGTCTGAGTGCCGGCGCCGAGCACGCGCGCGGTCCCCGGCAATGTAGTGACTGATTCGACGATGCCATCCGTCAGATGCATCCGGGTTGGTTTAGCCGCCTCATAAACAACAATATTGCCGACCCCGCGCTCGCGCTGCAGCAACCCTTCGAGAACAAGCTGCCTTAAAGCGTTGTTCGTCGTCACTCGCGAGACACCGTATTGATTGGCGAGCCGCTCCTCGCCCGGGATCACGCTACCGGAAGGAATTGCGCCGGCAATGATTCGCCGGCGCAATTGCTGGTAGATTTGATAATACAGCGGGACTGGACTTTCGGCGCAGAGCGAGGGGATGTCTGCATCCAACAAGAACCACTCCTTGTCGCCCGCCATTTCCATGCTGTCAGCTATCGAAAGTTCACACTAGCGCGCAGGCCTACCTGACGACGATCGCGCAAACCAACCTGATAGCCGAACGTCGAGAAATTCAGATTACCGAAGTTGCTGTTACCTGTTGCGAACGATAAGTCGCGGAAGCGATTGATGGCTGTTGGTGTGTCATCGTCCGTCGCGTTCAATACGAATAACTCCACTCGGTATTTGTCCGACTGCAAGCCGGCACGCAAGTTGACTTGAGCGCCGCCGGCCGCCTGAACGAGATTCCCTTCATCCGCGAATCGCTCACCTGTGTAGAAAAGGTCTGCGCGTCCAAACCAGTCGAATTCAGCATTGAGGTTACCCGCAAACACTCCAGACAACGATGAGGCCCATTCGGGAAAACGCTCAGCGGTTTTGCCGCCCGCATCTTCGGTGCCAAACAATTCGTTGTGAACACCGGAGTTAAAGACGTCGTATTCAGAACGGATCCAGGCAAGCGTGCCTTCTAACCGGAACATCTCCGTAAATTGATATTCACCTTCAAATTCCAAACCGTCGATCTTGGACTCGCCGGCGTTGATGAAATAGTCAATTTGCTGCTGTCCGGACGGATCATCCAAATCAGCGATGACATCAGCACGACGGAACGTCTGGTTGGTGCGATTCATATGGAACACGGCTAGTGTCGTAACGCCACGACCGTCCGCCCAAGTTTGCTTCCAGCCCAACTCGAAGTTCTCCAGTTTTTCCTCTTCGAAGGCCCCACTTGCGCTGCTTTGGAAAGTACGCAACTCAGCCAATTCAGTTGCATTAAGCGCCGCCACTTCCGGGTTGAAACCACCGGGCAAGTTACCTTCGGAGTAACTGGCGTAAAGCAGAGCATCGTCTGTTGGCGTCCACTCTGCGATGACACGCGGCAGCAAGTTGTCGAACTCTCCGCTGTCGCTTTCGTCGGTAATCTCGTCAGTTTGCTGACGCGCCTCAACGGTCAACCGAACACTTTCGGAGACATCGTAAGAAGCGCTACCGAATATACCGAACGTACTTACCTCTTCTGTCACTGGAGCGCCCGAACCAAATGGCAGGTTGCCGAACGGCGCAAAGAGGAAGCCACCATTGTTGGTGAACTCTTGATCGAATTGGTTAACACCAATTGACCAAGACAGACGATCGTTGAAGTTTAAGCCAGCAAGTCTTAACTCATAGCTTGAGTCCTCAAAGTTTCGACCCGCGTACGAAAAATAGGATTCGTCGGAAGAATCATCAGCATCACGAAGTAATCGAACATCTTCCTCGTTAACACCAAACAACCCGCTTACCGTCAGATTGGTATCCGGAATGTCCCATGAAAACTGCGTGCTTAATCGCAAAGACTCGCGCTTCAAACCGATCTCAGTCAGGTTGCTGCCAGCAACCGTCGGCAAACCGCTCACGCGGTCGCGCAAACCCTGTCCGATTTGAACATTTAGATCCGGCGCAACGATATTGGCGTCACCACACACAGTGGTATCGTCGTCAGGACCACCGAACGGTCCGCAGTTGTGATCGTCCAAGCCTAGAAATGCGTATGCGGGTGCGCCATCGTCGTTCTCGTAATAGTACCCGCGGACCTTGATTTCCAAGCCTTCGGTCGGCGTGAAGAACAACGTACCGCCGATCGACGTCGTACGTTCCTGACCCACTTCGTCACCGGTCAACGCGGTGTCGAAATGCCCTCCGTCATCTGCATACGATGCGCTTAGTCGGCCGGACAACACGTCACCAATGATTGGCCCTTCGATGCTTGCCTGCAGGCTGTAATCGTCACGTGTGGCTGCCATGCCGGTCACATTGATGCGCATTTCATCGCCGGGCGACCGCGTGACGTAATTCACCGCACCGCCGAACGTCAATCGACCGAAATAGGCAGACTGAGGGCCTTTGATAACCTCGATGCGCTCGATATCTTCGAGACCAATTCCCTGAATACCGTTCGAGACGAAAATCCCGTCAACGAACACAGATGCAGTTTGACGGCTCGGCGCCAACGAGTTGACCGAGATACCACGGAATCGCGGACTGTTATCGAACCGGCCAGGTATGCCGGCAAAGCGTTCGTACTGAAACCCGGGAGTGACGGCCTGCAGATCAGAAATATTCTGTAAGCCTAGCGATTCGATTTTCTCGGCATCGAATGCCGAGATGGCAATCGGTACATCGGTGATCAATTCTTCGCGCTTCCGCGAAGTCACCGTGATGACATCAATGGCGTCGTCCGCTTCGGCTGTCTGTGCCTGCACTTTCGCCGGCATGCTGCCTATCGTGGTTAATAATCCCGCGCTCACTAGCCCAGCCAGGCTGCGGTTCATTTTGCTCATCGGTTTCCCCCAGGAATTCAAAAAAGTCGGCTCTACAATTGACAGCTCACCCGACGGAGCTGGGTATTGATATGTCTTTATATCATTCACATTTATCTATCGCAAATTCACATATATGTATCATGTAGCCGCGAGTTAGAAATCGCGATTAAGAGCGCTAAGCTCGCGTTTTATCGATTCTTTTCTGGTAACGTCAAGCCAACGCGAAAGCCGAGTAGCTGGCTGTGGTAGGCCTCACGATCAATAGACTGCGCGGCGGCGCGGACCCAATCCGTCCCGGAAACCCAACTACCGCCGCGTGGTGTTCGCCGCTGGCACTCGCCACCGTCTTCCGCTAGCCAGGCGCTACCGTCTACAGGCACATTTGCCGGGTCTGGATGAAAGCAATCGTCTGTCCATTCCCAAGCGTTACCCAGCATATCGTGCAAACCCCAAGCGTTCGCCTTAAAACTGCCAACCGGAGCGGTGTATTCGTATCCGTCATCGCAGTTGAATACCGGCGACAATCCAAAATTCACACGAAACACCGCGTCCGCAACATTTGCGTACTCGCAAGCGTCTGCATTAGCGCTACCCCAGAACCAAGGCCCACGCGTACCAGCTCGAGTGGCATATTCGAATTCGGTCGACGACAGTAACCGGTAGGGTTGGCCTGTCCGCTTCGTCAACCACGCAGCGTAGGCCGTTGCGTCAACGTGACTGACGCAGACCACCGGGTGTTGCTCGTTTTGCGGATAACCTGGTCGATCCCAGGTATGCTCGCGCACATAGCCTAGAATCCGGTTATTCGACCAGGTATTGCAGCCGTTACGCGCAAGCTCATAACCACTATCCTCAACAAACAGCCGAAACTGGGCACGCGTTATTTCAGTGCGAGCGACGGCGAATCGGTAGGAGATCGTGACGTTGCGCAGCGGCATATCGCCGCGTTTTTTGTTTGCTTCGAACGGCTCAACCCCGAGCATTGCCGAGCCAGCTGGCAACGCCACCATTTCAGGGCACCCCTCACAATGCGTAACGGCGTTCCCGTTAAGACTTTCCTCGGCGTAAGGTGCGGCCGAGATAATCAGCCCCATCACTGCACAGAACCTCACTAGCGTAATCATTTACGTTTCCTTGATCCGCTATCACTATTTCAGATAGCTTACGTTTTGATGCCGTATTGTGAATAAATCATACATATATATTTATAATAAAACAGCTACCGCTGTGGCAAGATGGATGATCAATAACGTTCTGGCGCAGCGTCACGTAAGCAAGGCACAATAAGCGAATGAGCGACAAAGCGATCAAATCCGTCCGCCGCGTTTTCGAAATTCTTGAGTATTTTGATATCGAGCGCCGCCCACTAACAGCGAACGAAGTGGCGAGGCATTTGGGCTACCCGTTGACAAGCGCACATGCATTACTGAAAAGCATGCAGGAGCTGGGTTATGCCGACTACGACCCACCGAATTGGTCCTACACCCCAGCGCGGCGTCTTTCAACGCTGCTTGAGTGGGTGAATGAATTCCTCGACCGTGAGCCGCGTTTGCTAGAGTTTATTGCCGCTGTGAATAGCGCTACCAAAGAAACGGTCAACCTGAGTAGACGAGTCGGCAACCGCGCGAAAATCATTTACGGTCTCGAGAGCAAACATGCCATTGGCGTTAGCGTCAAAGTCGGCACACTCATGGACGTGTGCCGCTCATTGACGGGCATCGCGCTGCTCAGCGGCTTGCCGGACGCGGATCTGCCAGGGTTCATTGAACGGCTCGAGGCGGCCAGTACGCTTCCAGACCAACGCGCACCGGACCACGACATCATCAACAGCGTACTCACTGAAATCCGAGACCGCGGCTCGGTAAGTCGCTCTGACCTCTACGTACAAGGTATCGGCGCGGTGTGTCTGCCTGTGCGCACCAATGGCGGTCATGAAACAGTTGTTGTAGGCGTAGTGGGTCCGAGCAATCGGATCAACGAACGGCAGGAGCAGCATCGGGAACTACTACGCAAACTTTGCAAAGAGTTTGGTATCGAAACCGTTGCGCCACTTCGCAAAGCACGTAAGAGCGCCTGACCAGAACTCGCCCCGGTAACTTATGCGTCTGCGGTTGCAGCCGAGTCAACTCTATGCCAGCATTATTCACATATGCTTACAACTTATAAACAAATGTGAATGACCATGCGTAACTTCGTGATCGAACGATAACGATGCAGACCATCCAGCGGCAATTCGTCAACGGACGTTACGGGCAAATGCATGTGCGGGTAAGCCAGGCTCAGAAGACGCAAGACCGGCCATTGGTCTGCCTGCACATGTTCCCGCAATCCAGCCGAAGCTTAAGTGCTTTCATCGCAGAGATGGCAACGGACCGCATGGTCATTGCGCCGGACTTCCCCGGCTACGGGGAATCAGACAAACCAACCTCCCCTATTGCCGCAAGCGACTATGCCGCAAGTATTTGGGACGTTGTGGATGCACTCGAGCTGCACGCGCACGACCGCACGATCGATCTGTTCGGGATTCACGCTGGCGCAAAACTCGCGGCAGAGTTTGCACGGCAACGCCCTGAAGCGATCAACCGTATCGCCCTGTCGTCGGCGGCTGTTCTTACCGAAGAAGAAGTGAGCCACATTCGCACCAGTCTCGCATCAATCCCGCTTGACGTTTCGGGGACGCGTTTTCAATCTATTTGGAACATGCTGCTACGCAATCGAGGAAATGGTGTCACGCTTGAAATGCTGGCAACAACATTGTCCGAGATCTTGCGCGGCGGCGAGCAATACGACTGGGGGTCTCGCGCCGTGTTTGATTACAACGCCGAATTTGCCAATACCCTAAGCACCCTGACACACCCCGTTTGCTTGATGAACCCGGGCGATGATCTGTATGCAATGACGCCACGCTCAATGGCGTTTCTACAAAACGGACACTTGTGCGATCGACCGCAGTGGGGCCAGGGTTTCCTGGAGACAAAACCTGATGAAGTCGCGGCGTACGTCCGCGGCTTCCTGTCGGCACATTAACAAACCAAAGGAGCACGATATGTCCGCATATATGATGATAGCGGCGAAAATTACTGATCGGGACGCGTTCGTCGCCGGCTATGGCAAAGCCGCGGCCGCCCTCGTCGCGCAATTCGGTGGCAGCTACCTATTCGTCGCACCAGGAGCAACGCTGTTGGAAGGCACGCTGGAGGGCTACAGTTCTGTCGCCGTATCTGAGTGGCCGACAATCGAAGCGGCGCGTGCATTCTGGGATTCTGCTGAGTATGCAGAAGTGAAAAAACTGCGTGACGGCTGCGCGGATGTGCAAGTGCTGCTAGTCGACGCGCCCGCCAACACTCACTAGCCGACGCTCGCGAACACACTCACAACGACCGACAGGCTCGGTGAAGGCACACAACATGTCCGATATTTTCTTACCGCAAAGCGATGCTGCTGATGCGTTAGTGGGTTCACTTCACACGGTGACCTACGTCACATCGAAAGGCCAGGCTATCCACGACATATTCACGCAAGGATTTGAGCTTGAGGCAGGCGACAGCGAGGTTCAATCGGACCCAACGATAAACGACTACCTTGGGATGTCGCCTACTGAGTCATGGCGAGCGCGCAGTTACAACCGCAGCGGCGCACTGGCAAATGTCCAGATCCGTGCACTGTGCAAGGACGAGCCCGGTGATTTGGTGCGCCCATCTATCGATGGGCTCGTCGTCGGCGGCCTTTCCATTGGCTTCCCGATGTCGAAGTTTACGGATCGCGAAAAAGCGATGGCAGCGCAAGGGCATCCATCAACGATCGGCCTGAAACAACTCGAGTTTCAGAGTCCGACCGGCGAGACTTACGTATCCGGAGAAATTCACTTTACAACGCCTGAGCACTGTTTCTTATTGGGTGTGCAACGCCCCGATGTGTTCGTACCTGTAGGGCCGCTTGATGAGACATCCGGCATTGGCGCTGCGGCATACTCAGCGCGCTGCGTCGCTCGAACTGATCGTTTGATTGATTTTTTTGAGCATGTTTTCGGTTACGAAACACGACGCGATATGACGATGATAGTGGGCGACAACTCGGGCCTGTTAATGCCTGAAGGCGTATCAGAGCGGTTTGTACAGCTCTTTGCCGTCGGCTCGCGAACCGGATATCTTGTACTGCTTGACCACGAACAAGACCGCAAGCCCAGCCCAGCGAACACGCTCGGCCCACCAAGCGAGGGCGTCTCGATGTGGAGCTTTAGCACACGTGATATCGATGAAGTGCATCGACGCGCGCAGCAGTACGGGTGCACCATAGTGTCGCCACCGGCACAACGCAGCAGCCCTCTGCTGCCCACTGCGCACACGATGATGCTGCGTGACCCTGACGGTTTCATGCTGGAGCTGTTTCAACAGTAAAACGTGTCAGGGCATGCGACGTGCATTCAGGATACGCCGCGGACAGCGACTGACCGTCATTCGATTTGTCACCGTCAAGATGCCAGCCTTCAACTATCGCAACACTACTGAAAGCGGCGTCGGCAGCCTCGGCGGATATGGTACGTTGTCGTGTCGTAAACCGTGACACACCGATAACAGTTGAGGCTATCTCGATGACGACCTACGTGAGCAGACAATGGACCGTCGCCCGTCGACCCACCGATACTCTGAACGAAAAGCACTTTGCCTATCGCGAGCAACCGCTGCCGCGGCTCGGCACTGGTCAGGTGCTGTTCAAAACGCATTACCTCAATCTGGCTCCAGTGATGCGCATGTATATGATGGACAACGGCGGCGGATTCTCTACCGAATCGCAACTCGATATCGGCGATGTCATCCACGGCCGCGGCGTCGCCGAAGTCGTCGAGTCAAACCACTCGGAGTTCGCGCAGGGTGACATCGTGCACGGCCAGATGGGTTGGCAGACGCACAAGATTTCCGACGTGACGCCCCAGGAGAAGATCGTCAAGATGACACGTCGTGGTGTCCCGGCACTCTACGGATTGTCGGCACTGGGCATGACCGGCTATTCCGCCTACTGCGGGTTAATCTCGCGTGGGATGCCAAAAGCCGGCGATGC
>JBCBZK010000162.1:0-6814 GCA_039815365.1 Pseudomonadota bacterium | reverse complement strand
ATGAGGATAGTAGCCGCGTAACTTTAGTTCGCGGTGGAAATCCGAAGGAGCGGCGAATTTATTCGCCGTCTTCTTTAATCAATAATTGGATGTATTGCCTCACACGTTCCTGCCAGTTTGGAACCCAGTCAAATCAGCAGACGCTCCTATTTACCGTAATACATAGGTTATTCGCACACTCGGTGTGATTGCGAACTATATGTGGTTCAACTTTTACAGAGATTTGTAATAATTTTGAAACATTTCGTTGCGAGGCTTAAAACCATATAAAAACTCAAATCAAGGATGAATTGTGCGCTGCTTTTTTTCTGTTCGATCACTCGCGTTCGTTGCCATTTTGGTCGCGGCAGTCGCCACTCCAGAACGATCCATTGCCCAGGCTTTGTGGGCGCAATCAGATCAGACAGACGCACTAACATGGCCGGGGCGTCGCAACGACATCGAAGGCGATGTGCATTCTAACGGCGATATTGAATTCACCGGTTTCCGTAATGGCATCATTGGCGCCACGACATACGTTGGCACGCTGACTAACCCTTACACCAGCGGCAACTCAAAGAACGATTTTGATCCCGCGGCACAGCAAACAACGATTCGAGCTTGGCCCTTGAATCTTGATGTCGCTGATTACGCCCCTGGCAGTGCGGCTGCGATCGCCGCTGGTGCAAACTACTTCGACTTGACCAGTCAATGCACGACCACTAGCAATAAAGTTGTCTTTCAGTATGACGACGTCACCCTGACGCCAGGCATCTACTACGCCGACTGCGGATTCTACATTCGTCTCGACAACGTCTCCGGTTCGGTCACATTCGCATCATCCGAATCGATCGACATCAGCCTGAAGAACGATACGAATATTTCCGCGTACGTCGACGCGACCCTGATGATCACTGATTCAGATCAAACCGACGCGATCGTGTTGAATGGATCCTATAGCCATCTTGAAGGGCGCATGATCGCCGAGTCGGGAACCATTGAAGTCAAAGGGTCGTTGCACGATTTTAACTGTGGGATTTTCGCTGACAAGATTGCATTGACGGGCTCTAAGCACGACATGTTTGCGACCTGCCCACTCTTGCAAAATTTTCCACCGGTCGCTGTGGATGATCTCGCGGACACATACGTCGAGCAACTCGTTGCAATCGACGTACTGGCCAATGACAGTGATTCTGACGGCAGTCTGGATGCGACCAGCATCGTTGTGACTGCAGCCCCTGTGAACGGAACAGCAACCGTGTCCGCTGGTATGGTCAATTACACACCGGCAGTTGGATTCGTCGGTAGTGAGTTTTTCGATTACACCGTGAATGACGACGACGGCGCCGTATCCAACGTCGCGACGATTCGCGTCGAAGTATCGGTACCGAATAATCCTCCAGTGCTCGGCGCAGACTCATTCACCACCGCCGAAGACACTTCTGCTGTCCTCGATATCCTTGCAAACGATGTAGACGCAGAATCCGCCATCGATGTCGGATCACTGGTCATCACTCTCGCACCGACTAATGGATCGCTGACGTTCGATGAAGTTGCGGCAGTCGCCGACTACACGCCCGATGCGAACTTCTCAGGTACTGATCAGTTCGAGTATCACGTCGCCGATGATGAGGGACTGTTTGCTGATCCTGTCCAGGTCACGATCACCGTTCAAAGTGTCAACGATGCGCCAACCGCATCTGATGAGACGGTCGTCACAGATGAAGATCAATCTGTCGTCGTCTCGTTGATCGCTGCGGATGTAGAGGGCGACACGCTGACGCTCAATATCGAGTCACAACCCGCATCGGGAACACTGAGCGGCAGTTTCCCCGATATTACCTACGCGCCGAATCAAGATTTCTCTGGCGCCGATAGTTTCACTTTCTCCGTCACTGACGGATCGCTGTCATCGAATGTTGCGACCGTCACGATTACGGTTAACCCTGTCAACGATGTTCCCGTAGCCACAGCGCTCAGCACGAATGTTGCGGAAGACGGTACCGTTTCAATTACGCTTGCGGGAACAGACGCAGACGGTGATGTACTGTCTTTCGCGGTTGCAACCACTCCCAACAACGGAACATTGTCGGGCCTCGCCCCAACGCTCGTCTATACCCCGAACCCCAACTACTTCGGCTCGGACTCCTTCTCGTTCACGGCCGACGACGGCACAGTCTCGTCAACTGCAGCAACAGTCAGCATTGCAGTTGACGCGGTCAACGACATACCTATTGCGTTCCCGCAATCGTTAACAACCGATGAAGATACGTCTATCGGCGTGATGCTAATGGGGCAGTGATGTCGAGGCAGGCTCGTTGTCTTTTGTCGTCGATACACAACCCGCGAATGGTGTTTTGACTGGCACGGCGCCGGATCTCACATACACCCCGAATGCCGAATTCTTCGGCACAGATTCATTCCAGTTCAGTATCGTTGATGGCAGTGCAGCGACGGCGAGTGCGGTAATTGATCTCACCGTCAATTCGGTCAACGATGTACCACAGGCGAATCCGCAATCCGTGTCCGTTGCAGAAGATGCCACGGTTGCGATTACGCTGACTGGTAGCGATGCAGACGGCGACAGCTTGACCTATTCGGTGCAGAGCCAGCCGACGGACGGCACTCTGTCGGGCAGTGGTTCAAGCCTTACGTATTCTCCAAATGCGAACTTCTTCGGCAACGACGTTTTCACATTTGTTGCAAGCGACGGTGCGTCGACGTCCGTCGCTGCTTCTGTAGATATTGCGGTGACTGCGGTTAACGATGCGCCGGTCGTCGACGGACAGTCCGTCTCTTTGATGCAGGATCAGTCCATCAGCATTACGCTCACTGGTGCAGACATTGAGGGCGATGCCCTCACGTTTAACATCGCAACGCCGCCAGCGAACGGCGCCTTGTCCGGCACTGCTCCCGACTTGACCTACACGCCTAATGCAGGCTTTTCTGGCGCCGACTCCTTCACGTTTACAGCCAATGATGGCGCGACGACCTCGGCGACTGCGCTGGTAGACATCGATGTGATGAGCAGCAGCACCAATATGGCACCGCAGTTCGTGCAGCTGCCATTGCTGCGTGCAGAGCAAGGTCGGGTGTATCGTTCGCAAGGCGAGGTGTCAGATCCTGAAGGCGACGTTGTGACGGTTTCCATCGCCAATGGTCCAGCGTCAGCGTCCGTCACTGACCTTGGCAACAATCGATTCGAGCTCACGTGGCTGGCGACAGGCAACGTTGGCACGACTCAACAAATCACGTTACGCGCCGACGACGGAGCAGGGGGCGTTACTGATGCGCCGCTCAACTTGTTACTCACCGGTTCGTTGACCAATGCCAGTACGCTGGGTACCGATTTTTGGCTGGCCTATATGCCAAACGGCGATTACACGCCTCGTTTGAATTGGCAGCCGCCACTGTCCGAAGAGCGCGTCCTTCAAGTCCTGATCACTGCCCCCGACGGTGCAGTTGGCACGGCTGAAATCGATTCACTATCAGGTGACCCTAGCGTTGGATTTTCGCAGACGTTTGATGTTCCGGCTGGCGAGTCTCTGGTTATAGAGGTTCCCAGATATGCTGTCGCACGCTCGACGGTAGCTGACGCATTGCATGTGACGTCGGATCGACCGGTTACAGTAATCGGTTTTAACTGGCTCAGATCTTCAAGCGACGGTTGGATTGCACTTCCGACGCCGACATGGGGTACGAACTATCAGACCGCAAGTTATTCCAGCACTCGCGGACGTGCTTTGTCGCAAGTCGGCATTATTTCATCCTCGCCTGGAACAACAACAGTAGCCGTAACACCGGAAACGGGTCTGGCCACGAGAGAGGACCAGCAGCTCGGCCTTCCTTATACGATGGTCTTTGATGAGGCGGGTATCCTCTTGCAGACGAGTGCTGTATCGCACGACAGCATACAGCTTCAGTCCGATCAGCCGATTGCTGTACTCGCCGGTGCAAATTTTAGTTGCATCCCGGGCAGCGACACCGCATGCGATTTGATTGTAGAGCAACTGCTGCCCGACACATCACTCTCGTCCGAGTACGTTGTGGCCCCATTGGCGACACGCGCGAACGGTTCTCGCTATCGTGTTGTTGCGACAGAGGATGATACCAACGTCTGGTTGAACGGCCTGTTGCTCGCCACTCTCGCCGATGGTGAGATCCTGGAGCGGACAGTAGTTGGTCCGGTACATGTTCGTGCAGACAAACCTGTGTTGGCACTGCAATTCTCTACAAGCGAGTCCACCGATGACGGCAATCGCCCTCCGGGCCTTGACGAAAATTGGGGAGACCCTTTCATGTTGCAGGCTGTGCCGACTGGCGCATTCCTGGATGACTATCTCGTCACTGTTCCGAACACAACGATTTATCCGTCCGAAGCCAACCCTGGTGAGCTTGAGGCAAACGTAACGCGGCACTTCATCAATATCCTGATTCGCGATACGGACGCAGCGTCACTCGTGCTCGATGGTTTGCCAGTTGATACCAGTGAGTTTGTTCCGGTCGGACAGACGGACTTCATCGCCGGATTCGTCGAGCTCGTGCCGGGTGACTACCGGCTCGCGGCGAACGGCGCGTTCGGTTTGACCTCCTATGGGTTTGGGGTCTACGAGAGCTACGGCTACTCCACCGGGCTCGCCTTCCCGAGCACCGAGACTGGCCTGACGCTAACGATGCTGAGCGCGTCTACGACAGTCGATGCTGGCGATCAGGCCTGTTTCGAATTCAGCGTGACCAATGCCGCAGGTGACCGCGTGCCGCGCGCACGCTATCAGGCCAGTAGCACAGGTTTGTCAGCGTACGGCACGATCGGTTTTGCTGACAGCGTTGGTATCGGTCAGTTCTGCTATTCGCAAGATCTGGTTGGCCAGGACACGATGACGATAGCGGTCGATGGTGATACCGAGATGCTGACTGTCGACTGGGTTGCTGGACCCAACGTGGCCACTTTGCCACCGGTGTTCTTGTCTACGCCGCCACTCGTTCTTTACGATCCGACGTACCTCTACGATGTTGATGTGCAAAGCGCGACGACGGGCAGCCTTGTCATTGAAGTGGCGCAAGGCCCTGATGGCATGCAATACGATTCTGCATCTGGCCAGATCGTCTGGACACCACTGATCCCTGAAGCGCGTGAGTCCTCTTCGCACGCCATCACACTCACCGCGACAAATGCGTTGGGCGTTATTGCAACGCAGGCATACGAATTGACCGTTCACTATCCGCCCGAAATTACCGGGTTCGATTCGCCGACGACGTTCGTGATGCAAACGACTGGCAGCATCGAGTCAATCGGCGGCGATTTCCAATTGACGGACATGAATGTCACGAATGGTCCTGTCGCTGGTTCCGGCATCTCCTGGATACCAGGTGCCAACTCTGTGCGGGACGGACTATGGCAATACAGCGTTAACATGAACGATGTCCAGGTACGCGAGTCCTTCTCGGGCAGCAATCGACTGTGCGTCGCTCCTGGCAGTCAAGTCAACGGCTACCAAACGCAGCGAATTCGTGCAATCGACGAAGGAGCCAACCGTGGGCTTGCGGTTGGACCAGTGGAGGATTCAAACAATGATGGCGCTATCGACAATGACGATGACATTTTCGCATTCGCCGTTAATCGAAATGCGATTAGTCTGCACAACCTGACAACCGGTGTCACCGCTTGGCGTTTGCCTGTGAGTCGCACGAACGAAACTAGTGCGCCCGTCATGGCGAACCTTGACGCTGATCCGGAACTGGAACTGTTAGTCGTGGCCCGCGTTCAGTCGTTCGGTCTGCTGTTGCCCATTGCGCTCGACTTGGACGGAACCATCTTATGGACGGGCACATTTAACATTCATGCCGGTGCCCAAGGACAGATGGATCGACCGTTGCTTGTGCATGATCTGGATGCGGATGGCACGCCAGAAATTATTGCGGGCGGTCATGTGCTCGATAATTTCGGAAACCTTCTGTGGCAATTTCCTACGGAGACGACCGGCGGCACAAGCTGGCAAGCCGAGTTTGCGATTCCGACCATTGCGGATTTGGATGGAGATGGTCAGTTTGAAGTAATGTTCAGCAATCAGGTGCGTCGCGCTGATGGTTCGCTATATTGGGACCTCAGCGCCACGGGCTTGGTAGATCAACATGCGCTGTTCGGCGTCGGTGATCTTGATGCCGATGGCGATCTTGAAGTGGTTACGGTGATTGGCGATGGTCTCTTTTCGCCAGCCGAGCGCAGCTATGGTGTCTACGCGTGGGAAGCCGATGGCACGCCCCGGTGGGGTTCCGTCGCGTCGAGAGGCTTTAGCGTTCCTGTGATCGGGGATGTCGATGCGGACGGCGAGACGGACATTTATATTGCGGACGATCAGTTAGTGTTGTCTGCTACGGGCGCGGTTACGAGCCGCACCGACGGCCCGCTAAATACTCTGGATTCGTATCACCGGCTGCCTATCATTGATTTGAATGGTGACGGTGTTTATGAGCGCTTCCTTCACAGTACCAGGAGTTCCTTCAACGTAATCGACCTGAGAGGTGTTGGCCGTTGGCTCAGTGATAGCACGTTCGGTCGGGATATATCTGACGAAGAGTTGCATCGCGATTTCGCCATAGCCGATGTTGACCACGATGGTTCGCCGGATATGGTCATCGGCTCAGATGATCGAATCGGTGTTTTCGAATCTGCGACCGAGTCATGGACCGGAACACCTCGCGACTATCGTCAATTTACCGATATCAGCCAAGCGTTGTTCGGCATCGACGTGCCAGCGGCACCGATTGCCGCGCAGAATCGGCCTGACTACTGGATCGGTGAAATTCGGCAGGTATCGTTCGATGCAACGCAAGT
>JBCBZK010000150.1:0-8476 GCA_039815365.1 Pseudomonadota bacterium | reverse complement strand
CTCAAATGTAATTTCAGTGGCACGTAACAGCACACCACGAGTGCAAGCGCGTATTGTCCTAGCGGCGTGCCATGTATCGCGTCAAGTAACAGGCCACAGACCATGGCGCTGGTCAGCACCAGCCGTTGTGGCGTGTAAATGCTGATGTAGACAAGCACCAGCGCGACCCAATCGGGGCGGAACGCATTGAGCCAGCCCGGCAGCGGTTGGCTGGTGAGCACCAGTGCGACGACGAGCCCGATGAGGCCAGCCCACCAACGATCTCGTCTAGCTGCCATTGCCGCTATTCTCCGGATCCGGTTCGTTGTCTTCGTCAGCGTCGTCTTCTGCGCTGATTTGCGCGGTTAACAGCAACACTTCACGCATACGCGTCAGCGCAGCGGCCGGTTTGGCGGTGACTTTGGCGAATGCCTGTCGGGGTTGGGTCTGTACCGCGGTGACCTCCCCAACCGGGTAACCGGCAGGGTAGTCGCCGCCAAGGCTGGTCGTTACCAGTAGATCACCAACCACGATGTCTGCGTTGTTTGGCAAAAAGCGAATCTCTAACTGATCGTATTCGCCGGCGCCGAAGGCAACCGTGCGTAAACCGTTGCGAACCACCTCTACTTGAATCGCGTGTCCGGGATCACTAACGAGCATCACTTGCGCGCTCGATGGACCTACATGGATGACCTGGCCGACGACACCGTTTGCATCGACGATCGCCTGCTGCCGAAAAACGCCATTGCTGGCGCCCTTGTTAATAGTGACGCGATGTCTAAACGGGTCGTTGTCGATATCCAGCAGCTGAGCGACCGTGATGTCCTCTCCGGCACGCGGTCTGGCATCGAGCATGGTGCGTAGGCGATCATTTTCTGCGCGCACTGCATTGAGTTGTTGCAGCCTGGCGTCCGCAAGCAGGCGTTCACGTTTCAATCGCACGTTCTCGCGCGCAAGATCGGCGCGCGAGCGCGTGGCATCTTCGCTCCAGTTAAATAAGGACGTGGGCATCGCCGCTATCGTCTGCAGTGGGTAAACCGCCGCCATCAAGGCAGCGCGCGGTCGCTCTCCGAATACACGGCGCTGGTCTGCCGCGATCAACATGATGCACACGACAACACCGACAAATGTGCGCAGACCGAGTGCAGGACCATGATGGTCGCGGTGGACGCCGGTGTTACTCACGGGCGCTACGTGCCGTTTAGTTCAGGCCGAATACAGACGGGCCGTACTCGTCGATCAATTCAAGCGCGCGGCCGCCACCACGTGCAACGCACGTGAGTGGGTCGTCAGCGATCACGACAGGCAAGCCTGTTTCTTCCATCAGCAGTTTGTCGAGATCGCGCAGCATCGCGCCACCGCCCGTTAGTACAATGCCGCGTTCTGCAACATCGGCGCCTAGCTCTGGCGGCGTTTGCTCCAATGCCTCTTTGACAGCACCAACGATGCCTTGCAACGGTTCTTGTAGCGCTTCGAGGATTTCATTGCTGTTCAGCGTGAAACTTCTTGGGACGCCTTCGGAAAGGTTTCTGCCCTTGACGGAAATCTCGCGAACTTCTGCGCCGGGGTAGGCCGAACCGATCTCATGCTTGATGCGTTCCGCAGTGGCTTCGCCAATCAGGATGCCGTAGTTGCGGCGGACATAGTTTGTGATGGCCTCATCGAAGCGGTCACCACCAACGCGCACAGATGCTGCGTAAACAATACCGTTGAGAGAGATCACGGCAACTTCTGAAGTACCGCCACCAATGTCGAGAACCATTGAGCCACGCGCCTCATGAACGGGCATACCCGCGCCGATCGCCGCGGCCATCGGTTCGGCGATCAGAATGACTTTGCTGGCACCAGCGCCTTCGGCTGATTCCTGAATCGCCCGCCGCTCAACTTGAGTGGATCCGTAGGGCACACAAATTAATACACGTGAGCGCGGCGTGAAAAAACGATTGCCATGGACTTTCTTGATAAAAGTCTGAAGCATTTTCTCTGTCACTGTGAAGTCAGCAATGACGCCGTCTTTGAGCGGTCTGATTGCCGTAATGTTGCCAGGCGTGCGACCAAGCATGTTTTTGGCATCTTGACCGACGGCCTCAACCCGGCGCCCGCCGCTGCCGAAGTCCTCGCGGATTGCGACAACCGATGGTTCATCCAAAACGATGCCTTCGCCCCGGACAAAAATCAGCGTATTCGCCGTACCGAGATCGATGGAAAGATCGTGAGAAAAATACCCTAGAAGGTTCTTCAGCATAGTGTGGTGGGTCCGCCCCCGAAAAATTCCGTGAACCTTAGCAACGGGGGGGACAATCAGCAAGGCTGCGTGTATTCTTGCGTGTCGATCTGATGCTGGATAAACGCAGGGGTTTCAAGGCATCGGACGCAGCCCTACGAGATAATTTTGAGGAGTGACTGGTGACGATAACCAGTGAAGATATCGATAAGCTGGCGACGCTGTCACGGCTCGAGTTCGCCGAGGCGGAATACGCCGACTTCACCGACAAATTGGGCAGTATTGTGGCGTTCGTGGACCAGCTACAGGCCGCGCCGACAAAAGATGTCACGCCAATGGCCCACCCGTTGGATCAGGAGCAGCGTTTGCGCCCCGATGTCGCTGATCCGGCCATTGATCGAGAGCGCCTGCAAAGCTGCGCTGGTGAGACTGAAGAAGGCCTGTATCTCGTGCCTCGGGTGATTGAATGAACCAGCTACATTCACTGGGTCTTGCGCGTCTGCGAGAAGGTCTTGCGCAGCGTCAGTTTTCGGCGACAGAGCTTGTTCGGCACATGCTCATGCGCATCGAACAACACGATGCCTCGCTGAACAGTTTTCTGACGGTCACGGCTGATGCAGCGCTCGCAGCGGCGGCAGATGCAGACAAACGGATTGCGGCTGGCGACGCTCGACCGCTCGAAGGTCTGCCAATCGCCCATAAGGACATTTTTTGCACTGAGGGCGTTCGCACCTCATGCGGATCACGAATGCTGGAAAATTTCATTCCGCCTTACGATGCGACGGTCGTTTCGCGTCTCGCTACCGCAGGCGCGATTGTTCTTGGTAAGACCAATATGGATGAGTTTGCGATGGGCTCATCCAACGAAACCAGCTACTACGGTGATGTTCGCAACCCGTGGGCGCTGGATTGCTCGCCTGGCGGCTCGTCCGGTGGCTCGGCAGCCGCTGTCGCCGCGCGGCTGGCGTGTGCAGCAACAGGCACGGATACTGGTGGTTCGATCCGGCAGCCAGCTGCGTTGTGCGGTTTGACCGGCATGAAACCGACGTATGGCCGCGTATCGCGCTACGGCATGATTGCGTTCGCATCCAGTCTGGATCAGGCCGGTACGTTAACCACCAGCGCAGAGGACTCTGCACACTTGTTAAACGCAATGGCCGGTTTTGATCCGCATGATTCCACCAGTGTCGACGCGCCGGTCGACGACTACGTGGCCGCGCTTGCGCAACCCTTGAAAGGCGTGAAGCTCGGTGTAGTTCGCGAGTTCATGGGCGATGGGCTGGATAGCAGCAACGCTATCGCTGTTCGCGAAGCATTAACGGTGCTCGAATCTCTCGGCGCAAGCGTGCGTGAGATTTCGTTGCCGAATATTGGCTTGTCAGTGCCAACGTATTACGTCGTCGCGCCTGCGGAATGTTCATCAAACCTGTCGCGGTTTGATGGCGTTCGATTCGGGCATAGAGCAGAAGACGCTGTTGATTTGGCAGACCTGTACAAGCGTTCGCGCAGCGAAGGGTTTGGCGATGAGGTCAAGCGCAGAATCATGACCGGTACCTATGTGTTGTCGGCCGGTTACTACGATGCTTACTATTTGAAAGCGCAAAAAGTACGTCGATTGATCAGCGCGGACTTTACGGCCGCTTTCGCTGACGTAGATCTCATCGTCGGTCCGACCACGCCGACGCCGGCATTCAAGCTCGGCGAGAAAACAGATGATCCGATCACGATGTATCTGAATGATATTTACACCATTGGTGTGAACCTCGCCGGCTTGCCGGCCTTGTCGATGCCGTGCGGCATGGTTGGCGGCATGCCCGTTGGCTTGCAGGTCATCGCGCCTGCGTTCGGCGAGGGCGCGATGCTCAACTGCGCACATCAATACCAACAAAACACGGATTGGCACAGCAAGTGCGCGGGGGCGTACCAATGAGTTGGGATATCGTCATCGGCCTTGAGATTCACGTCCAATTGGCTACGCAGAGCAAGATTTTTTCGTCGTCTCCAACGGCGTACGGCGCCGCTGCGAATACCCAGGCGAATGTCGTCGACCTGGGTTTCCCCGGGGTGCTGCCGGTGTTAAACGAAGAGGCTGTCCGTCTCGCTGTTGTCTTCGGACTCGCGATCGGCGCCGATATCACGCCGCGTTCAGTCTTTGCGCGCAAGAATTATTTTTACCCGGACTTACCGAAGGGCTATCAGATCAGTCAGCTGGATCTGCCGATTGTCGCTGGTGGTACTGTCGATATTCTGGATGACAGCGGTGCGATCAAGACCATCGACGTCACCCGGGCGCATCTTGAGGAAGACGCTGGCAAGTCGCTGCATGAGAATTTTCAGGGCGCTAGTGGTATCGATCTAAACAGGGCGGGCACGCCGCTGCTTGAGATTGTATCCGAGCCGCAAATGTCATCATCAAAAGAGGCGGCTCAGTATATGCGGCGTGTGCACGAGCTCGTGCGTTATCTGGGTGTTTCGGATGGCAATATGCAGGAAGGTTCATTCCGTTGTGATGCGAACGTATCGCTGCGTCCTGCCGGTACGCAAACTTTGGGCACGCGCACCGAAATCAAAAACCTGAACTCGTTCCGCTTCATCGAACGCGCTATTGATTACGAAGTCGAACGTCAGGCCGACGTGTTGGAGAATGGTGGTCGTGTCGTTCAGGAAACCCGCCTGTACGACGCTGACGCCGATGAGACGCGGCCCATGCGCAGTAAAGAGGAAGCGAACGATTATCGTTACTTCCCTGACCCGGACTTGTTGCCAGTGGTTATTGCGGACGAGTTTATCGAAGCCCAGCGCGCATTGATGCCGGAGTTACCGGCCGCACGTCGCGCTCGCTTTGAAACATCACTGAAGCTCAAACCCGAAGATGCCGATACGCTCGCAAGCCAGCGTGGACTCGCCGATTATTTTGAGCTGTGCGCCCAGAAGGTCAAACCAACGCTTGCGGCTAATTGGGTGTTGGGAGAACTAATGGCCGCGCTAAATCGCGATGGTATTGGTATTGATGCCAGCCCTGTCAATGCTGATTCGTTCGCGCTTTTGCTGACGCGTATCGAGGACAACACGATCTCGCAGAAAATTGCGAAGCAGGTGTTCGAAGTGATGTGGGGCGAGGGCGGTTCCGCTGACGATGTGATTGCTGCGAAAGGTCTAAAGCAGATTACCGATAGCGGCGCGATCAGCGAGATTGTCGATAAGGTGCTTGCCGCAAGTCCGGAGCAGGTACAACAGTTTCGTGACGGTAAGGAAAAAGTGCTTGGCTACCTCGTTGGCCAGGTCATGAAAGAAAGTCGCGGCAAAGCAAATCCAGGTCAGGTCAACGCGTTACTGCGCGAGAAACTGAGCTAGAGCTAACCGATGAGCGCTGATTCAGACGATCGCCCAAACGCGTTAATCAATTTCATGTTCAGCAAGATGCCGGTGCGTGGTGCGCTCGTGCAGCTCGATTCGCAGTGGCGTGAGCTTGCGGGACAGCACGATTATGTGCCGATCGTATCGTCGTTGTTGGGGCAGAGCATCGCGGCGTCGGCGATGATGGCGAGCACCATGAAGTTCGAGGGCATGTTGACGCTGCAACTCACCGGGGCCGGATCGCTCGGCATGTTGATTGCGCAATGTAACCAGTCGTTGCACGTACGTGGGATGGCGGGCGAGCTTGATCTCGATACGGCTCATGACAGTTTTGCAGCGTTGGCAGGTGCCGGACGTCTCACGCTGACGGTCGATGCGAAAGATGCCAAAGATCGCTATCAGGGCATCATTGAGGTTCGCCCGGAGTCGCTGGCCGCGACGTTGGGCGCGTATTACCTCGAGTCAGCGCAATTGGCGGCGCACTTCGTGTTGCTCGCTGATGCGCAGAATTTATGTGGGGTGATGTTGCAGCGACTCCCTGACGCTGATGGTCTTGACGACGATGATTGGCGGCGATTGTGTTTGATGGCCGATACTCTGACGCTTGATGAGATGCGCGCTGGTGCCGGCATTACGATGCTCTCCAAGTTGTTTGCCGAAGATGATGTGATTGCCTACGAACATCAGGACGTCGTGTTTCGGTGTCGTTGCAGCGATGAGCGTGCAGAAGCTGCGGTGCGTATGCTCGGCGAGGCCGATGCGCGCCAATTGTTAGAGGAGCGCGATCAGCAGATCGAAATCGTGTGTGAGTTTTGCAATGCAAAGCGCATACTTGATCCCGTTGACGTTGCAAGACTGTTTAACCCGGCCAGCATGGCCAGTGATGCTGGTCTCCAATAACCGATGATTGTGCGGAGCGCTTTATGAGTGATTACATCGATCCCCAACGCGATCAATTCGAGTTTTTCAAGACTTTGCCCCGCGATAAGCCGATCAATATGCTCAATCTGCTGCGGTTCAACGAAACCGCCGTCTATGCAGATGGGCCTGCTGTCTCGGGCGCCGCTGCGTATCGAACCTATGGCCAGCAGAGTGCGCCGATTTTTACGCGCGTGGGTGGCAGTATCATTTGGCGCGGCACGCCTGAGGCTGTGTTGACTGGCCCGGCAGATGAGCAATGGGATGCCGGTTTCATTGCGCGCTATCCGGATGCCGGCGCTTTTTTTGCGATGATCACCGACCCGGATTACCAAATCGCAGTCAAACACCGACAAGCAGCCGTCAAAACCAGCCGTCTGATCCGTTTCGGTGAACTACCTTTGAGTGACTCGTTCGCGCAGTAGCGGTGTCTTGCGGGCTCTTAACAAATAAGCCCTTCGCTGCGCCAGCAGGCAGCAATCCCTTCGTCCTTTGATTGCTCTCGCATGAGCCGCGCTGCGTATTGTGCGATCTTGGCGCTTGCGTTTCCGGCGCGAGGCTCTACCATTACATAAAGATATCTTGATATTTGAATGTTCATGGCCGATTCGATCGCATACACGCTTGAGAAGCTTCAGCCGCTGCTGCACGCGGCGTCAGATCAAACCCGACTAAGATTGCTGTATTTGTGCTCTGGGGGCGAATATACGGTTTCTGAGTTGGTGGCCGTACTTGGCCAATCTCAGCCGCGCGTATCCCGGCATCTCAAAATTTTGTGTGACGTTGGGTTACTCGAGCGATTCCGGGACGGTCACTGGGTATATTTTCGCGCGCCTCAGCACGGCGTTGGCGCGCAATCAGTGGCTCGGGTCCTGGCGTTTCTCGACACGAGTGATCAGACGATTCAAGCCGATGCTGCCCAGATGAAACGCGTTCTGCAGGCCGATAGCGGTTTGGTAAACGCAGAAGTCCCGATGACGGTGCGGCGGCTACACCGACTCATGCTCGAACAGTTTTTGTCGCTACCTGTTGGTGAGCTCTTGGACATTGGGGTCGGTAATGGTGGCACGCTGAAGTTGCTGGCGAGCCG
The DNA here is from genome assembly GCA_039815365.1 of Pseudomonadota bacterium. Taxonomy (GTDB): domain Bacteria; phylum Pseudomonadota; class Gammaproteobacteria; order Steroidobacterales; family Woeseiaceae; genus CALBPI01. Next base: position 908 of record JBCBZK010000150.1, on the reverse strand, counting down.
GGCGAGTTCTGCTCATGGCGTTGATATCGACTCGGCGTCGCGACAGGTTGCAAGACGTGCGGTTGCTTTGGCCGCGCTAAACAATTGCACAGTGCGGCCCGGCGACATGTATCGATTGTCGTTCGACGACAGTCGTTTTGACACCGTCGTGCTCGACGAAGTCCTGCTCAGCGCCGAACGGCCACCGGCAGCCCTGACAGAAGCGGTCCGAGTGATGAAACCCGGTGGCCACATGCTGATTGTCGAACACGTCGCGATGCATGACGCAGACGAATCGCAAGCACGTCTTACCCAGTTGCTTGCCGAGTCACCGTTGCGTTGCGGTCTTGTGCGCAGTAGCAACGACGGCGCACATAAATTTCTTGTCACCATGGCCTTTGGTGATGCAGATGTACAGCACAGGAAGCAAGCCCAATGAGCGCAGCTACAACCCAATCCATCAACGTGTCGTTCGAGTTTTTCCCCCCAGGCACTGATTCAATGGCCAAAACGCTGTGGTCTTCTATTGAGCGACTCGCGCCGCTCCAACCAAGTTTCGTGTCAGTCACCTATGGCGCTGATGGCTCAACCCGTGAGCGTACGCACGGTCTGGTGAAACGGGTTGCCCGTGAGACCGGGCTTACCGCAGCGCCGCATTTGACCTGCGTTGGTGCAAGTCGCGGTGAGATCGACGATATTGCTCGCGGATACCTCGATGACGGAGTTCGGCATTTGGTCGCGCTGCGCGGTGATGCGCCCAAAGGCCAGGATCACTATGAAGCCCACGCGGACGGTTACCACTATGCGTCAGATTTGGTCGCAGGCTTGCGACGCATCGGCCCTGTGGCAGCCGCACGGCGGATTTCGGACAGGGTATAGTCATCAAAGGTCGCGGACTTGCGCGGTACGGTTCGGGGCGGCTGGCGGGG
>JBCBZK010000175.1:0-5974 GCA_039815365.1 Pseudomonadota bacterium | reverse complement strand
CCTCTCCATTGGTTAGCTGCTTTTGATCCGTCTCAGATTTATCCAAGTAAAAGGCATCATAGAGATCGCCTGTTGCCAGAAAGCTTTGATAGGTAAACGCCTGACAACGCAGACGCCAAGGACATACTCGTGGCATCTTCTCGATAATGGGTTCTGGTAAACGCCTGACCACGCAGGCGTAAACGACATACTCGTGGCGCCCCAATAGATTCAGGTAGATGCCCGACAGCATGGCCGATGAGCGTTACGTTCTTACCCGACTATCGAGCCGCTGCTTCAAAGCCGCAACACGTGCACGGCTGACCGGCAATGACGTGCCATCCGCCAAAAAGACACGGTAGTCACGACCCTGTCTCGTCGTACGAGCCACTTCATCGATAGCAATCCAATGCGAGCGATGAATTTGCAAACCGTTCTTGCCGGCGAGAATCGCTAACGCATCTTTCATACGGCCGCGAATCAACGCGACGTTGTTCTCTGTATAGACCGAGAGGTAATGGTCTTCGGCGCTGACGCGTAACACGCAATCGTGTGGCCAGGACTCAAGGTCATGCGCAACGCTCCGCTCACAATCGGTCGTCTGGCTACGGTCAACAGAGTCCGCATCAATGGTGATGTCCGCCGCAATGGGTTGCGTGCTGCGCGTCATGTACAACGCAAGCAAGGCAACTGGCCCGGCCAACGGCAAGATAAAGAGCAAAAACTCTAACGGTGGGTCCGGCTCTTTTGGCAGAAACGGCGTGAATTTGAGCATGTGCGTTTCGACAGTCGTGAGCACGACCGTTGCCCCAATGGCCATACTACCGGCAAACCAGGCGCTACCAATGTGCGGCGCTACACGGCGCCGCAAAGCCACCGCCTGAATGACAACTAACGAACAGATCACTAACCATAAAGACGTGCGATGGATGATGCCTAGGTTGTCGGTATCGCAAGCGCCCGTGGCAGACAGCACAATCGCCAACGCCACAACCAATGTGCCACATAGCCGAGCCGTACGGCTATCGGGCAGTAGGTTCACCTTGCGAATCGGACTCTTGACGACAAATTCGGACATCTCGCGGCAACCTCGTTGCTCAAAAGTTACGCCTAACTATAGCATTTGACACTGAATGTGAATGCCGGGGAGATCCATTGAACTTTGTAAGAAAACATAATGTCGGAATCGCGATGACGCTTGTCATGTGCGTGGCACTGTATTGGTGGTTAGCGCCGGTGTACGGCTTTAAGGCACATCAGGGAAAAGTACCGATGTCACCGTTTGGCTGGCATTCGCTCCCGGATGCCGCGCCATATACAGAGCAGCTCGACGACCCGCGCTATGCGTCAGCTGCAGAACGAACGAAACAGTCGCTGCTAGCGCATCGCCATCGGTTGCGTTCACCTGCACTTTCCGCCGCCGTGGCGATCGATGGCAAACTGGTATGGGCAGGCGCGGCAGGCTGGTCGGACATTGCCAGCGAACGAGCCGCGACACCGCTGACCGCATTTCGTATTGGCAGTACGTCCAAGGCGATCACCGCGACCGTGCTCGCGCGGCTCACCGAGCGTGGCACCGTCGATCTTGACACACCTATCGGCGCCTATATCTCGCCGCTGCCCAACGATGCGTGGCACAGCATTACGCTGCGCCAACTCGCAACACACCAATCAGGATTGCCACACTACAAGGAGAACACGGAAATCTCCGGGCTCTATAGATCCATCGCGCTGAACAAACACTACGCAGACGTCCGAGATGCCTTATCGGTGTTCGACGATAGTGAGCTGCTGTTTGAGCCAGGCAAGGACTTCCACTATTCAACACTCGGCACAGTATTGCTTGGCGCGACGCTGTCCCACGCAAGCGACGTTTCATACAGACAACTGGTCGCTGACGAGATTCTGTCACCGCTAAATCTCAATACCATCGCTGTCGCGCCGCGCTCAGCAAAAAACCGACCAGAGCTTGCAACGTCTTATTTCGTTGACGGCGACCGATTCCGCCGCTGGCGCCCCGTCGATATGACGCATCGCCTGCCAGGAGGCGGCTTCGTCGCAACGTCAAGCGACCTCGCGAAACTTGGCGTCGCGTGGCTGGACAATGACTACTTGTCGCCAGCAACTCGCGAGACGTTCTGGACGCCGCAATTAATGGCGGACGGCGAAGTGAACGCGCAACACTATGCCTTGGGTTTTCGCTGGTCCAAATGGCAGACCCCTGACGGTGAAACCTATGAGCACGCAAACCACGGCGGCGTGAGCCGCGGCGCACAAAGCTGGCTCATGATTCTCCCGGCGCAACGCATGGCAGTCGCCATCAACATCAACCGTAAAACGGAAGAATTCGGCGACTTCGCCGTAGTCTATCGCGACATCCTAGAAGCATTCACCAACCCATAATTCAACCCTACGGTAGGGAAGGTGTTTACCAGAACCCCTTATCGAGAAGCGTCGGGCGACAGGACGTCGCCCGCCGAGCCTACAAGGACGTACTCGTGGCGTCTTCTCGATAAGGGATTCTGGTAGACGCCTGACCGCGCAGGCGCCAAGGACGTACTCGTGGCGTCTTTTCGATAATGGATTCCGGTAAACGCCTGACCGCGCAGGCGTAAACGACGTACTCGTAGCGTCTTCTCGATAATGGGCTCTGGTAAACGCCTGACCAAAAAGGCGTCATTGCTACGAACGACAAAAAAAGGCGCTACCCAAAGGTAAGCGCCTCCCAATGCCGACAGCAAACTGCCGATGTCAACAAAGACTACTCGTAATCACGCCCAGCCATGGCGGGCAAATAGTCATCAATCATGTTGGCACCACCCAACGGTTTGTTCTGACCTTGATGACAGGTAGAGCAATACGCTTTCGGTGCATCGCCATGTGGACCCAGACGGTTGTCGGGATACACCGGCTGCAATGGGTCGAGATACTCGGTATTCAACCCACTGACCATACGAATGCCATGCCACGCAGTCACCCGCTGCGGCGGGCTTTGCTCCCAATCCGCGAATGCGCGCGAGTTATGACAGAACGTACAGTTAACGCCTAACGAGTCGGACATATGCATCATGAGCGCATAGGTCCATTCCGCGTCTTTGATCGTACCGGTTTCGTAAGCGGCACTGGGTGACGTGTTCACGACACGAATGTCTTCATAACCGCCGTTCAAAAATGCTGACATGTGATCACCCGGCAGCGAGCTGTAGACCGCTGTTTCAGATGCCATGTTCTGACCATAGGTGTTACCCGCATAACCTTTGGGTTTGTAACCTTCAGGATTCTGCGCGAACCAGATGTACTCCGGAACGTTCTTGCCACGATGACAGGTGTAACACGTCACACCAACACCACCGACATGCTTGTTCCAGTTCTGGTTCACATGTTGCGTCATTTGGAACATTCGGCGGGACACAATCTTCGTGTACTTGCCGTCGTCAGCTAGATTCTCCGGATAGTGGCAATAGTTACAGCCCTGCTCAGGTGCAACCCATTCAGTAATCGCCAGCATAGTGCGCGTGAACTCACCAATACTGAGATCACCTAGTACTTCCACGTTTTGATAAATCTGACCAGCCGTGGGTCCCGTTTGCGCCGCAGCCGCTTGCGGTGTCGGCACATCAAGGCTCGCCTGCTCGATACGCGGATTGGTTATGGTTGCCATTGCAGTGCCACGGAAGCCCACTTGCTCTGAATCGACGGGCGGTCGTTCGCCGCAGGCGGCAAGGCCTAACAAGACAGTGCCAAGCGCTGCTGCACGAACCACTGTTGTTCTTAGCAATTCCATTATTGACCTCCTAGTGCTGGGTCAACCACGGGTTCCCAGGACGTGTCATACGACGGTGCCAAACCGTGCTCCATACCCCAGACATACCAGTTGTCGACAACGGTACCGGTCAGCAAGATACCGATGCCGCCGGTTAACGTCGTTAACACAGCGAACCACCACGCCCAGCGGTGAATCGACTCCATGCTCGCGTTGAAGCCCATTGTCCAACGCCAGAACAACGCACCGCGTTCGGATGCGGTACCGCGATCAACGATCTGTTCAATCTCACGGTGTGCACCGTACTTGTCAGTCGCAAGAATGGTTGCACCGTGCATCGCAAATAACAGCGTTGAGCCGTACAGGAAAGCGATCGATAACATATGGAACGGGTTATAGAACAAGTTGCCGTAGCGAATCGAGAACGCCGCCGTCCAATCGAGATGCGGGAAGATGCCGAAAGGCACGGCCTCAGACCAGGAGCCAATAGCAATGGGGCGAATGAAACCCAGCACGAGGTACAACCAGATTGCAGAGGCAAATGCCCAGGCGACGTGTGTCCCCATATCGAGTGCGCGAGCGCGTCGATACATGCGCACCCACCACAACAGGATCGATAGCGTCAGGAAGAAACCGGCAAGCAACCACCAGCCGCCTTCGTTGAGTGGTGGGATGCTTAAGCCATGTTCCGCTTTCGGTGGCTCAAGTGCTAACCACGGAAGCTGACGAACAAACTCGATCGGATCCCAGCCCACCGACGCCATCATATTAATGCCGATGATCTCGAATGCGATAAATCCAAACAGCAACGATGCAAGGCCAAGCCAACCCAGATAGAACGGGCCAATCTGTGCATCACCGATCTTGCCAAACCAGTAGTTTAGAGTCGCGCCAGTACGCGTAAACAGTGATTCATCAATCGGTGCGCCGGGATCAGGTTCGCCATGAACCTGCACTCGGGTGAAAATATTCTGATATTCAGCCATGTCTGATGACTCCCCTTAACCCCAGATCGGCAATGCAAGCCACCAGTTCCACCATTCCGGCCACCCTCGGGTCCAGAAAGGTCCACTGATCACGATGCACACCGCGCTCCAGAAACCTGCGCTTAACGCAGCAAACAGTCCGAAGCGGTGAATACCGAGCGAGCCGATCGAGTAGCCGATCGAGTCGCGGAAAAATGAGTTCTCATGTTCTGCGGTAGCCACAGGCTTACCTTTGCCAGGATTCGTACCTGACAAGATCGCCCCACCGTGCATGCCAAGCGCCAACGTCGTCGTGAAGAAGAACGTGACCGCCAACATGTGCGCCGGGTTGTAGTGGAAGTGCAGATATTGATAACCGGTGTTCGAGACCCAGTCCAGATGACTCATGATGCCGTAAGGGAAACCATGCCCCCACGCACCCATCAGGATCGGGCGGATCACAACGAGTGTGACGTACGCGAGAATCGCAAAACTGAATGCGAACGGTACGTGATAGCCGATACCGAGCTTGCGGCAGATCTCGACTTCGCGAAGCGCCCAACAGCTGAAAGAGCCGATCGCACACATCGTAATAATCTGCCAGAGCCCACCCTCTTTGATCGGAGCGAGGCCGAGGCCGTAACTCAGGTCAGGCGGAGCAATGTTGATCTGCCATACGTTGAACGTACCGCCCAGTGCCGCCCCGTAAAAAAACGAGCGCAACGCCCAGCAGTGTAAAAAACGCACCGAAGACTCCGAAAAAACCGACGTAGAACGGTCCTGCCCAGAAATCGAAAAGATCACCGCCCAATAGCGTGCCTCCTCGAATCCGATATTTTTTCTCAAAACTTAACATCGACATTTTCTGATCCTCCGCGGTCTTAGCGCCTGTGTGCGCTCCGACGTCATTCGCGGTTCAAACAAAATCTATAAACAAACCAGTCCGATCATTCTCTTTCGTTCCACTCTCTGGCGAAGCGCCAGAGAATGACCAGACTGACAGTTACTTCAGCTCAGCGACTCAAGTACAGACGGTGCCCGCTGGGCTACTGTCTGACTGATATCGATTTCCATTGCTGACGCACTTGGGCCTTCGATCCAGTTAAATCTGTCGGTAGACAACAGAAGGAAATGGATGAAAAACGCCAGCACGGCGAGAAATGTAACTAAAGCGACTAACGACCGGCGAGGGTCGAACATTAACCATACGCGCCACATAATTACCTACTCCTATCCGAGTAACGTGGTAGCCAAACTGGATACCGTT
>JBCBZK010000015.1:0-40168 GCA_039815365.1 Pseudomonadota bacterium | reverse complement strand
GTCCATCTGTGGCGTCAGGGTGGGATCAACTTCATCACCAATTACGAAGCCAAATCGCCCGCCGGACATTTTTGTCGCGAGCACGGACCGTCTGCATGCGGAATGGCGTTTCGTGTGAAAGACGCGAAACATGCGTATGAGCGGGCGATCGAGTTAGGCGCTGAGCCTGCCGAAACGAATGTCGCGCCGATGGAGCTGTCCATTCCAGCGATCCGCGCGATCGGCGGCGGTTCGATTTTCTTCGTTGATCGCTACGGTGATGATTTGTCCGTTTATGACATTGATTTTATCTACGCCGATGGTGTCGACAAAAAACCAGAAGGCTGTGGCTTTCAGGTTGTCGATCACCTGACGCACAACGTGTATCGCGGCCGAATGGACTACTGGGCGGAATACTACGAGCGCTTGTTTAACTTCCGCGAGATTCGGTTTTTTGACATTAAGGGGGAGTACACCGGGTTGAAGTCACGCGCGCTGACCGCGCCCGACGGCAAGATTCGCATCCCTTTGAACGAAGAAGGCGATGAGGGCAAAGGTCAGATCGATGAGTATTTGCTCGAGCATCGTGGCGAAGGTATTCAGCACATCGCGATGTCGTGTGATGACTTACCAGTGTGCGTCGACAAACTGCGCGCGAATGGCGTCGAGCTGATGACGGCGCCGCCCGAAACCTATTACGCGATGTTGGACGAACGTTTGCCGGGTCATGGCGAAAACGCCGGCGAACTCAAGGCACGGGGCATCCTGCTGGATGGCACGACCGATGACAACAACGTACGCTTACTGCTGCAGATTTTCGGCGTGCCGCAGATTGGTCCGGTATTTTTCGAATTTATCCAACGCAAAGGTGATGACGGTTTTGGTGAAGGAAACTTTAAAGCCCTGTTCGAGTCTATTGAGCGTGATCAAATCAGCCGTGGCGTGCTGGATGTGAAGGCAGACGCGTAATGACGATCCAAACCAAAGGTTTTCATCATGTCGCGTATCGATGTCGTGACGCCAAACAAACCGTCGCGTTCTATGCGGAACATCTCGGCATGGATTTTCAGCTTGCAATCGCAGAAGACCATGTGCCTTCAACAGGTGCCTATGATCCCTACATGCATATCTTCATGGATGCCGGCCATGGCAATGTCCTTGCGTTTTTCGAGTTACCCGAACAGCCCGACATGGACCGTGATCGCAACACGCCGGAGTGGGTGCAGCACATTGCATTACGTGTCGATGACGTTGATGCCTTGTTAGCGGCGAAAGCGCGCCTTGAGGCTGCAGGCATTGATGTCATCGGGCCTACACATCACGGTATTTTTAAATCGATCTATTTTTTCGATCCCAATGGTCACCGGCTCGAGCTTGCAGCTGATATTCACACGCCCGATCAAATGGCATCGCTAAAGCAGGTCGCGCCGGATATGTTGGCCGAATGGGCTGAGACCAAAAAAGCACCGCGCCATGCTGCGTGGTTACACGAAAAAATTAAAGAAGAAACCGGAGCCTGATCAATGAAACTAGCCTCACTGAAACAGGGCCGCGATGGTCGGCTCGTTGTGGTTTCGCGCGATCTTAGCAAAGCGACTGATGCGACTGATATCGCGTTGACGCTGCAAGCAGCGCTTGATGACTGGGACGTTGTGGCGCCGAAACTTGCTGCCCGCTATCAACAACTGAACGACGATGTAGTGCCGGGTTTTGCATTTGATGAAACCGAGTGTGCGTCCCCGTTGCCGCGCGCTTATGCCTGGATGGACGGCTCGGCCTACCTGAATCACGTTGAGTTAGTGCGCAAAGCACGCAATGCGGAAGTGCCCGAGAGTTTCTACTCAGACCCGCTAATGTATCAGGGCGGCTCGGACACCTTCATTGGTCCTCGCGATCCGATCGTTGCTGCCGACGAAGCGTTCGGTATCGATATGGAAGCTGAGATTACTGTTATCACTGACGATGTGCCAATGGGTGTTTCGGTCGATGATGCCGCTCAACACATCAAGCTTGTGATGTTAGTCAACGACGTGTCGTTGCGTGGATTGATTCCCAACGAGCTTCGTAAAGGGTTTGGCTTCGTGCATGGCAAGTCCTCGTCTGCGTTTTCCCCGGTTGCGGTTACCCCGGATGAACTGGGAGAGGCGTGGCAAGACAGTACCATCGACTTACCGTTGCTCGTTGATTACAACGACAAGCCTTTCGGCAAGGCGAACGTCAAGACTGACATGACCTTCAATATGGCCGAACTTGTTGCACATGCCGCAAAGACGCGTGATCTATGTGCCGGTGCGATCATCGGCTCGGGTACTGTATCGAACAAATTCGACGGCGGCGAGGGCAAGAAAGTCGAAGATGGTGGCGTAGGTTACAGTTGTATTGCTGAGGTTCGCATGATCGAAACGATTCAAAACGGTCAGCCGGCGACGCCATTCATGTCGTTCGGCGATACGGTCGCGATTGAGATGAACGACGGGGCAGGGCGCTCGATCTTCGGACGCATCCACAACGTGGTTGAGAAAGCCGCGTCATGATCCTGCACGGATATTGGCGCTCGTCGGCGAGCTATCGCGTTCGGTTGGCGCTAGGGCTTAAGGGTATCAGCGTTGAGCATCGCGCCGTCAATCTCAAAGACGGTGAGCAGCACGGCGCAGCGCATGCCACGCGCAATGTGCAAGCGATGGTGCCGGTTCTCGAGCTTGACGACGGCACTCACCTGACGCAGTCCTTGTCCATTATCGAGTACCTCGATGAGATGTTCCCGCAACCGGCTTTGCTGCCGGCGGATCCTGTGCTGCGCAGCCGCGTGCGCGCCGCCTCGCTGATCATCGCGGCCGATGTCATGCCGATTCAGAACCTGCGTGTGCTGAAGTTCCTTCGTGCGGAATACGGTCAGGACGATGCCGGCGTCAGCGCCTGGGCGCGTCACTGGATCGCAAACGGGTTTGCGTCATTGGAGCGCACCGTAGCGCATCGTGATGGCGAGTTTTTCGTGCCCGATGGTCCGGGAATGTTCGAGTGCTGTCTGGTTCCGCAAGTCTTTAATGCGGTAAAGTTCGGGCTTGATATGTCAGCGTTCCCGCACCTGCTCGCGATACATGACGCTGCACAACAAATTTCGGTCTTTGACCAAGCGAGACCTGAGCAACAACACGACGCACCTTCGTCGTAGGATCGTAAATGTCCAATAAAGTCTATAAAGATGCACACGCCGCGCTTGAAGGGCTCACGTTCGACGGGATGACCGTCATGAGTGGTGGTTTCGGCTTGTGCGGTATTGCCGAGAATTTGATCGCAGCGCTGCGCGATAGCAAAGCGCAAAACCTGACGGTGATTTCTAACAACGCAGGCGTTGATGGTTTCGGCCTGGGTCAGTTACTCGAATCCCGCCAAACGAAAAAAATGATCAGCTCTTATGTGGGGGAGAACAAAGAGTTTGAGCGTCAGTATCTCGGTGGCGAGCTCGCGCTGGAGTTTAATCCGCAAGGCACGCTCGCCGAGCGCATTCGAGCTGGCGGCGCTGGCATACCGGGGTTCTATACGAAGACAGGTGTGGGCACGTTAGTGGCCGAAGACAAAGAGCACAAAGAATTCGACGGCGAGACTTACATCATGGAGACAGGGCTTACTGCAGATCTGTCGATTATCAAAGCATGGAAAGGTGACGCCGAAGGCAATCTGATCTTCAACGCAACCGCACGAAACTTCTCGCCGATGATGGCCACGGCCGGCAAGGTCACTGTGGTAGAGGTCGATGAGTTGGTGCCCATTGGCACGCTTGACCCGAACTTTATCCACACGCCTGGCATTTTCGTACAACGCATCATTGAGGCGACGTGCGAAAAACGCATCGAGCAACGCACGGTACGGGAGCGCACCTGATGGCCTGGACACGCAATGACATGGCGGCGCGCGCCGCGAAAGAGTTGGAAGACGGGTTCTACGTTAATCTTGGTATTGGCATTCCCACGCTCGTGGCGAACTACATTCCCGATGGCGTTGACGTCACGCTGCAAAGCGAGAATGGCATGCTCGGCATGGGGCCGTTTCCGTACGCTGGCGAAGAAGATGCTGACTTGATTAATGCGGGTAAGCAAACAATCACTACATTGCCGCAATCGAGCTTCTTCAATAGCGCCGATAGTTTCGCAATGATTCGCGGCGGGCATATTGATCTGTCGGTGTTAGGTGCGATGGAAGTTGCCGAGAATGGTGATATCGCTAATTGGATGATTCCCGGCAAGATGGTCAAGGGTATGGGCGGGGCGATGGATCTGGTGGCTGGCGTGAAGCGTTGCATTGCGCTGTTTGACCACACGAACAAACGGGGCGAGAGCAAGTTCATCAAGGCTTGCACGCTGCCACTGACCGGTCAGAACTGCATCGATATGGTGATTACCGATTTAGGCGTGTTCGAACGACCCGCGAAAGGCGCACCATTCGCACTGACCGAGTTAGCACCGCACGTCACGCTTGATGAGATCAAATCGAAAACCGAAGCGAGCGTGAACTGGGGCGGTTAGTGTTTTCGGCGTGGCTACTTCCCCGCGCCAACGCCCATTGCCAGACGTGTCGCGAGTCCCGACGGGTCGCGCGCTAACGCCGCGCGAATGCCAATAGCGTGTGGATCAGTGTCGTGCTCATCGATGCCTTGAGTTACCGCAAGAATACCGGCTTTTGCAATATCTGCAGGGGCTGCTTTCAACACGCCTTTCACATGCGCTGCCATGCGCGTATCGACAGAGCCGACAATGAGTGCGGCAACATGGATACCCCGCGGCGCAAGCTCGGCGCGCAAACAGTTGGACGCTGCGCGCGCCGCAAATTTCGACGGGCTGTAGCCGCCCATTTCGGGTACAGCAACGATACCGCCGGCCGATAGCACGTTGACGACACTGCCACCGCCGTTGCGCTCGATGATAGGTGCGAACGCACGCGTCATTGCAATCGTGCCGAAACAGTTCACATCCATTTCTGCGCGCATCGCGTCCAAGTCCGGTGCGCCTAGCAGCGACTGCCCAACAAACATACCCGCGTTGTTCACGAGCAGTGTGACATCGGTGCATGCCGTGGCCGCGGCGTCAATATGCGTTGGGTCTGTGACATCAAGCTCGACGATCGCAAGACGCTCGGGGTCTGTTGCGTACAATGCTTCAGCCGCGCTCGTATCGCGTGCAGCGATATACACTTTGGCCGCGCCAGCCGCGAGCAATTCCTGAACGAATCCTTCGCCGATACCTCGATTGCCGCCGGTCACCAGCGCTGTGCAGCCGTTAATTTCCATAGGATTATCCTGCCAACAATGGGCGCAGTGGTGTCGGGTCAATCCACTCTTTGATCCCGGTGATTTTGTCGTCTTCGACAAAGACCATGGCGAGCGCTTCGACGGCTACCACTGTTCCATCAGCGCCGGTGACATGCAGCGTATGGTGTTGTAGATAACCACCGTCAATGTCGTTGAGCCGATGAATCTCGTAGTGTCGCTTCGGCAGTTTTGCTGCCATCAAAGCCAACAGACCCAGATTTTCTTCAACCGATTGTGTGCCGTTGTCGTAGTTGTGCCAGATGCCTGCATCAGGGTGGAAGCAAGCGCGCGCGGCGTCGACATCCGCGATTTGAATGGCATCGACGAAACGTTGTGCGAGGGCTAGTGAGGACATAGCAGTGTTCCCGGGAGGCAATGTTTGAAGGGTGTATGATAGCGCGGTCAAGCGCCAGCGGTTTCCCAAAGCGCACTGACCAGGCGATTCTTCAGGCTCTTGTTGAGCACAAACAAGCCGACTTCAAGCGGCTCGGGCGAATGACGTACGCCGAGCACGGTTACGCGGTCTGCCAACGGGCTGTTGTCCAGAACGATACGCGGCACGACACCGATACCACCACCGAGACTCACCATACTGACGATGGCCTCATTGCCAGCGACTTGGGCGGCGATCGCGGGCGTAATGTTCTGGTCTCGAAACCACGCCAGTGTGCGATCCCGGGCAACGCCGCGTTCCGGGACGATCAACGGCATGCTACGCCACTGATCTGCCGTAGTACGTTTACGCGTCAGCGATAACGCACGGGCATCATCGGTGGCAGCAATGAACACGAGCGGTGTTGTGGCGATCGTCTTGAAGCGTATCGCTCGTGCGAGCTTTGCGGGGCGTGCTCCCAAACTGATGTGCGCTTCGCCCGATTGCACACGCTTGATCGCCTGTTCCGGATCGCCGGTTTGCAGCGTGACTTTGATACCCGGGTGCTCTTCATGCAGCGTAGCGAGCAAATCGAACAGAAAGCTGTAGCTCGCTGTGACCGACCCATAGAGCGTGAGCGTGCCGCTCAATGCTTGCGTTGCATCGATCAGGCTGTCCTCGAAATCGGCCCACAACGCGACGGACTCGCGTGCGTAGCGACGAAACAGAACGCCCTCACGGGTCAGTGCGACGCTACGGTTGTCGCGTTGGAACAGCGCAACGCCGACGGTCTCTTCAAGTTGTTTGATGGCGCGGCTCAGTGTGGATGCACTCATATGACATGCATCGGCGGCCCGACCGAAGTGCAACGTGTCGGCAAGCGTCAGGAACTGATTGAGCGTTCGTGCGTCCATCGATTGATTATTGCAATAAACGCAATACAAAGTGCTATTTATTTCAATTTACGCAATATGGTCGTACCGATATCCTTCAGGCATTAACCACTAGTGGCCAGTGAGCCCGGAGCAATCACATGCAGATTTACTACGACAAAGACTGTGACCTTTCGCTTATCCAGAGCAAGAAAGTGACGATTGTGGGCTATGGCTCGCAAGGCCACGCGCACGCGCTGAACCTTAAGGACAGCGGCGTGGACGTCACCGTAGGCTTGCGTGATGGCTCGTCATCAGTGGCGAAAGCGCAAAAGGCTGGGCTTACCGTGAAGAACGTTAAAGACGCGGTGAGTGGCGCCGATCTTGTCATGATGCTGACACCCGATGAGTTTCAGTCGCAGTTATATAAAGAAGAAATTGAACCGAACTTGAAGCAGGGCGCGACACTCGCGTTCGCGCATGGATTTGCCATTCATTACAACCAGGTCGTGCCGCGGGCGGATCTTGATGTGATCATGATTGCGCCGAAAGCGCCGGGCCACACGGTGCGCAGCGAATTCGTGAAGGGCGCGGGCATTCCAGATCTCGTGGCGATTGCCCAGGATGCGACGGGCGGTGCCAAGGCCCTTGCGCTGTCTTATGCCAGCGGCGTGGGTGGCGGGCGTACTGCCATTATTGAAACGACGTTCCGTGACGAAACGGAGACGGATTTATTCGGCGAGCAGGCGGTGTTGTGTGGCGGTTGTGTGGAACTGGTCAAAGCCGGCTTCGAGACGCTCGTCGAAGGTGGTTATGCACCGGAGCTGGCGTATTTCGAGTGCTTGCATGAGCTCAAATTAATCGTGGATCTGATGTTCGAGGGTGGTATCGCCAACATGAACTATTCGATCTCTAACAACGCGGAGTACGGTGAGTATGTCACCGGCCCGCAAGTGATCAATGATGAATCACGTCAGGCGATGAAACAGGCGTTGAAGAATATTCAGACGGGTGAGTATGCGAAGCAATTTATCGCAGAGGGTGCGATGAATTATCCGTCGATGACGGCGAACCGTCGCCTGAATGCTGCGCACCTGATCGAGACGACAGGCGGCAAACTGCGTGACATGATGCCGTGGATCACGGCGAACAAGTTGGTCGACAAAGACGTCAACTGATGAGATCGCTGCGTGCGCTTATGGGAGTGCACGCAGCGCATCACGCACGGCGTTCTTGAACGGTTGGAACGCTTCGGCTTCGACCTCAGCGATTTGGCTGTAGAGGCTTTGCAGGAACGCGCGGGTATTGTGCAAGCGCGCAAGGTCGCTCTCGGTATTGTAAGCCTCGGCCCATTCCGCGCCGTTAGGTCGCGCGAGCGCCATCAGTAGCGGCCTCCATGCATCGTTAGCGATGACGCGGCGTTGCGCTGCGTACAACACGGGTCTTGCCAGCCGGCCAGGCTCGCCAAACACATAGGCGTGCTTATTGTAGCCAGGCACCTGGCTGATCGCGGCATTCACAATCTCCGGCATGGCCTCATCGCGAATGTTTGGGTTTAGCGTGAGTTGCAGCAGTAAGTCAGCGCCGTGTGCGACGCCATGACGCCAACCTTCGGCTTCGCTAAAACCACGGTAGTCACGCACGTTGATGACGTAGTCGGTCGCCAGCTTGACGATCGCCGATCGCTGTACATTGTTGAACACGGGCTTGATGCGATCGACGCGCACGATCTCCGCCAACGCAAGCGCTGCGAACGGTTGTTGGAACCCGTCGCTGTCCGGTTGCTTCAGCATCAGGCTCACTTGGTCATTGAGGGCTAATACGGTTTCGTCGGTGAGCCCGCCATCGCGCAATACTGCTGCGAATTGGGTGTAGCCGTATGCGTCACGCAGCGCCGGGTCAGGTTCGTTGAAACAGGCAACAAGCGATAGCGCCCGCCGGTCTGGCGTATACGTGTCGATTACCTCCGGAATGCAGTCGCCGGAGCGCGCTGGCTTCGCATTGGTTGGTGATGTCGTCGTGGCACAACCGTACAACGTTGCGAAGAGTGCAAGCGTTGGCAGTACTACTGATCGCCGTGGCAAGTTGTTCATTATGGATCCGAATCGCGGTACCGCTAAAGTGTGAACGAATTTCGTCTCGCGTGCTATGCAATAAACAACACGGATGGTACGTACAGTGTGGGGTAGTCGCGAACCGGTGGCTAAGAATAATCAAAGCAGGTGAGACAATTGCAATAGAGATCCGTTCAACAGCAGATCACTTCTCCGTGCTGACGAAATTGTCGATTTTGGTTGACCGTAGTACAGTGCAAACAAGCTTTCCGGTCAGATCAGATTCTGTTTGTCGAAGCGTTTGAATTGCCAACAGTGTAACAACGTTGTCAGTGCCACTAGGGAAGACAGCTTCTGTGATCGGTGCGTTGCTGCACTTGGATGTCTATCGCGTGAGATTTTTACTGCTTGGCGTACTCTGCGTCTCACTTCACGGCTGTATCGCGGCTAGGCCTTTCTTTGATGTCGACTTTGGCCATATCCAGCTGCCCGCTGAATCGGTGGAGCTTACGTCTACTGCGCTCCCAGTGACAGCGGTTGATCGCATTGAGGTTGTCAGGATGGCAGTGCAATCGGATGAGCAGCTGGCTGCAACAGGTTTTACGGGGATATCGATACAGACCGACACGTTCTTGAGCTACATCGTTAGATACTATTTGACCATGCCATCCGCGCCGCAGAACACAGACGGCTGGCGAGCTCTCAAGGAAAATGACGACGGAACTTTTACGCTAAGGTCTCATGATGTTCGTCTTCGCGGAGATGCGACGATACCGATTTACTTCAGCGCCGATCAGCCGAGTGGAGCCTATCAGTTAACGGTGAAAATCAACGGATCGACTGTGCTCGAGACGCAAGTGAACGTCGATACGGAAGACTTACCGCCACAATGATGCAGCACACCGGACTCCAGGCGTTGAGGGCGCACTGATGCCAGTTGCAGAAATTTGGTACAGAAACACCGCTTGGTCCGCAGACATCGCCGATCACTTTTTCGACAAACTCGCTGGGGCAAGAAGCTCGCGTGATCAATATCTTGCTATTCAAGCTTTGACGCTTTGCAAGAATGAGCCAGAAGTGACGCTTGATCTTGCGAACATCTTCTTCGATTCTCGCAACAGTGATTTTGAAGTGTGTCGCGTACTGTTTGCGCGCGGCCAGGCGTTCGAAACGTTGCGTCAACCGGAATACGCGCGGGAGGCGTATGAGGCCGGTCTTGTTTTTATCGACAACGCACGGTCTGAGGGCAGACACCTATCCGACTGGGGTGTGCGTAGTGCACTACCGCTGCTGATCGTTAGAGCGCGAATGGAGCAGCACTATGAGCGGGCGTTAGAGCTATGCGCTAACTCAACCGCCGGTCTTATATTCCCTGCTGCTCGCTTTCTCCATTATGGTTGTCGTGGGCTGTTGTTGATTGCTCTCGGACAACCTGATGCAGGATTCGACTCAATTGCGATCGCATATGCTGCTGCTGCCGAAGATGACTCGGGGCTTCAGTACCATCGTGGGGCAGGGCTTGTTGACGAAAAATACGCTTGGCTTCTGGACAGACTTGATGAGGCCAAAAACATGATGCCAGCATGCGATTGATTGCTATGCATCTAAAGACCGCTACATCATC
Organism: Pseudomonadota bacterium; assembly: GCA_039815365.1. Lineage (GTDB taxonomy): Bacteria > Pseudomonadota > Gammaproteobacteria > Steroidobacterales > Woeseiaceae > CALBPI01. The sequence continues at coordinate 29,961 of JBCBZK010000015.1, read as the reverse complement.
ATCCCAAATCTGCTGACCGCTGCAAAGCGAGATGAGCTAACACCAAACTGTGCCGTTTCTTGGCACGTTCGGCCAAAACATTTTCGAAGGTGTGCCAATGTAAGTTGGCTGTTCTTTTGTACTTACTACTGGCGCGCAATACCGAGATTTCGGCACTGACTGTGTTTGTACATAACTTTGCATAGACGCCGCTTTGTCTTCTATTTGGTTGGCCTGACACAGCTGCCGTAATGAGCGAAACAGAGGTATGGCAAGGCCGCCAACATTTGGTTATAAGTACGCCCCAAGCAAGCCAAGACTTGCGCACAATTCCAACAAAAACGTGCATACGTATTGAACAATTACCGTCGCGAAATCGATCAAATCAGGGACACCAGTCGTTCCGGTGCTTTGGATCTTCTGGCTCAATTGGTTTTGATTGGGATCGGTGTGATCGTCGCTTGGCAAATGCTGGGTCTTTGGCAATTGCCTGTTTGGTTTGCTGTCACCTATTCGATCATTTGTTTCGAAAAATACCTGCACTCACGGCCACTGCAACACTATTCGAGACGGCGATATTTCAGCTATCTTGGATTGGGCGCAACGACGACTGTTATCGCCTCCTATCTACCTTTGTTTCTTTGGTTTCAAGGTGGAGAGCCTTTCCATTTTGCGGCCATGGCGTATCTGCTTGGTGCAACCCTGAACACATTTCTGGTGCACTCCAGGTCATGGCAACTCATGGTCTGTTACGCCGGACCGAATGCTATCGTCCTGTGCATCATCGCTGTTTCTTATTTCGTTCGGTCGGGTTTTTCAACGCAAGGCTACATTACGTTACTGATCGCAGTCCTGATTTCCAGCTATTTCGGTGTTTCTGTTTGGCATGCCATAAGACGGCGCAGGCGCGATGACGCGACACAAGAGCGATTGCTACGTGCTCAGAAAATGGAAACGCTCGGGAACCTGTCTGGCGGTATCGCGCATGACTTCAATAACATCCTGATGGTCATTTCGGGCAATCTTGAGTTATTGCAATATGCGACGAGCGATGATGAGCGTGAGCAACTCGCCGCACAGGCGTTGAGTGCAACTGAGCGTAGCGCCGGACTTGTTCGGCAATTATTGGCGTTTGGTCGTCAATCCCAGCTGTCACCGGAAGCAGTCAACATTGGCGAGCTCTTTGATGAGCTGCAAGTGATGGTCAAGAGGCTCGTGCCGACGTATATCAACGTTACGTTTGATGCAGATTCAGATCTTGACGCTATCTGGATCGACAAGAGCACACTACAGGCCACGTTGATTAACTTAGTGACTAACGCTCGAGATGCTATGCAATCCTCTGGCGAAATCCTCATCCGTGCTCAGTTGACGCATGTGCAGTCGAGCGGCCTCGACATTTCTACCGGACGACTGGACGCTGGTGACTACATTGAGTTCACTGTCCGAGATTCCGGTACCGGTATTTCTCCCGATGTCTTTGGTCGCGTGCTTGAGCCTTTCTTTACCACCAAGGAAGTGGGTGCGGGTGCAGGTCTCGGTCTGTCAATGGTGGCCGGTTTTGCGCGACAGTCCAGCGGCGGCGTTGATATTGCGTCAACGGTCGATGCGGGAACCTGCGTTTCCTTGTACGTGCCGAATGTAGCACCACCTGAATTGGCCACAACGAACACGCAAGAAAGCAAAACAGGGACGCCGCTCGCCGATCAGCAAACGCAGATTCTGCTCGTGGAGGACGAGCCGAAGTTGCGCGCGATTTTGAAGGCTCATCTGCAGAAAGAGGGCTTTGTCGTTTTGGCGGTCGAGAATGGTGATGCCGCGTTACGCTGCGTCGATGAGGGGTATTACCCGAAAGTTGTTTTGACTGATGTGGTCATGCCAGGACACTTGCAAGGTGTCGAGCTCGTAAAGGCTCTGCAGCCACGCGCGCCGGATGCAACATTTATCGTCATGACCGGTTACTCGTATTCCAAGGAGCAGGAGCTGGCTGCTGCAAATCTAGAATACTCGATGATTTCAAAACCGTTCAAGCTTGATGAGCTCACTGCCCTGATCACCAAGGCATCAGGCCTTTAAAGCAATCAGGATATTATTCGCGCGCGACCTCTGGCGGGCAGCAACAATAGCAAGCATACCGCCATGCCAATGCCTGTCGCTGTGGCAAGCGCCTGTACACCGAACGTGCCTGCGATAAAACCTGCTGCAATAGCCGCCCATGCGAAACCACTTGTTTGCAGTGGCGCGTTGATCGCGCCCCAACGCCCCTCGCTATCCAGCGACCCGGCGAGATCCAGCAGCACTGGGAAGTTAAATTGCAGGGCGAACACCGCCGGCACCAGTGACGCATAGAACACCGTCGGGTTTGACGCATGCACGACGCCATACCAGCCAACGGCACAGACGATGTAGGCAAACGCCAACGGCCGGTACGGTCCGAAGCGCGCGCTAGCCCAGCCGCCAACAAGGCAGGCGCCGGCAGATACCAGCAACAGCACGCCAATGCCACGGCCTGCCTCTGCGTACGTCATGCCGAGTGATTGCGCTACAGTGAACATGTAGGTGAAGCCGAGCCCAGAGCAGGTCACGAACAGCATGGCCATCACGATGACCGCTATGGCACGCGTGTTGATATCGAGAGGTGTCGACGCCTTGGCGTGCTCTTGCTGCGTCGCGTGTTCGCGGTACGGCAGCATCAATGCAACCAGCACCATTGCAATGAGCGCCGCCGCGCCATAGCCGCCTGCTAGGCCGGCGCGTTGAACCGCAGCGCCGATCAACGCGATCATCGACGACATGACAAGCACGCCTGCCATGTCGACCGCACCGAACAACGGGCCCGGTGTTTCGCGTCGGGCGATCACGCCTGACGCTGCACCCATCAAGACTCCCACTGAAACACCGCCGATGAGTTGCAGCGGCAGCAATAACGCAACCGTGTCGAACACCACGACACTGGCGATCTCGGCTGTAATGAGCACTACCCCGAATGCGAGCCCAAGCGTTCGCAACGCCCAACGTTTCGTCAGCATTGCAACGAATAATGCAGATGCCGCGATCCCGACGAACGGCATCGCGACGGTGAGCCCGGCCAGCGCATCCGACCAGCCGTTTTGCTCAACGATGCGAGTCAGCAAAACCGGCTTCATCGCACTGAAGAGCGTCGACATGCTGTAGGCTGCCGCACCGGCGAGCAGCAATCGCATATTGCTTAGGTAGAGAGAGCCGACCATACCGTCAGCGCGCAAATCGCGCTTTGTGCGATGCCTCAATGCGTTCTTGCAGGTGCGCACCTGCGCTGGTCGGTGCAAAGCGGGGCGGGTTGTCGGGCCCGGTGCAACTGGCGAGCGCACGCACTTCAGTTGCGCTGTCCGGATCAACGAACATGGCTATGGACTGGCGCTGCACATTACCGACCTTCGGTTGCACCCGATGCGGGGTGGAGCGATATCGCCCGTTCGTCCAGATCTCCAGTAGATCACCGGCATTAATCACCACGGCGTCAGGATCGGCAGAAACCGCATGCCATTGCCCGTCTGCGGCTTGTACTTCAAGTCCACCGACGCCACTCTGAAACAGCAAGGTCAACAAACCGTAGTCGGTGTGTGCACCGGCACCCAGTTGCCCTGGGGCCACGGCCGCTGTCCGAACAGCAGGATAGTGCAACAGTCGTAGCGTTGTGTTCTCGCCGGTATGGTAGCGTTCAAAAAAGCCAGGCTCATTGTCGAGCGCGACATCCAGCACCGACATCAATCGCAGGGCCGCGTCGAAGCAATCGCGATAAAACATCGTCATGAGCGACTGGAATTTTGGCGATGGCCATCGCCCATCTTCGGGCGGTTTGTTTAGCACGTCGCGCATCGTAAATGTTTCTTTCAGATCTGCCGGTGCTGTTGGGTCCAGATTTTCTTCCGCCATACCTTGATAGCCGAAATTTTCAGCAGCGGAGCGATACGCACTGGCTTGCTTGGTGCCCGCGTCCCCACCAAAAAATGTGCGGCTCTGGCCGAAGACAGTATCCAGAATTCCCGGTTCCAGGCCGATATTGCGAATGGCCATAAAACCGACAGAGGACAACGCGGTATCAACCGCGTCCGCTATGCGTTTCAGATTGGCGGTATCGCCCGGCGCATAGCTAGCGAAATCAATGACGGGAACAATATCGTTCATCGTGAGGTTGTACCAGAAGACGCTCGCATGCGGTAGCGCTTACGTTTTTCCGGTACAGTATTTCCGGCGGGTTTTTGCGCACGGAGATGAACATCATGCAAATGTACTACCTCGAAATAGTGACTCCTGACGTAGCGTCGGTGTGTGAGTCGTATTCAAAGACTCACGGCGTCTCTTTTGGTGAGCCCGTGCCCGAGCTTGGCAATGCTTGTACGGCAGCGCTGAAAGATGGCGGAAAGATTGGTGTGCGTGCGCCGATGCATGAAACAGAAACACCTGTGGCGCGACCTTATTGGCTGGTTGACGATATTGAGGCGGCTGTTGAGTCGGCAGTGGCAAGTGGCGCTGAGTTAGCGCACCCACCACTGGAACTGCCTGGGCAGGGTACCTTCGCGGTCCTGATTCAAGGTGGTATTCAATACGGTCTTTGGAAGCTGTAAGCAGCAGCCTGTCGTCTAGTCTAAAAAACACCAGGATCACCCGTGATATCAAGAAGAGTGATTGTTGACTGTGTCGTACTGTTCACTGCGACCGTATTTGCCCCTACCTGTTTTTCGGAGACGATCAGCCTTTGGGGCACTGAGTTCGTGTCACAGTCAATTGATGTAGCAGCGAACCAAAAATCTCTGGTGTTTGCCGATTTGAATGGTGACAGTCTTAAGGACCTCGTCGTTGCCCACGATGACCGCGATGAGCTTGCTGTTTTTCTTGGCAACGCCGCAGGTAATTTTACACGTAGCAGGCAATATGCTGCGGGAGAGAATCCTGCGGATCTCGCTGTCGGTGATATCGACGCAGACGGCCATCTGGATATCGTCGTGACGAATCATGAGACGTCGTATCTGACTTTGTTGTTAGGCAATGGGCGAGGAGGGGTTGTCGCAGCGCCCCACGGAGAACTTGCAGTGAATGTCGATCCACATCCGCATGTCACCCATATTGTTGATCTTAACAACGACGACATCTTCGACTTGCTTGTCGATCACCGCAACGAACGTGGGCTCTTGGCGATCGAAGGTCTTGGCAATGGCGCTTTTGACAAAAAAGGTGTATTTGTTCCGATGGGTGGCGACCCGTACCTGGGAATGGCCGTCGGGGACATCAACGGTGATGGCCTGCCTGACATTGCAACACCGAATTCCAATGACGTGGGAATCGCTCTGAATACCAGTTCAGATGACTTTTCGTTTGACCTACTTGATCCGGTCAGAGTGGCATCGCCATTTGCAATCGCGTTCGCTGATATCAACGCAGACAGCATTCCGGATTTGGTGGTTGCTTCCAATGGCGCTGTATCCGCTGTTGAGGTCCTAATCGGCGATGGTAAGGGTGCGTTCACCCGGCTCGGTGATACGGTGACCATGCAGTCTGGCGCAAAAAATCTTGCGATCGGTGATTTCGATGGTGATGGCAGGGACGATATTTTGGCCACCAGTTGGTCATCCGATGCTGTCGTTATCCGCTGCAGGTCGACCGCGTTGGAGACCGCCCGTGTCTCTTTCAAGAACTTTCGCAACCTTTGGGGCGTCGCTTTAACCGATATCAATAACGATGGTGTCGACGACTTCGTAATCGCCGATGGCGTGCAACCGCTTGCGTCTGTTTATGTCAGCGTCGTTGAAGAGGCAACATTCCAGCTAGAGTCGGAGGGCGATCTTTGAGTCATCTTCCTGGATCATCTCTTAGGCTATGCAATAGGTGCGTGCGTTGAAAGCGCTGCTTGTGACAGTGTTCGTTTTCGCCACGGTTGTTGTGCTGGCGCTGTACGCCGGTCAACGCAAACTGATGTTCCCTGCGCCAATTGCACCGCTTCCCGCTGATCTTGGCCAGGACGTCGAGTTCGTGTCGCTCGACGCGGGGTATGGATTGCTTGCGCTTCCCCGGATGAGGCAAGCGTCGATGCCATTGTTAATCTTCGCGCACGGCAACGCAGAAGTCGCTCACTGGTCGATCGATTCTTTCGACTATTTTCGTGCGCGCGGTATAGCTGTGTTGTTGTTGGAGTACCCGGGATACGCTGGCGCAGGCGGCAAGCCGTCAGCGACGTCAATGGTTGCGTCAGCAGTATCGGCAATGGACTATGCTGTTGCACGTGATGACATTGATGGCGATAGCGTTGTGATTTACGGCCGTTCGATCGGTGGTGGTGTTGCCGCACAATTGGCCGCCAACCGACAGTCGGTAGCACTGGTATTGGAGTCGTCTTTTACATCACTCGCGGAGGTTGTCACTCAACTTGGTTTTCCCGCGTTCCTTTTACGTGATCAATTCGACACCGCGACGGTCGTCGCCGACTTGGAGATACCGGTATTGCTGTATCACGGCATTGAAGATCAGATTATCGGCATTCAGCACAGCGAAAAACTAGCAGCGCTAGCTCAAAACGCTACGCTGCTTAAAGCGGATTGCGGTCATAACGACTGCCCACGGCCATGGCAAGCCATGATGCAGTTCATGAGATCGGCGGGGATACGTGACGTTGACACTGACGTTGCCGCACTACGGTGATACTGCCGCCATGGTGCTTCGGGGCGTGTCTAGCAATACATCAATGTCCGCGATCAGATGTGCCACCGATGAGCTGCTCAGGCCGTTGTATACACCACGTATGTGGCGGTTACGATCGATAAGAAGCAAATTCTCCGTATGCAGGAAGTCTTTCAGGTCCTGAATATTGCCGAGATCCTCATTGGCGAAGTAGGCACTCTTGGCGAGCGCATAGATTTCTGATTGCTGGCCGGTGAGCAGTTTCCAACGCTCACTGTCGACACCATTGCGTCGTGCGTACGCCTGCAGCACTTCGGTCGTATCGTTGTCGGGTCGTATGCTGTGCGACAAGATCAGCACGCGCTCCTCGTCACGAAAGTGTTCTTGTACGGTTGTCAGTTTCGACTGCATGGTCGGGCAGATACCCGGACACGTACTGAAGAAAAAACTAGCGACGTAGACGTGGTTGTCTACGGTTGCATCGTCGACGATTTCGCCATTCTGGTCGGTGAAACTAAACGGCGGTATGGCATGGAATTGCGCAAGCGCATCGTCTGTTTTGTCTATCCAGTATGGCGTGAATTCCGCGCTGTTGTAGTAGGGGAGTGCATCGTCCGCGTGCGATCGCGTCGTGGTCAGTGCCAAGACGCTACAGCCAACGAATGCCACTAGCCCAAGTCGCGCGTTCATTCTAAATTTCATCAAAAATCTGTTCATCGTTTAGCTCCACACAGAGGTTCGCATTACGTAGGCCGTATGCACGACCGTTGCGGTATTCAAAGTTGCTATAGAGTTTCCCGTTCTTGCGCCATGCTTTTTGTAAACCCACCGGTTGACCCGCAGCGTAGCTGTAGCGTTTGTACGGTGCGCCCGTGCTGTACCAGTGCCATGAAATACCATCGGGTTTGTCATCGGCGTAGTACGTCTCCGAACGCTTTGCACCATTCGCCCACCAGCTTACGGTTGCACCCATACGTCGCCCTTTGCGATAGCGCGATTCAAAGGCGAGGTTTCCGTTTGCAAACCACATGCGCAAGACGCCTTCACGTCTGCCATCAACAAACTGCTCTGACTTAGCAAGATCTCCGTTTGGAAAGTGCGTTATTGCTGTGCCGCTATAGGCGCGCCCGTCGAGCGTTCGATCGCCTGTGCTACGCTCGATCACGATTCGTGTGGCATCCACAGTAGTTGGCTGCGACGCTGCGTTGAATCGTTCGGCGGCGACCAGGTTGATCGATAACAGCGCCGCGAGACCAACGCCGATCGCCCATCGTCCATACGATATCCAGTGGCCGGTCATATCAGTTGCCAATCGCGCTGGGTGAGCCCTGATAGTCCTCAGGGAACAGTAAGTAATACGCGCCGAGATACGTTTCATCTTTTATGTGGTAGTGATACTCAGTCTCTCCACCCGAGAATTGAGTGACGCTCTCGTGCCCACCGGATATGTCCAGGTCATCCGGGTAGGTGCCTGGCATCGAGAAGCAGCGCCGACCAAACAGGAAGAACCCGTCCGCGATAACACCGATGAGTGAATCGTCATCATCAGTAATGGCTTTGGGCTCAAGATGGTAGTGATACGTTGAGGGTCCCGTATGTGCACCATTGCGATCGAACCCTTGAATGACGCCAATGTTGAGATCAATATTCGGGCCTTCCTGATCGTTGAAGATCGGGGCTCCGCTTACGGCAATCCCAACGGGTCCAAGGCCCGTCGCCGAACTATTGTTTGCAAGCGTTGGATTCGCATCCACACGCAGCGTAAACAGATTGTTGTATTCCTCGATGAAGCCCGGCGACATTCGTGCGACGTTAGTAATATTCGGGTCCGGCTCAACATAGAGCCCGCTCGAGTTATCCGGGTTCCAATAAGCAGAAGTGTGATCCGGCCTTCCGGTTGCTTCGATCACAACGTCATTGCCATCGAGCGCCACCGTTACGTTTGCGCCGAACCACAGATACGCATCGTTTAGCGTCGCAGGGTCCGTATCGTCAGCGATCATGTCATCACCACTGTCGCTACTGCTGCCGCCACTGCACGCATGGATACTGAATGCGATAGCGACAATGCCTGCAATGCGGATGACGGTGCGTTTCAACGCTGAATGATCGTACGATGCTTGGTATTCACTGTGATGTTGCATGATAAATCCCGTTGGCAGCGGAAGCTCCACTGGGGATGTAGCATAGGCAGCAGTACAGCAGGGACTGTGGAGCAATTGTGCAGAATTCGTGAATATGGCCGGATCGATAAGGTGACCATCGCTTCGTCGTGTTACTCGACTATGGTACGCGCTGCCCGCGGGCACTAACGTATAGCGCCCACCAATCTTCGTGCGCAAGCGCAAATGTTGTAGCTTCGGCGCACGCTTTAATCCGCTCCGGGTGTTTGGTGCCGATGACCGGTTGAATATTGGCCGGATGGCGCAGCAACCAACCGAGCACGATTGCCTCGACGCTGACATCATATTTCAGCGCCAACACACTCACGAGTTGCGCCGTGTGTTGCACAGCGACCGACTGTTCATCGGTGTTGCGACCGGTCAGAATCCCCTGACACAAACTGCCCCATGCTTGCAGTTGCACGCCAGAGTCACGGCAGTACTCAATCGTGCCCGTAGAGAACAAATTTGCGTGGCGCTGCTCGTTGTTTTCGGTAACAACCTCGTCTACCCAGTGGCTGTGCAGCAGGCTCATCTGAAGTTGATTCGCAATTAATGGCCGCCCAAGGCTGCGTTGCAGATAAGCGATCTGGGCATGATTCAGATTTGAGACGCCGAAGTGACGAACCTTGCCAGCTCTGTGCAGGGTATCGAAAGCCTCGGCGACTTCGTCGGGTTGCATGAGCGGATCGGGGCGATGCAACAGCAGTACATCAAGAAAATCTGTTTGCAGCCTTTTGAGGCTACCATCGACTGAGTGTGTGATCCAATCGTGCGACCAATCGTAGCGTGTCGGACCGTTCGTGTCTTCGAAGCGAATGCCGCACTTGGATTGGATGACGATGTCGTCGCGCACACTTGGCGAACGGCCTAACGCAGCGCCGAATGCTGCCTCCGCGCCACCCGCGTTGTAGATATCTGCGTGATCGAAAACTGTGATTCCCGATTCGAGTGCGGTATCGATAAGCGCTGCTGCTTCATCGATCAGAGCAGGTGTTGTGTCTGCTGGATGGCCGATTGTCATCGCGCCACACACAAGGCGGCTGGCCTTTGGCATGTGCTGCTGCAAAGCGAATGATGCGGTCATACATAAACTCCTGTCTGCGCCGGTCACATGAACGTTCACTATTTCATAAAAGCGGGATACGAACGCGACCTTCGCGTATTTCTCACGAACCCATTGCCGCGTTATTCAACCGCTACAGACTAGTTCGTGAATTTCGGAATCTCGCGCATTTTGACAAATGCGGCACGTAACTCTGACGACCACGATTCACTGAGCGCATGAAAGTGTGCATCGTCTGCTTCAATCCGGCGTGTATCCATAGCGTTGAAATCCTCGCTCGGAATAATCGTCAGATCCAATGGCATGCCGACCGACAGATTCGACTTAAGCGTTGAGTCCATCGACAACAGGCACGCCGTGAGTCCGTCTTCAAGGGATGACTGCGGCGTAATCGTGCGATCGATAATCGGCTTGCCGTACTTGAATTCGCCGAGCTGGAAAAACGGGGTGTCATCGGTCGCGCCAATGAAGTTACCGGCGGTGTAGATCATATACAAACGCGGGTCGCTGCCAGCGCGTTGGCCGGCGACAAGAATACTGGCAATGCTCGATTCATTGGCTGCGCGTAAGCCCGGACCCCATTGATTCTGGGCATTGCGCATTTGCGCACCGACGATTTCGGCGACGGCGTACATTGACGGCGCTTTCATGATGTTTGCTGCGTCTTTCGTCGAATCTGTGATGGCATCTTCCAGCGTCGAAATCACGGCTTGCGTGATCGCCAGATTGCCCGAGGTCATCATCGCGATCGAGCGCTCGCCCGGCGTATGAAAGGTAAACATCTTGCGATATTGAGAAATATTGTCCACGCCAGCATTCGTGCGCGTGTCTGATAGCAGCACCAGACCGGCATCGAGCCGCAGTGCAACACAGTACGTCATTGATCAATCCTGAATGTTATGTCAGCCCGAAAACGGCCGACCAAACGCGAATCATGCCGTAGTTTGACGATCACTGCCAAAGGAAGTGAACACGGTCTCTTCAGCGCTGGCCTGGGGCGTCGATGGTTGCGTCGCGAAATAGTAATCACGCGCAATTTGATCAGACAGCGCATTGTTGCGGGCGATGAATGCGGTGATCATTTCGTGCAGTCCATCGGCGAAAATCTTGTCGATGTCAGCATTCGAGAAATCCTGATTCATTGCGTCGACGAGCTCATGCGACTCGTGGTGAGCCGCATAGAGCCGACCCAATCGAATCAGGTGCTCGTTCACTTCTCGTACGCAGTGCGCCAGCGAGCGCGCGCAATCGACATTCAAAATCAGGAAATCGGCGACGTGACGCGCTTCAAGATCAGCGCCATACACCCAGTGGTAAGCGCGGTAGGAGCCGGTTGCGCGCAGGATGACAGCCCATTGATACAGATCGACGCTGCCAGCGACCTCTTCGGTCGGCGCGAGCAGCGCAAAGTACTTTACGTCGAGAATGCGCGCCGTCTTGTCGGCGCGCTCAATGTGTTGCCCCAGGCGTAGAAAATTATACGTGTCGTTATGCAAGATCGTTGAGGAGGTCACGCCGGTAAAGAGTGCACACGCACGCTTCACGTCTTCGAGAAAATGCGCTAGCCGACCGTCGCCGGGTTTGAGCGGCGCTAACTGTTTGAGTTCCAGCCAGTAGCTATTCAGTGCTTCCCACATTTCGAAGGTCATTGCTGTGCGCACCGACCTTGCATTGGCGCGCGCGCTGGCGAGACAGGAGACGATAGACGAGGCGTTGTCACGCGAGAACGCGAGGAACTCCACCACGTTTCTTTGATTAACGGTGTCGTAGCTGCGATCGAACTGCGCGCGACATCCGGCGGCTGACAGAATCGGCTCCCACTCCGACTGATGGTCGCGCTGGCCCGGAATCGCGCTCATGCGCCGACCTGCGTCAAGCAGGCGCGCCATATTTTCGGCTCGCTCCACATAGCGACCAATCCAGAACAGATTCTCTGCGGCTCGGCTTAGCAGTGCCACGCTACGCTCCCCACCTACTTCTCCAAAACCCAGGTGTCTTTTACGCCGCCACCCTGGCTTGAATTGACGACCAGCGAGCCTTCGCGCATCGCCACGCGTGTCAGGCCGCCGGGTACCAGTCGCACTTTGTCTTTGCCCACCAATGCGAATGGCCGCAGGTCGACGTGTCTACCACTGAGCGTTTCGTCTGTCAGCGTTGGGCACGTGGAAAGTGCAAGCGTTGGCTGTGCGATATACGTTGCCGGATTCGCAGTGACCAATGCTGCGAATTCCTGTCGCTCTGCATCGCTCGCGTGTGGGCCTACCAACAAACCTTTGCCTCCCGAGCCGTGTACTTCCTTGACTACTAATTCATTCAAGTGTGCCAACACGTATTCAAGATCGGCCGGCTCGGAGCATTTCCACGTTGGCACGTTGGGCAGGATCGGCTCTTGATCCAGATAGTACCGGATCATCTCGGGCACATAGGTGTAGACCGCTTTGTCGTCGGCAATGCCGGCGCCAGGAGCACTGACTAACGTGACGCCACCCGTGAGGTAGGCGTTCATCAAGCCGCGTACGCCAAGCACGGAATCGGCTCGGAAGTGCTCTGGGTCGATGTAGTCATCATCAATGCGCCGATACAGCACGTCGACGCGTTGCGGTGCACACGTTGTGCGCATATAGACCAACCCATCCTCCACGAACAGATCAGGACCTTCGACCAATTCGACGCCCATACCATCGGCGAGGAAGCAATGTTCGTAGTACGCGCTGTTCATCGCGCCAGGTGACAAAATCGCTAACGTCGGTTTGCCTTCGCACTTTGCCGGCTTCACGCTGCGCAACGTCTTGACGAGCTGACCGGGGTAGGATTCCACCGGCGCGATATCCATCGTCTCAAACATCTCGGGGAACATGCGCATCATGATCTCGCGGTTCTCGAGCATGTACGAGACCCCGGATGGTGTGCGGCAATTGTCTTCAAGCACGTAAAACTCATCGTTGCCGGTGCGCACGATATCGATACCAACAATATGGCTGTAGATGCCGCCTGGTGGATCGAAGCCTTTCATTGATGGCTGATAGGCAGGATTGTTCATGATGAGTGATGCCGGAACAATGCCGTCGGCAATAATGCTGCCGTCGTGATAAACATCCCAGATGAATTTGTTGAGCGCCTCGGAGCGCTGTTCAATGCCCGCCGACAACATGTCCCATTCTGACTTACTAAAGACGCGCGGAATCAAATCGAACGGGATGAGTCGCTCCGGATCGCCACCCGCATCGTAGACATTGAACGTGATACCGACTTTGCGAAAAATGGTTTCCGCTTCAAGACTGCGTTGCGCGAGCGTGTCGAGGCCTGTCGACTGGATCCATTGCTTGATGTGAGCATACGGCTCGCGTGGTTGCGTGGCGCTGCCCATCTCGTCGTAGTGTGTCACGGTGGCATCGTGCTTTGATTGCTTAGCGTTGTTTAGAGAGTACAGGTTCTTGCCGCGCATGAAAAACGCGGCAGAACGTGCCTATAATCAATGACCGGCAGGCAAGACGCGCTTCGTGCCCGAATTTCTGGACGCGGTCACGACCGCAGAGCAATTTTGTATGAGTATTCAGGCCGCGATCTCGCATCGCACGACGTATCGCTATGACAAGCCAATCAGTATGGGGCCCCAGGTTATCCGCCTGCGTCCGGCGCCACACTGCCGCACCAAAATCGTCAATTACAGTTTGACGATTGCACCATCTGAGCACTTCATCAATTGGCAGCAAGATCCGTTCGGTAATTATCTGGCGCGCATTGTCATTCCGGAGCGCACGACGCAGTTCGACGTACGTATCGATTTGGTCGTGGATATGTTGCCGATCAATCCGTTCGATTTTTTCCTTGAAGACGCCGCGCATGATACGCCGTTCGAGTATAGCGACGAGACACGTCGCGAGCTGGCGCCCTACCTTGAGACAGTCTCTGGTGGGGACAAATTCAAGGCTTTGGTTGCAGCCGAGCGTCTGGAGTGGGAGAAAGACGAAGCACAACGGACCATTGATTTTCTGGTCGGCATCAACCAGCGCTTGCAACAAGCAGTTGCTTACACCGTGCGCATGGAGCCCGGCGTACAAACGCCGGAAGAGACGCTTGAGAAAGCACTTGGCTCATGCCGCGACTCGACCTGGCTGTTGGTCGCCGTGTTTCGCGAGCTTGGTATCGCCGCGCGCTTTGTTTCGGGTTATCTCATTCAACTCAAGGCAGACGAGAAATCGATTGACGGGCCGAGCGGACCTGAGGCGGATTTCACAGATTTGCATGCGTGGGCCGAAGTGTATTTGCCGGGCGCGGGTTGGGTCGGCTTGGATCCTACCTCTGGGTTATTCGCGGCCGAAGGTCACATTCCATTGGCAGCCACGCCAGCACCATCGAGTGCTGCTGCGATCTCTGGAGGCCACGAAGCCTGCGAGGTCGAATTCGATTTCGATATGAGCGTGGCGCGCGTTGCCGAGTCACCGCGTATCAGTTTGCCGCACTCCGACGCGCAGTGGCGTGCGATCGATCGTGCCGGTCAGCGCATCGATGCGTTACTTGACGCGAACGACGTTCGCTTGACGATGGGTGGTGAGCCTACCTTCGTTGCCGGTGGCGACCGCGATGCTGGCGAGTGGAATATTGATGCGGTGGGTCCGACCAAACGCGCATACGCTGATCAGCTAGTGCGCAAGTTACGCGAACGCTTTGCACCGGATGGTGTGCTGCAACACGGACAGGGTAAATGGTATCCGGGTGAGCCATTGCCGCGTTGGGCGTTTGGTCTGTATTGGCGTTCGGACGAGACTGCGATGTGGCAGGATCGTGCGCTGATCGCCGAAGAGTCAGGCCAGCGCGACGCGACGGTAGACTCGGCGCAGCAATTTGCCGAGGCATTGTGTGACAACCTCGGTGTTGATGCGGATTTCGCGATGCCAGCGTTCGAAGACCCTGCCACCTATCTCGTCGCGGAGGCAGACTTACCGGTTAACGTCACAACGCAACACAGCAAGTTGGAAGACGCCGAGGAGCGCGCGCGGCTGGCGAGTGTATTTTCTCGTGGCTTAGGTAAGCCTGCCGCGTATGTGCTACCGATTCAGGCTGCTCAGTCTCTCGCCGGGCAGCAAAAGCGACGCGCTTATCGATGGATCAGCGAACGATGGAAGACGCGACGTGGACAGATTTTTCTTAAGGCAGGCGATAGCCCTGCCGGTTTTCGTCTACCGTTAGGCTCGCTGTCGTGGGTACCAGAGCTCGAACGAAATGACGTACACGCGCTTGATCCGTTTGCGGCACGCGGCCCGTTGCCAGCGCGCACACCAAAACTGCAATCGCGGCGTGCACCGAACGAAACGCTGGCGCCCGTTGCACCCGGCGATACGTTTACCGGTAGCAGTGCAACGATCCGCACGGCGCTGAGCATTGAGCCGCGCGACGGAATTCTGTGTGTTTTCCTGCCGCCGATGCGCTCTCCGGATGAATTCGTTGATATGGTCGCCGCACTTGAGGAAACCGCGGTCGACACCGGCACAGCAATTCACATAGAAGGTTACCCGCCGCCCTCCGACGCACGCATGAATGTGATTAAGGTCACGCCTGATCCTGGCGTTATTGAAGTTAATGTTCATCCCGGTGCGAGCTGGCGCGAGCAAGTGGATATCACGACAGCTGTTTATGCAGCAGCGCGTGAGTGTGGGTTGGAGGCGTCAAAGTTCATGATCGATGGTAGGCCAACCGGTTCGGGTGGCGGCTCACATATCGTTGTCGGCGGCGCGACGCCCGAGGACAGCCCGTTCCTGCGGCGCCCTGATGTGCTGGCGTCTTTGCTACGCTACTGGCAAAACCATCCGAGTCTGTCGTATTTCTTTGCTGGAATGTTTATCGGTCCGACCAGTCAGGCTCCCCGTATCGATGAGGCACGGCACGATTCGTTGTACGAGCTGGACATCGCGTTATCCAATATTCCTGATCCGATGACAGCCACGCCGACCTCGTGTCCGCCGTGGCTGGTTGACCGGTTGTTTCGGCATTTGCTGGTAGACGTCACCGGCAACACGCATCGTGCAGAAATTTGTATCGACAAACTGTTTTCTCCCGACAGCAGCACGGGTCGGCTCGGGCTTGTTGAGTTTCGCGGTTTTGAAATGCCACCGCACGAACGCATGAATCTGTCACAGCAGTTGCTGTTGCGCGGCTTGATTGCATGGTTCTGGAAGAAACCCTATCTCGGTAAGCTGCAGCGGTTCCGCACGGCGCTGCACGACCGATTCATGCTGCCCTATTTTTTGCGTAAAGATCTCAACGGCATTCTCGCCGAACTGTCCGCTGGCACTGGCGTTTCATTTGACCCGAGTTGGTTTGATGCTCAATACGAGTTTCGATTCCCGCTGTTAGGAATCATTGAAGGTGCGGGTGCGACGGTTGAATTGCGATCGGCGTTGGAGCCATGGCATGTGCTCGGGGAGGAGGGCACCGCCGGAGGGACGGCTCGATTCGTCGATAGCTCGTTGGAGCGTATTCAGATTCATGTTACGGATTTGGATACCAAACGCTATGCGATTGCATGCAATTGTGTTCGCGTACCGTTGACGCGTGCAGGCAACGCGAACGATCACGTCGCAGGCGTTCGCTTTAAGTCCTGGCAGCCTGCGTCGTCACTGCATCCGACGATCGAACCTCACGGTCCGCTGGTGATTGATATTTATGATCTGAAGACACAGCGCGTGGTTGCCGGTGCGACGTATTACACGACACATCCGGGAGGGTTCAACTTCGAGCTGCAACCGGTCAATGCGCTAGAGGCCGACGGTCGTCGGCAGGCGAGATTTTCAGCGGTGCGCAACATCGCTAACGACTATGTGTTGCAAGAGGTCGCGGTGAATCCGGAGTTCCCGACAACGCTTGATCTGCGTTTTAGTGCGGCGACTTGAAACAGCGCATCGCACTCGTCACGTTAGTCGTCGCAGACTATGACGCGGCTATCGATTTCTACGTCAACACGTTGGGATTCACGTTAGTCGAAGACAGCTACCAACCCGAACAGGACAAGCGATGGGTTGTCGTAGCGCCGCAGGGCAACGACGGTATATCGCTGTTACTGGCGCAAGCAACCGGCGAGCGGCAACGCAGCGCAATAGGTAATCAAACCGGTGGTCGCGTTTTTTTGTTTCTGGAAACAGACGACTTCCACCGTGACTACGAGCGCATGATCAGTGCGGGTGTGACGTTCGTCCGACCACCAGCGCAGCACGATTATGGCATTGTCGCCGTGTTTGAAGATTTACACGGCAATCAATGGGATCTCATCCAGCGTCGCTGAACGGCGCGCTATCTTGACTATCAACTACACACTATCGGAGTGCCTAAATGCCTATGTTGAACCGAATGATCATGATGTTGGGTGTGACCCTCATTACCGCATGCTCGCCGCAGATAACCGAGGATGATGTTGTTGTTGAAGCTGCGACCCATTCCGAGCACCCCTATCTGTTTCATCTGGTGCAGGCGGATCTTTGGGAGCCGGCGATGGAAAACGACGTTGCCTATTTCCCACCGACTTACGAACAAGACGGTTTCACGCACGCTACAGCGAATCCTGACCTGCTGCTCAACGTCGCGAATCATTTCTACACGGACGTTCCCGGTAAGTGGTGGTGTTTGAGAATGACGGTTGACAGCCTTGAACAAGCCGGTACCAAAGTCGTCTTCGAAGGGACGGCGCCTGTGGGTGACATAGAACCCAATTTCGAAGGTACTGACGATGAGTTATTCCCGCATATTCTGGGCGGTATCCGACCAGCGGCCGTGTTAGAGGTGCATGAAGTATCCAGAGCCGCAGATGGAACCTTTTTGTCCGTTGCTGGTGTGACCGCAAAGATAGAATAGGGCGAGCAACCGTCGAGTGACTGGTGGCGACCCGTAAGGATCGCCACCAGAAACCGACGTTGCGAGATGTCGTTACTGTACTGTGCGAACGGTGAAACCGCTGCTGCGCCCGGTCGCCACAGTCCATTGGTCAAACTGTCGATTCGCGACCGAGCCACCACGAACAGCGCCTACGTGCGTCATGTCGTAACCACCTGTATCCGCAGCGACGTCCTGATTGAAACCACCGAGGCCATCATCAGCAATGATGAATGGCGAGCGGGTGTCGTCGGCATTAACGGTGCCATCGCGATTCGTATCGCCGTCAAGGAAGCCATTCAGGAACAGTGGATTGGCGACAAGGCCGTTACCGATGCCACGGATGTTGTCCAGATACCAGCTCGCCGTGAAGTTATTGGCACGCTCTGCAATCTCACCCGTGAAATTGATACCGCCTGCCGCGGGTGCGAACGTTGTATTCGCAATGCCAAGTGCGCCGCCCGCGCCGTTGTAGTAGACGAGCCCGTTACCATTGGAGTTATTCGCTGCGATCGTCGCTGGCGGGAAGTCGGCAGACGTATCGCGCACGATGCCAAACGAAGGATTCGCGCCAGCCTCGTTTGCGCAATGGATGCCGTCCAGGTAATTGGGACCGGGGGTAGTGGTATCAATCTGGCTGAGATCAGCATCGTCCTCGGCAACGTAGCAACCGTTTCGGAAATTCGCGATCAACACATTCGCCATGCGAATCTGATCCGTATTGTCAGCAAACAAGAGGCCGAACTCGGTGTCATCCGCGTCCGCTACGACACTGGAATTGTCCCGTCCGACGAGCGTTGCGTTGACGATGCGCGGATTGGAATTACCTGCAACAGTTTCGCTGGCATAAATACCTGATCGCCCGGAACTGCCATCGGCATCGCGGTTGTGAATCACCATCAGATCTTTAATGAGTCCGTTGAAATCACGATACCAAATGCCGTCCCGTCCACTGCCTGTCGATAATATCCATGACAATCGCGGGTCGCCGTTAACAATATGCACGCCATCGCGAGCCGAGTTGTGCGATTGCACGAACGTCAGTCGCGTGTTGCGGTCGACGCCATTCAATACAAGGTTGTCAGAATAGGTTGTGGTCACGCCATCAACGGTAATGGTGGACGGCGCGCCGCCCTCTGCGATGACGACATAGTCGAGTAGGTTCTCAGCCTGAGTGCCGACGGTAGTGATACCGTTGTACCCGCGCAAGAAGACGCCACCCCACTCGGCGCTGCCGGTTATGCCTGCATCATCCGAGGTGAAGCGAATCGGTCTAGCGCCTGTTCCCAATGCCTGCAGCGATGAGCCTGGGCTGACGAGCAAGTAGTCCGTCGCGTCGATGTTATCTCCCGAGATTCGCGTGCCGCTTTGAATTGTCAGTGTTGCGAAGTTTGCAAGGTCACCAATTTGCAGACCGCCTTCTAGTGCCCACTCGGTATCGCTTGTGAGCATCGCGTCGCTGCTGATCAGACCAGAGATCTGACAGACGTTGCGACCCGCTGAGCGCGGTAACGTTGTGATAGTTGCCCCGCCGAGCGTCGCCGGGCACGCAGAGTCGCCAACAAGATTATCGTTGATACCGACGACGAATCCTTCGTCCATGCCCGTTGATACCGTCCAACCATCAAATTGTACGTTGGTCACCGCGCCGCCTCGCACAGCGCCAATGTGCGTGAGATCGTAGCCACCGGTATCGGCCGCGACGTCCTGGTTGAACCCACCGGGACCGTCATCGCCGATGATGAATGCAGAATTGGTATCTACGGCGTCCACACTGCGGTCGTTGTTTGTATCGCCATCGAGAAAGGCATTAAGAGAAGTCGAGTCCGCGACGAGCCCATTGCCGATGCCACCAATATTGTCGAGGTACCAGCTAGCCGTAAAGTTCGCGGAACGATCCACGATTTCGCCAGTGAACGTGATGCCGTTTACGGCACCGTTGTAGTAGATGATCCCGTCAGCGTTGATGCTGTTTGATGGCGCGACAACGCCATCGGCGAAACCGGTTGCATCGTCACGCACCACACCGAATTGACCATTGGGTCCTGCTTCATTGGCACAGTGAACACCGTCAAGATACGTTGGTCCGGGAATCGCCGTATCGATATCCATCAGATTGGCTCCGTCGTCTGCCTCGAAACAACCGTTGCGGAAGTTTGCGATTAGCACGTTGCCCAGGCGAATCTGGTCACTGTTATCAGCAAACAAGATGCCGAATTCGTTGTCGTCGCCACCGGCACTCGTTGATGTGCTATCGCGCCCGACCAACGTTGCATTGACGATTCTCGGGTTCGAGTTGCCATCAAGAGACTCGCTGGCATAGATTCCTGCGCGGCCGCTACTGCCATCGGTGTCCCGGTTATGGATGACCATCAGGTCTTTGATTAAACCTGTGAAGTCACGGTACCAAACACCATCGCGCGCGCTGCCTGTAGCGAGAATCCACGCAAGTCGTGGATCACCATTCAGAATGTGCAAACCGTCGCGTGCTGAGTTGTGTGATTGCACAAACGTCAGTGTTGTCGTGCTGTCTACACCGTTGATAACGATGTTGTCTTGATACGTTGCATCAGCGCCATCGATCGTAACGGTGACTGATGCGCCTGCTTCAGCCACTACGAGGTAGTCAAGGCGGTTCGCCCCTTGCGCACCTGCCATTGTTGCCAGGCCGTTAAAGCCTCTCAAAAATAATCCGCCCCATTCGCCAGAACCATCAACGTTGTCGTCGTCCGAGAGCATACGCACGGGTTGTGCTGACGTGCCGTTTGCACGAAGCGCTGATCCAGGGAAGACAACGACATGATCGACGTCACCGCTGTTGTCTCCGCGAATTTCTGTGCCTGCCTCGATGTCGAGTGTGACGACTGAAGTGTCGTCGCCTACTTGCAGCGCACCCTCCAGGAACCAGGTTTGCGCTGCAGTGAGCGTCGCACTTTCCGTTAGTACACCTGAAATTTCGCACTGATCCGTTGCCAGTTCATTGGGTGTCAGATTGCCGACTGTTGGGCAGCTGCTGGTTGGCGGCGGCGGTGGGGTGGCAAACGTTGTTGAGTCGTCACTGCTGCAAGCAGCGAGCGCCAGCGCTAGTGAGACGGCGATTGCCGATTTCCTGCAAATTAGCATTTTCATTGTAGTGGTCTCCTGCAGTGCCCGAGAGCCTGCATTGAATGTGAAATGTCGGCAGGTAGGAGTCGGCCACTTCGAAACGCGTTCAATCAATTTCAACAGAAAATAATTTGAACCGGATGGTTCGTAGCCGTCTCCTATGGGCTGTACGAACGCAACAACATCGCGGTGCGATTTGCACTGCACATCAATACACCCCGTATCGGGGATTTAGGAGATAACGATGAAAATGAAGAAATCGCAGCTGTCACTGGTTGTGGCAGGATTGCTTGCAAGTCCACTGGTCGCTTCGGCGGATGACTACTATGGCCCGTCCATTCCGTCAGTCGTTGTGACGGTAGAGAATGCGGCGCCCTCTCGCGGTGCTGTGCAGACGCCGGTCTGGGTCGGTATCCATGATGGCTCTTTTGATATTTACGACCGCAACGTCCCGCTAGGTGCAGAAGGTTTGGTGCGAGCGCCTGCCGTTGAGCGCCTGGCAGAAGATGGTACTACCGGTCCTATCTCGGAAGAGTTCAGCGCGACCAACAGCTACTCACCGCAAACCGTTCTGTTCGGTCCGACTGGCCCATTGGTCCCGGGTGACAGCTCTTCCACAACACTACAAGTGAACCCAGAGAGCGATCGCTATTTCAGCTATGCATCCATGGTTGTTCCGAGTAATGATGCATTCATCGCCAATGGCAACCCGTTGGCGCATGAGATCTTCGACAAACGCGGTCGGTTCGTTGGTGAGACCTTCGCTGTTAGCGGCGCCGAGATCCTTGATGCAGGAACGGAAGTGAACGACGAAGTCGCGGGCAACACAGCGTTTCTCGCACAAGCAGCGCCCGACACGGGCATCGTCGAAAACGGCACGGTCGTGCTCCACGAAGGCTTTCGTCGTGACCTTAGCTTCCCTGATGGCGTTTTGAGCCAGCCTATCTTCGGTCTTGCCGATTTCCTTGCACCGAACTATCGCGCTGCAACGTTTTCGTTCAAGTACTTTGATCTTGCTCGCCCGACACGTTTCCGTTCGCGCTTACGCCCCTATAATGAAGTCAGCGCGAATATTGTTGAGTCCCGCGGGCGCGGCGATGCTTACGCGATCTCATTGAACGGTGAGTCGCTGGAGATCAGCATCAAGTTCCGGCGCACAACGGGCCCGGTTCAAATGGCACACTTGCACTTTGGTCAAGAAGGCACTAACGGACCGGTCGTGGCGAACTTAACGCCGTCAATTTCAGGAAACCGGGTGAAAGCGACGATACGTTCTGAAGACGTCGTTGGGCCATTGGCGGAAGGCGATAACGCATATTTGAACCTGCTGAATGAGCTGGTTGCGGGCAACATCTATATTAACCTGCATACAGAGGCTAACCCGGCGGGTGAGCTGCGTGGGCAGGTTGAGTACTTTCGTAAGTAAGCGATAAACCCAAGAGGGTCATGAGGCGGCGATTCGGGCGACCGGATCGCCGCTTTTTAGTGGGTGTGTACTTCTCGCTCGGTGGATGCCATGCGCCAGCGACTAAAAAAGCCTAACGAAGATTTTCGCCAATACACGAGGCGAACGCAGCGGTGCTAACCCGAATTGGGGTTGACCATCTTCGCTATTCCAACCGTAGGACAGATCCAGGGTCATTCGTTGACGCGTATAGCCTATACCGAGACGTGCATATTGATAGTCGGTAAAGCGCTCTGACTGCAGCGTGACCGCGCCGATCTGCCACTCGTAGTAAAGGTTCGGACGAAAAAAGGTTGTGCCGCCAAATTCGGCGACATAGCTTTCGGTCTTATGCGCATAGTAGTTCGGCGAATAATCGAGACGCGCCTTAAATCCATTTTCGTGACTCAGCTCGGTTTTAAGCTCGGTGAACTCCCAAGCCTTGACGCCACCAGGGAACTCCCTGTGTTGAACCGATAGATTCACGGCCCACTGGTCATTGAGCGTCCAGACGCCGCCGACATAACCGCTGTAGGAATTTTGACGTTGTCGTACTGTTTTAACCCGAGCCGTATGTGCTTCAAAGCCCGCAAAGAACCAGTCGTTGGGCTGCCACTGCGCGTTAATGCCAACCGAGGGTTGTCCCATCGTCTCCGTTGTACCGTGGTAGATGACATCTGAGGCTGATTGCAAGACGACGCCGAAATCACTAGCGTGCAATGACCCACACATCGGCAACACGCACGCAGCGAACAACGCTCTGCTGCAGACAGCGTACTGACTTAACCTATGGAGGTGCATTGGATTGTGTGTCATCGGAGTCATGCGCGGTGAACTTTGCAGGCTACCTCTAAACGCAGGGACACCCTTAGTATGCCGCAACGTGTGGTCGCAGACATCCCGCAGATATCACGTTGCATGGGTTAGGGCGTGCTGCGCCTCGCGACGGCGTAGTAATCGTCCAGCCATGCTGACAAGTCAGTGATGATTCGCGCCCGAGATGCACTATCGTCAAGAGCCATTAGCCGTGCGGCCATACCAGCAAGTTGAGGCGTCGCAACCGAGTGGCCTGACACGAGGTCGTAGCCGGCCATGGGTGTTAGCGATAACGCATGGCGCGGCGCTAGGAATACGTCACTTGCCACACGGTGCATACTCGAGCGCTCGATGCCGTAGGCGTAAATCACACCAGGATGCCGCGCAGGAAAGCGTGCATCTGCTGCGCGTTGTTCGTCATAGGCGGCGAAGACGAGTGTGCCACTAGCCAGTATCCGCGCCATTAACTCATCGAGAATACGATCGCGCCGACCCGTCAAGCTCAGATTCAGAATGTCCGGCTGGACGTCGATAGCAGCGTCCAGCGCGAGCGCTAGCGTCAATGTGTTGCAGCGACCCACACCCTTTGTGTCTTGCCAACAACCGCGCAACAAATGAACCGTGGCGCCTGGCGCCGTGCCGTTGATGCCTGTCTTCGTGTCCGCAACCGCGGCGATCAGTCCTACGATTGCAGTGCCGTGTTTTTCTTCTTCCGGGTTGCCGCGATTACCCGCGAAGTTGCGAGTCATCAGTCGACTGCGCTTTAAGTCAGGGTGATCGGTATCGGCCGCCGTATCGACCACAGCGATAGTGACATTCACCCCTCGGCTATCAAATTCACTCGCGAACTGACACAGCACGCAGTCTTGCGCATTACTTTCACTGGCGCTCGGCGATGCTGCCGACTGGACTGTGAATTCGTTGAAGTCCTGTAGCCACTTGACCCGATCGTCGAGCGTGACACTCGCAAGAACTTCTGGTTGCGGGCGTTCAACAACAAAGCAATGTACGCCAAGATTACGCAGCGGCCATTGCTCGATGATCGCAAGATCGTAGTCCGCAGCAATGGCATTTGCATAACGTTTGAGTATGGGATCGTCGGCATAGGTCAAGGGTGCGTTGTAGCCGGGTCCATTGCCACGTCGGCGCAAGGCACCTCGCGGGTCGTCGATGACGATCACCACCGCATCCGCGCTGATGTCTTTGTGATTGGCAAGAGAAGACGGTTGATGGGCGCAGCCGGCAGCAAGTAACAGCGCGATCAAACCCAGCGCCCGGTGTGTCCAACGTACTTGGTGGCACATGCCTATTGCCCTTGCGAAGGTGGAAGGACTCGTGCGATTCGCACGCGAGGATCTCGAGCAAGTTTATCGGCCACGGATTGTACTTGGGTCGCCTGCGATGGCAGGACATCGATCGTGTTGGCCTCAGGGTAGCTCGCAACGATGCGCAAATTGTATTGGCTCAAAAAACTGAGTTGTTCAGCCTCTGACCATTGCGTCGTAGCTATAATACGCAGTGTTGCCTGCTCGTAAGCAATGCCGTCATCGCTCAGGGTGCGATAGTCGTCGTCGCTAGAGAAATCCCAGCTGCCAATGCCGATTGCCAAAGCGAGCATGATCGCTGCCATGCCAGGTAACGCCCACGCTCGACGATCGGCGCGCGCTGTTTCATCACGCAACTTGCCCTCAAGCGTTGCGAACGACGGTTTGCTCGCGTGTGCCTGAGGCTCCTTGCCGACGACTTTCTTGATACGCCGCTCGAACGCGACAATGTCGGCAAGCGCGGCATCGTCCGCGACGGCATCCTCAAATTGCATCAAGGCAGCGCCGGTGAGGCGATTATTGATGTAGTCGGTTACTTGAGCTTCCAGCGGATGCTTCCGGGTTACATTATTCATGCGAGGCTCGCTCTGTTTTCTTGGCGATCTACGAATGCCCGAATGTGTTTGCGGGCATGGAACAGGCGTGTTTTGACTGTATTTGGAGGGCAACCGATGATGTCTGCTATCTCCTCGATCGAAAAATCGCGAAAGTAGCTCAGCTCGATGACGAGCCGGTGCGTTGCGTTGAGTCGCTTCAAAGCTGCGCTGATCAGGTCGTCCTGATCCACCGGATTCGCTGTCTCATACGGCGTGTCCGCTGATTCTCTGCCTAACATCTCGAGCACCCCTGTTCTGAATTTCTGTTTCTTGACCATTCTCAGACATACACGATAGGCAATCGAGAAGATCCAACTTGAAGCCTTGGACTGCCCGCGAAACTGCCCCGCTTTATTCCAGACTGTCAGCATGATGTCGTTGTAAGCCTCTTCAATAAGGCCGTCATCCGTCGTCATTCGCCGCAAAAATCCAAAAATTCTCGGCAAATAGGCATCATACAGTGTCTGCATTGCGCGCCGATCCTGATGCTCGGCGATTTGCTGTAACAGAATGCAATCAATGCGGTTTTTCGCCAAATCGTCGCTGTCGTCGTGTGAATCTGTAGTCATGCGATGTCGCGTGCCTGTTTAGAGGTTAAGAGACGATGACCGGAGCAGGGGTTCAAAATCTTTCACGAAAACCCGATTTTTTTTGACCGAGGCGTCGGGATCGCCTTTTTCCGGGTTCCAACATCGCGCAATTGGCCGCCACCGCCTGCATCTTGTGTCACGTTCCGCCCGGTTCCAGCAATCATTGGCTGATATGCTCGACGCTGGAGTATCACACTTGGCGGCAGCATGAATCGCATAACGTATAGAATCCGGCTTGGTCTTTTCGCATCGCTCATCTTGCTAGCAGGTTGCAACGCGCAAGAGTCTGCTACTGGCGCGACTGCAAGTACCGCCCAAGCACAGGAGTCGACATCAGCGTATACCGTGACGGTGACCGCCACGGTTCCTGAAGATGCACCGACGGTTTACCTGTCGGGCAATTTGCCAGAGCTAGGCCCTTGGCACCCGAAACGCCTTGCAATGACCGGAACAGGCACGCAGCGCAGCGCGACGCTATCCGTGCCGGCAGGACATGTACTGCGCTACAAAATTACGGCGGGATCCTGGGAGCGCGAGGGTCTTGGGCCATCGGGTACCGTCATGCCCGAGTTCACGGCGACGATTGATAGCGATAAGGACCTCACCGCGAGCATTGCCGGGTTTCGCGTTGATCCGGCGACGTTGATTGAAGACTGGGAAGGCTCTGGCGTGCGGGGAACGCTAGTGTACTGGCAAGACATGCCGTCGGAATTTCTCGATGAACCGCGTCATATCGTTACATGGCTACCGCCAGATTATGATGCAAACAGCGACAAGCAGTATCGTGTGATCTACACCCATGACGGGCAGAATCTGTTCGATCCGCGGTTGTCTTACACCAACGTTGACTGGGGTATCGATGAGGCCATGATGCGTGGTGTCGCAGATGGCGATTACGAACCAGCGATTGTGGTTGGCATCTGGAACACACCAGAGCGATTGTTCGAGTATTCGCCGTGGCACAAGGCGCCAGAATATGCGCGCTTTATGCTCGAGGAACTTATGCCCCGTGTGGAAGCACAATTCAACGTACTCACCGGACCGCAAAATACGTTTGTTATGGGTTCTTCAATGGGCGGGCTGGTGTCGTGGTATTTGCTCAAGGAGCACGCCGACGTATTTGGTGCGTGCGGCTGCGTGTCTTCACATCTGACCTGGTCACCGCAAATGATCGAATGGATCGCGGGGCGTGACCCGACGACAGCGGATCCTACGCCGTTTATTCTGAGTGATATCGCTAACGGTGAGACGATGCCGACCAGCGTACGGATGTATTTTGATTACGGCACTGAAGAGTTGGATGCCGCTTACGAGGCGCCCCATCTTGCGGTTAAGCAATGGCTTACCGAGCAAGGTTTCGAAGAGGGCGAGAATCTCGCTATGCAAAAATTTGAAGGCGCTGGTCATAAAGAGAGTGCATGGCGCGAGCGGGTGGACCAACAACTCCTGTGGATGCTCGGCGATGCGTCTTGAATGACCCGTAAGCGATCTGCCGCTGGGATGATCGATGGTGTGACAGCAGTTCTCCGGTAAGCCACTGCGAGTGGTCTACGTTCCTTCACGGAATCAGGAGACAACAATGAATAAGAACAACCATCGACTTGCCTTGCTGGCAAGCTTTGCGCTTTTTGTGAGTGCGGCCGCAGTTGCCGGTGGCAACAACCAGTGTGATACGCCGTATCCGGAACACGGTGTGTACGACACGACACTGGTTTACATGATCGACGAACAGGTGACGGGGCCACTGTTCTTGCCGATGGATGTTGAGCGAAACACCGTTGAATATCGGCAGACCGCCTATTCGTTTTTTGCAGAACGTTTTGGGCTTGATTTTGACGTGAATGATTGGGGTATTCAGATTGTCACTGACGGTGAGGGTGGCAGCGCTAATGTGTTCCCACTCAAGACCGGCGAAGGCTCCACACACCAGGTCTACGCGCTGGATGCCCAACACATCAGCAAATGGCGCAGTCGAATGCCGCTGACGGATATTGCGTTTTTCGATGATGGCTTTTTCGTCACGCTCGATACGGATTTTCGATTGCACGGTACGTTTGGTGGCGACGCCGGCATTGTGTTGCCTGCCGGCACGCAATTGGTTGCCGGCGAATATCGCATGTTCGACGGTGACGGTGAGTTGTTAGAAACGTTTCGCTATAAGTCCAATATTCCAGTCGCAGCGCTGCCTGTCGGTGGTAGCTTTGAATTCTCGCAGGGCGGCGTGTTCATAACGATTGCCTGTGACATTGAAAGCGACACGTTTGGTTCCGGCGATGTTCGCTCGCTAGCGCAGATTACGCCACTGCCGGACGGACGGACTGATCTGGATTTTCGCTATGTCATGCGTTTCCCTGCGCGTCTGTCGCCCGGCAGCAAAGATGCCGCACGGTGCGACACGCTTCCTCCCAAAAAGAAGAAAAGGAAAAAGAAGAAGAAAAAGAACTAGTCGCACCGCGTAGATTGATGAACAGAAAAGGTCTCCTTAATGAGGCCTTTTTTTTGTTGTCAGCAACAGATGTAAATCGCCTGCCACGCTGGTAACCCTTTGCCCGAGCAACGGGTGATGGATAGCGCGTTTGTCGCAACGCGTGTACGCTTTCATCGAATACGTAACCATCAGGATGAGCTTCATGACGCGATACACCACCTGCCTTCACGGTTTACTCTCACGCCTGCGTGCCATGTTTGGGCTGTGTGCAGCGCTGTTGCTTTCCGGTTGCGCTGTTGACATGGCGTTTTCGACAGATTCCGAGCCTGAGATCAAAGCGAATGTTCGCGCGATGTTGATGGCGCAGATTGCCGATTGGAATGACGGTGATATCGATGGGTTCATGCAAAGCTATTGGCAAGACCCGACAGTGACGTTTGCATCAGGTGGCGACGTGAAGCGCGGCTGGCAACGGGTGTTGGACCAATACCGCACGCGTTACCCTGACCGGAATGCGATGGGTACGCTATCGGTTCGAGAGCTTGATGTCACGCTGCTCACGCCCGAGGATGCGTATCTTTTCGGGCGTTGGATTGTGACGGCAAACGGTCAGGACTTTTGCGGTTTGTTTACGCTAGTCGTGCAAGAGATCGAAGGCCGCTGGGTCATTATTCATGATCACTCGTCAACCGCCGATGGCCCAACGGCTGATGGTCGCAGTTGTAGTAATATCAAGGCAGGTTGAGCGCGTTGTTTTCGTTCGCACGGTCGTGGTGGCGATGAGGCTCCTTCGATAACGCGCTAATCGCGCACGTAGGAACTTCGTGTGGCTTGGGTGATCACAACAGGCTGCGCGAGAATTTGCCCGCTTGTGTAATCGAGTGTGTCACCCTCAGGCTGAAAGGTTGGCATCCTGTGAATACGCCTCACCACATCCATCCCGTCAATCACTCGGCCAAACGCCGCAAAGCCTAAGCCGTCCGGGTTGCGCATGCCACCGAAGTCCAGCGCAGGTTGTGCCCCAATGCAAATAAAGAACTCGGAGCTACCTGTGCCCGGCGCTCCGCGCGCCAACGAAAGCGTTCCGTCGAGATGCATCACACCGGTGTCTCTCGTCGTTTCGTGTATCACTGGTGCCAGACCGTTTGCCAGATTGGCGAATCCCAGGCCACCCTGGATGACGTCAATCAAAATGTTGTTCTGCGCCTGATTGTCGTCGCGTACCGTGCGGTAGAAACTCGCACCATCGTATCTGCCGTCATCGATGTAACGCCGAAAATTGGCAACGGTAGCCGGTACGCGCTCCGCGTATAACTCGATGGTGATGTTGCCTTCAGAAGTCTGCAGAGTGACAACGTCACTGGCGGTGGTGTCCTCCTTAGCTTCTGACGCTTCTTTCGTGCAAGCGGTCACAGCGCATGCGACTAAAGTGACAAGCGCGATGCGCCACCAGACGCACCACGCTCTGCCCGGGTCAGAAACTCGCACGAATCGATAAACCAATCGTGCGTGGGGTCACCCGGATGCGGGCATCCGGATCGAACGGCGGTCTGCCAAGCGCGCGAACGACGGCTCGTGAGTCGCTCGCGTTGTTGACGTACAGCGACACGTCCAACTCTTTCCAGATCACGCCGACGCGCATGTTGTACATCTCATTCGCGTCCATCGGAGAAAGAAGGGACTTGCGATTGTGATGCACGGTGCGCTCCTGTTGTCGATGAATTTTCAAGCTACAGCAATCAAGCGCTAGCAGCAAAAGTAAACCATGTTACCAGCGCTCTTTGGTAAACATAGCGCCGCCGCTGTGTCGGCGCCAAACAGCGACGAGCATGGCAAGCGCCGTCGGTGTGATGAGTAGACAGATCAGTGACACGTGTAACGCGCCGTTCCCTGCCGTTGAGACATAGCGAGATAACACGAGAAACGATAGCTC
>JBCBZK010000026.1:0-32236 GCA_039815365.1 Pseudomonadota bacterium | reverse complement strand
TCGAGGGTTTCACAATACGGCTTTCGTATGAGTCTGGGAAAACTGAAAACAAAGCGTTCTTTTTGTTCGACGACGTCGCTGTGATCAGCGGCTACCCGCACCAGCGAATGGATTGACGGTAACGCCAGTAATAAAGCCAGCAACACACAGGTCATCTGTAACGAATCAATCATGGCACTACAGGAATCGCCGTATGACCGCTGCAAGAATTGTTACTGTGTTCAGTCTGTTTATCGCCAGTTTCGCCTATGCGCAAGACATCCCCGTCAATCCGTCTATCGGCGGCTACAGCCCGGTCTCGTATTTCACCGAAGACGAAGCGCAGCTCGGCGATCCTGAGTTCTCTGTGGTACACGACGGGCAGCTATTTTATTTGACGTCGGAAGAACAGGTCGCTGTCTTTAAGAAAAACCCCGACCGCTACCGGCCGCGTCACCGTTCGTGTCCGTATAGTTTGTCGATTGGCATGGTCCTGCCCCTTGATCCGACCAACTTCAAGATTATTGATGACAGTTTATTGCTGTTCCATCGGTCTGAGGAAAAAGACGCTTTGCTTGAGTGGGAAGCATCTGAGCTAAGTCAAGAGGAGCTACTGCGACGCGCCGATGCGAACGTGTTCTTGATTCGATTCTAGTGCGGACTACGTGACGCGCCCTCGCGATCCAATAACGCTCGTTTGCGCTCGATCCCCCATCGGTACCCTGATAAGCCACCATCCTTGCGCACCACTCGGTGGCATGGCACCGCAATGGCGACAGGGTTGGCAGCGCAGGCGCGCGCCACCGCCCGGTGGGCGTTTGGTTGACCGATGGCTTTGGCAATGTCGGTGTACGTCGCGGTTTGCCCATGTGCGATAGTCTGTAGCGCCGACCAGACCTTTTGTTGAAAAACAGTGCCACGAATATCAAGCGGCAACTTGAGTGTGCTGTTGGGCTGGTCAATGTGTCCGCAAACGAGCGCTACTAACTGATCAAAATCAGGCTCAGCACCAATGATGTTGGCTTTCGCGAAACGTGCCTGAAACGCGGTAGTCAGCGCTTCCGGGTCGTCTCCCATTTCAATGCAACACACGCCGTTCTTCGTGGCCGCAACCAACACGGCACCCAACGAACACGCCGCGACAGCAAACCGGATCCTCATGTCGCGACCACCATCGCGAAACGTTGATGGCGCCATACCGAGTCTGGATTGCGCCTCTGCGTAAAACCGACCGGGCGAGTTGTAACCCGCATCGAACAAAGCTGCGGTCACTGATGCACCGGATGCCAGGCCGTTGCGCACCCTGACCGCGCGACACTCGGCCGCATAGGCGCGCGGCGTAAGGCCGGTTGCCTTTTTGAACCGTCGGTGCAATTGATGGCGACTCAGTCCCGACTGTGTAGCAAGCGCGTCGAGATCAGGGAATTGGTCTGAGTCCTGAATGTGTCGGCACAGGCTTGCGACAACGCTGTCCGCATCAGGCTCATTCATCGATAGTTCGTGTCGCACCGTCATTGCTCCTTCATCTATGTCGCTGTCGTGTCGTCACTATAGCGACGTTACTGCAGAGCACCTCTCGTTTTTTGCGGTCGCGTGTTAGCAGTCAGCTCGTCGTCATCGATACGCCGCAAGACATCAAACAGAAACGCAGTCGTCAGACTGAACAGGACGAGTCCGTTCGCGGCGAGAAAGCCCGACAGCAGTTGCCAGGTCTCACTCAACAGCAGATCTCCATAGCCCAGCGTGGTGGCTGATACTGTCGCAAAATAGATCGCTGTCTCCATACTCTCGAACTCGCCTAGCTGGTAGAACAGTAGCGCCCAAAGCCACAGTCCTACGCTAATGGCGGCCATCAACCACAGGGTCAGCGTGCTGAGTACGGCCGTATTTCGAATCAGCGGATGATATTTGACAAGTCTTTCCCCGAAACGGTTGAGCACCGCGACCGCCATTGAGACGAATAAAGACTCAATAATCACCGTTACAAAAATCATTGCGGTGCCAACAATGATGGACGCTAGCATCGTTCCCACTCCAGTGTGCAGATCAATCCAGATTGCTATATTGCATGAAAATCCCCAATCGCGCCGGCGACGACGGTTGACGGCACGTTTCGCCCCGAAACCTTGTATATTGGACGATTACGATATCCGGCTTTTCACATGTTTCGAACTGTTCTCGCTGTGACGATCAGCGCCGACGATCCCTCTGCCGCAGCGCACGCCTATACACAAACATTGGGCTACCAGGTAGAAGAGGAATCGGTGGTGTCGTCAGAAACCGCAAATGTCTGGGATACTCCAGATATGGTGGGTCGGGCGGTTATCACGCTAACGCCCGAGAGCGGCGCTGATTTCAGGCTCCGATTCGTTGAATCAAAACCACTGGAAGGCTACCGACCGATGCGCACGCGAGGCTGGAACGCCGTCGAGTTTCTGGTGCAAAGCCCTGACGATATGGCCGAGCGGTTACGAGACTCGGCGTTTTCGATCATCGGTGAGCCTCGGGATTTATCGGCGGACGGCCATGTTCGTGCGATGCAGGCAATCGGACCGGCAGGCGAAATCATCTATCTGACGCGCATTCGAGGTGCTCGTGTGCAGGTGTATGGTGCCGCGAAAACAATGGTAGATCGTGCGTTCATCGTGGTGGTCGGGTCAGATGATTTCGGCAGTTTGGTGGATTTCTACGGTCACCGCTTTCGTCACACGCTGCAAACCTTTGGGCAAATGAAAATCGATGTCGCCTCCAAGGCGCTGTCAGTGTCGGACGATACCCTCTACGACGTGAAGCTTGCCAGGCTCGGGAATCACTTTTCGATCGAATTAGACGGCTATCCTGTCACGATTGTTGAGCGCCCGCGCCATGCAGGCGCACTTCCGCCAGGGGTGGCGATGGTCACAATCGGCGTGCAGTCGCTGGATGCGCTAGGTGCACAATGGCGCGGCGAACCTGCCAGCATTTCCGGCGGTTTCTACAAGAATGCCCGCACTGGTGTCATGACCGGACCGGCTGGCGAATGGCTTGAATGCCTAGAAGTTTCTAGCTATTGAAATTCAGTCACGCCTAACCGTTTGGGCATTGTAGTCTGAACTGTGAGTGATGCACCCGCCAGCAAGGTCATGTGCGGTGCCGTAGGGATGGCGCAATAATTTGATTCTGCGTACGAAGTAGCACATGAGCGACGAGATCAGGCACCATTCGCCTTTGATTGGTTCAATACGGTGGCCCCATGAAGACGTTATTACTGGTTATTGGTTTAGTTGGGTTGAGCGGATGCGCTGCGTCTGGTTTGCAACACCACAGCGATGGAAAAATTGCTGTGCCCAGCGCGCACGATGTACCGACAACAGAAGCGCGGTTACGCAAAACCCTGTCCGAAAAAGGCTTTACCGTTTTTACGACGATCGATCACGCAGCAGGCGCTTCATCCGTCGGCTTATCGCTGCGGCCGACACGGGTCGTTGTGTTCGGCAACCCGAAGGCAGGCGCTCCGTTGATGGGTTGCGAACAGACGATTGCTATTGACCTACCTCAAAAAGCCCTCATCCATCAGGACGAAAACAACAGCGTCTGGCTCACTTACAACGACCCGGTCTATCTTGCAGCACGCCATAACGTCAGCGGTTGTGACGTTGTATTTGCAAAAATCGCGGCAGCGCTGAGCGCGATCACCGCAAGCGTGACGAGCGAGGACTAAACCGTGCTCAAGAAACTCTTCATTGGGGTCGCGTTGGCGTTAGTCATTGGCATCGTGCTCTTGTACGCGACAGGGCACGCTTACATTCTGACAGCCATCCAACGCACCTATCTGGCGGGACACGCAACCGCAAATATCGATGATCACCAGATGTTCGATACGCGAGCGATCAGCGGCGCTGCCGCACAACCCTGGCAACCGCATCCGGACGCTATTGGCGACGCGCTTACCCCGGAATTGCTGGACTACTTAACGAAAAACAAAGCAACCGCGTTCCTGGTGATTATCGACGGCAAACTCTACGCTGAACGATACTTTGCGCCGTACACGGCGCAGAGTAAGACGAACTCGTTCTCGATGGCAAAAACGGTCTTGACGCTGTTGCTTGGCGCTGCGATTGACGACGGCTTTGTGACGGGGCTCGACGCACCTGTCACCGAATGGCTTCCCGAGTTCGCAGATGACCCGAACGCCGCGGGTGCTACGTTAGGCATGCTGTCGTCAATGACCTCAGGCTATGACTGGGAAGAGCACTATTACAGCCCGTTTAGTCCAACCGTGGCCTTGTTGTATTCACATGACGTGGGCGAATTCCTGCTCGACAGGTCGTTCTCCGATACACCTGGCACGCGATTCTACTACTCAAGCGCGTCCACACAATTACTCGCCATCGCATTAAGCCGAGCGCTGTCGCGCGCAACACAGGGACTCACCCTCAGTGACTACCTGGCCGCAAAGTTCTGGCAACCCATGGGCATGAACGATGATGGTTTGTGGCATCTTGACGGCACTGGCATGGAGCTCGCGTATTGCTGTCTCAATACCAATGCAAGGAACTTCGCAAAGTTTGGTCAGCTGTTTTTGCAAAGTGGCGCCTGGCAAGACAGGCAACTTGTGGATGCGTCCTTTATCGACGCTATGCACGCGCCCGGTCCCACAGAGTTTTACGGCTACTCCACTTGGATCGATCAAGCTGCCCCTACCCCGCACTACGCGATGCGCGGCCATCTTGGGCAATACGTGATCGTTGTACCCTCGCGTCGTGCGGTCATCGTTCGTTTGGGGCAACAGATGCCACAAGGTTTGTCTTTGGATGGCGAATTGTTGCCTTTTTACATCGAGCAAGCGTTACCTTCGCCAGACGTGCCGTAATCATTTTGGTACGCGGTTGCTGACGAAACCTATGTCAACTATAGTTCTGGCGTGGAGACGTACCCAACATCAATGAGCCGACGCTTGCGCTGGCTACTGCCCGCAGTTTTCGTTGTTTTCGTGCAACTATTGGATGCTGGGCATGACCACGAGCTTGTAGGCAGCGACAGCTCTGTCGCCTGTGAATGGTGCGCACACACTGACAGAAATGATGTAGCCATCGATGCGTTGGCTATTGTGCGGGTCGCCTTACCGCGTTTTGCGTTTTCGCGGAACTTCATCAACGACGCTTTTGCGCCGACCAAAACGCCGCTTGGCCCTCCGGCTCGTGCGCCGCCCGCTCCTGCCAACCGGCGCTAGCACACACAAAAACGCAGCGATCACTCGCTGCATACCTTAAACGAGCCAGCACGGTAGCACCGTGGTTGGCCGTCTCGAGAGATTCTCATGAAAACCTATTCCCTATACGCCGCCTGTGTCGCGGCGTTGTTCCCAATGGTGTCCGTCGCGCAAAGCGCGACGCAGGATGACACCCCAGTTGACGAAATCATCGTGACAGCGATTCCTTTAGGCAAGGATGCCGATTCCTTGAGTCAACCCGTAACCGTACTCAATGAAGAGACGTTGTCTTTGCTCGCCACGAGCTCGATTGGCGAAACACTGGCTACGCAGCCTGGCATCAGCAGCACCTATTTCGGTCCAATTGCTGGCCGCCCAGTCATTCGCGGGCAAGCCGGCCCGCGCGTGACTGTTCTGGACTCTGGCATCAGCACGCTCGACGTTGCCGATTTGAGCCCCGACCACGTCGTGCCTGTTGAATCATTGTTTGTTGAGCGCGTGGAAATATTGCGGGGACCTTCGACATTGCTATATGGCAGTAGTGCAGCCGGCGGCGTCGTTAACGTTATCGACGGTAAGATTCCGACCTCTGCTGAAGGAGAAAGCTTTAGTGCCGTTGGCGATGTGCGCGCAGATACGGCCGCGGGAGAACGCGCCTACGCCGCGCGTTTGGACGGCGGTAACGCCAACATTCGCTGGCATCTGAATGCGTTTGATCGCAGTACCGATGACATCGAGATCGATGGGTTTGCTACTGCTGATGAAGCAGAACGTCCAGAAGAAGAGCCAAACGGCGAAGTGATTAACAGCTTCGGTGAGTCCAGCGGCAGCGCGGCAGGTGCCACTTTCTTCGGCAGTGCCGGATCGATTGGTTTCGCCGTCAGCCAATACGACACAACGTACGGATTGCCCGGCCCTGAAGAAGAGGAAGAAGGCGAAGAGGAAGAGGAAGCCGGTGATGGCCCACTAGCGGCTGGACCCTTCATTGACCTTGAGCAGACGCGATTCGACGTGCGCGGCGAATATCTTGCCAATGGCTGGATCGAACGGGTCAACGTCAAGATCGGTGTGAATGACTACGAGCACTCAGAGATCGAACCTAATGGTGAAGTTGCGACCGTCTTCGAGAATGACGCGGTAGAGGCACGCATCGAAGCTGTGCACCAGCGCACCGGGAATTGGCGCGGCGCTTTTGGTGTTCAATACCTTGATCGAGATTTTTCTGCTGTCGGTGAAGAAGCGTTTATTGTCCCAACGAAAACTGAAAACCTGGGTTTCTTCGTACTCGAAGAGTTAGAGCAATCATTCGGAACTGTTGAGTTAGGTGCGCGAGTGGAACGATTGACTCACGATCCGCTGTCAACGGAATTCGAATCATTCTCAAACACTACGATATCGCTCGCTGCCGGCGTCAACTTCGAAGTGAACCCGACGCATGACCTTTCAATCAACTTGTCGCGCTCAGAGCGCAACCCTGACGCAGCCGAGCTGTACTCAGAAGGCGCGCATTTGGCGACCGGATTGTTTGAAATCGGCGTGATCGCATCGGGCGCGTCATTTGATGACGAGGTATCCACTAACCTGGACGTCGCATGGCATCACCATGGTGGGCTTGTCGATTGGACGCTTTCCGCGTTCATTAACAACGTCAGTAACTACACGTTCCGCGCTCTGGACGGTTCGGTTGATGATGGTTTGCCGGTAGCAATCTATGTGCAAAGCGACTCGGAGTTCTACGGTTTCGAGGCTGAGGTGAATTGGCAGCCTGGTGGCGTGGATTCACCGTGGAACGTTCGTGCGTTCAGTGATTTTGTCTACGCAGAATCTGACGACGATTATCTGCCACGCATTCAGCCACCACGCGTTGGTCTTGAGCTCGACTACGACGCCAACCAGTGGCGATGGGGTGCAAGCGCGATCCATCATGCTGAGCAGGACAACATCAGTTCGTTCAACACCGATGCGTTCACGATGCTTGGCGGTCACGTACGATTCCGGCCAGAGGTTCAGGGACCGTTCTCTTGGGAAGTGTTCGTAAAAGCCAGCAATTTGCTAGACGAGCCTGGCCGTCGCAGCACATCCTTCCGGGCAGCGTTCGTGCCACTACCTGGTACGTCCCTGCACTTTGGGTTCCGAGCTGGATTTAATTAACCAAGCCTGCCTCAGCTGCAATGAGCAGCAGTGCAAACCACTCGCTGCGCAGCGTGTCCCGATCCTCCCAGGATTCATTGAGGGCATGTGCGTTGCGGCTGAGGCCTCCTCTGGCGATCGTGACTGCCGGGATACCTAACGCAATCGGGATATTGGCATCGGTCGATGATGCGATGAGGACAGGCTCAAGGCCTAACAATCGCTGAGCAGCGATCGCTCGCTGTATCAGCGGTTGCTTAGCGTCCTGCTGGCCAGCCGGACGTCGGCCAACAGAGTCGATCGACACAGTCAACGCATCCCCACGGGTGCGTTGACCGTTTTCGATCTCCAGCGCGTCAGTGACACTGCGCATGAGCGCCGCATCCAATCTGTCCAGACGCGTTTGATCAACGCTACGCAAATCAATTTCCATCCAGCTTTCGAATGCAATCGAGTTAATGGATGTACCACCTCCGATCCTGCCAACGGAAAACGTCGCTTTGGCGCCCTCTGCATTCGTTATCTCTTGTGCCGCCGTTCGAAACAGCGTGATCGCCGACGCCAGCGCGTGGTGTGGGTTTGCTCGTCCAAAATGACCAAACGAGTGCCCGCCAGGGCCTTTCACGGAGACCCGGTAACGGTGAGACCCAACCGCGCTCGTCACCAATCGCTCGAGTTTGCCGCCGTCAATCGCGATGAAAGCATCAATGTCAGGCCCATCGTCACCGAACAACGCGCGTACGCCGCGCAAATCGCCCAAACCCTCTTCCCCGACCGAACCGATGAACAGCACGTTGTCTCGAAACGTTAACTCGGCCTTGCTGATCGCCGCGCTCAGAGCGAGCAGCATCGCTACGCCGCGCGCGTTATCGCCGATCCCGGGCGCTGTGAACACATCGCCAACGCGTTGCACGGACACGTCGGTATCGGCAGGAAATACGGTATCGAGATGCGCAACAACTGCAATCGTTCTGGCGCCAACCGCGCCCTTGTGGAGGGCAATGACATTGCCAATCTCGTCAAGGCTAACGTCTACCGCAAATGTCGCGCGCAGCCGCGCGGCGACATCGTTGGCGCGTGCTTGCTCGCCAAAAGGCGGCGCAGGAATCTCGTTGATCGCCACCATCTGCTCGTTTGTCCAGTCTCGCTGTGACGATAACGCGCGTTTTGCGTGTTGCATGCGTTCGTCGGTGATCAACAATGACACGCGTTGCTCGATTTCGGTCGCATTCAGTGGCGGTGCGGCAACGGCAAAGAAGATACTCGCGAACACGCTGCAGAGTGTCCATATGTGGCGCTTTTTACATAACGCTTGGCAATTTGACATCAGCAAGGCCGGTCTTTGCCACGCCACCTCGCCGTGTCGATGGCCACTTCTGCGAGTCGTAACCCGGTATGTTCGGTTTGGCATCTGTTTTATAAGCACTTTTTGATGTTTCGGATTCGTGAGGAATTTACCATACGCAGACGTTACGCTTCTGATAAGTTACTGTTTTTGGACAAATAAGCGCGTCGGTTGGCGCCGCGGTATTTGTGACCTGTGCACGTCGCAAATCCTTGCGATTTAAGGATAATACGTCGTGGTGGGAGAACCTTATTCGGAGGCAAGAATGATTGCCGTTAGTCGTAAGTACACAGCAATCGGTGGCAAGAGCCGCGCGGGCGGATATACCGTATTGGAGTTGATGCTGGCAGTCGCCATTGTCGCGATCGTTGCCGGCTTCGCCGTGCCTTCCTTCTTGTCAACGATCCGTGCCAACAGAACCGTCACGATCAACAACGAACTAGTATCGGCGCTGACATTGGCCCGCTCCGAAGCGATCAAGCGTGGCAATCGCGTCACGGTATGTCCGACTGCTGATCAGGTGTCGTGCCTGGCGGGCGGGACTTGGGAAAGTGGCTGGATTGTTTTTGATGATCCGGCTGGTGCTGGTGCTGTCGATAGTGGCGAAACGATTTTGCGCGTTTGGGAAGCAGCCACAGGCGGCACAACCATTCGAGCGGCCGCGAGCTTTTCCGATTTCGTGTCATTCGTTGGCAGCGGTGAAACCCGTGCCACGCCCTCCAACACCGATAGTTTTTATGTCTGTAACCAGGAAGGTGAACTGGCGAATGGACGCACAATCACAGTTGGCGTCATTGGTTACGCTAAAACACAGAAAGGGGCTGCGGCATGTCCGTAATCGGTTCCATTGAAAGACGTCAGTGTCGCCAAACCGGCTATACATTACTTGAGGTACTCGTGGCCGCCGTACTGTTAACGACAGGACTGATTGGCCTTGCGAGCATGCAGGTCAATGGTACCCGCCTGAACAACAGCGCGTATCTGCGCAGTCAGGCCACCATTCTGGCGTACGATATTGTCGATAGAATGCGTGCGAACATTCCTGCAGCACGCGCTGGCAGTTACGATCTTGCGTTAGCCGATGCCACTCCTACGGCGACGACGAGTGTGCCTGATATTGACCTTGGCCAATGGCGAACCGCCGTTGCCTATAACTTGCCGGCAGGCAGTAGCAGTGTTGCTCGCGTGGCCGGCATATCTCCAGACGATCCGTCTCAATTTACCGTGACGGTTCAATGGAATGATGGCCGCGATCCGGCCGACGTCGTTAACTTCACGATCACGACAAACCTATGAATACACAAACAACGCAACGCGGCTATACGCTGATCGAGCTGATGATCGCACTGACGATCGGTGCGTTCCTTACCGGTGGGCTGTTACAGCTGTATATCGGCAGCAAGCGCAGTTACAACGTCCAGAATGTGCTCGGCGAGTTACAGGAAGTCGGGCGCTACAGTTTGACCTCAATGGTATCTGATATCCGCATGGCCGGTTTTATGGGCTGCGGTGCATCTGCTGGTGTGGTTAACGTGCTGAACGGCGCGACAGCCAACTGGGAGATTAACGCCGAAACTGCGTTGCGAGGATTTGAAGGGGGCGTAAGCACATTCCCGGCAGACTTCTCCGGCGACGTCATCGCGGGTACCGACGCAATTACGATACTGCGCGCTGTTCCAGATGACGCCTACGTCGTGCAATCACACGTGCCTGCAACAGCGACCATTACACTTAAGAATGCACATGATCTTCAGCAAAGCGAAGTTCTCGCCATCACGGATTGCCTGAACACGTCCGTATTCCAGATGACGAACGCGAATGCGGCCAGCACCGCCACAACTGTGGTACACGACAACACAGGTACGACACCGGGTAATTGCACACGAGGTCTTGGCAGTCCGCTGGATTGCGCGACGACCGCAGGCACGGCCTATCAGTACGATACTGATGCGTTCGTAATGCGGATCATCTCGCGTGCTTACTACATCGGCACCGGTGCCTCGGGTCGCAACGCTTTGTTCCGTTTGGACACGAATAATAACGGTGCATTAGGTGCACCGATTGAGTTAGCCGAAGGCGTGCAAGACATGCAACTCGTTTATGGCGTCGACTCAGACGGTGACGGTGCGGTCGATGCATACCAGCGTGCCGACAGCCTGACTGCCGCAACTTGGGGCAACGTGCTTAGCGTCCAAGTTAACGTTCTGGTCGAATCAGAAGATGACCGATTATCAGATGCGCCGCAAAGTTATGTGTTGTTTGACGGAACCGTAGCGAGCGCAACGCCGGTTGTGCCGACAGACAACCGTCTACGGCGCGTTTATTCGTCTACTACCACTGTTCGCAATAGGGCTATTTTATGAGTGGCGCAATTAACACACCTCATCACTCCATCCGGCGCCAACGCGGTGTCGTTATGGTGATTGCATTGATCGCGTTGTTGTTGATGTCACTGATCGGCACAACGGCGATGCGCAGCTCAACCATGCAGGAGAAGATCAGCGGTAACCTGCGCGATCAGGATTTGGCGTTTCAATCGGCTGAGGCCGCATTACACAACGCAGAGGCGTATGTTTCGTCACTGACCACATTATCGCAATTCAGCAATGCCAACGGCTTGTACACCACGGGCAACGCCCCGGACGTCTACGCCGCATGGCCGACGGGCGCGCGCAAGTACACCGGTTTCGAAACCGTTTCGGACGTGGCCGCGCCGCCCGAGTACATCATTGAGATTCGCGGCATTGTCGAAGACTCAGTAAACACTTCTTTGAACCTCTCCGGCGGTTACGGCGTTAGTAGCGGTACCGGTGACGTTTACATCTTTAAGATTCATGCAAAAGGCACGGGCTTATCTGACAACGCCCGCGTTATTTTGCGAACCAATTTTGCCCGTCGCTTCTAAGCGCGCATCAAAGACACGTAGCAAGGTATTTCAGTTATGAAGACCAGAAACCACCTATTGACCACCGCACTGTCCGCGTTGTTTGTTGCCTTTGCGTTGAGTCACAACGCGCAAGCGCAGCTTGCAATCGCTGAGTCACCCTTGTTTTTGAGTGATGCTGTAGAGCCGAACGTCATCATGACGCTCGATGATTCAGGCAGCATGGATTTCGAAACACTGTTCCCCGCCAATGATGGTGCGTTGTGGTGGAACGCGGATGATGAGAGTTTCGTTGGGCGCGATAACGCCAACAATCCTAGCCCAGGCACGATTAACTTCAATGCGACGGGCGGCTCGAGCGCGACATGGTGGAAGTTTGTCTACCTCTTTCCCAATGGCTGTTGCGATAGGGGAGCACGACGCACGTTGGGTGGCGGCCACTACCCTATTCCGCCCACGCTGGAGTTTGCGTTTGCGCGCAGCCCTGACTACAACCGCGGGTACTACGACCCTGCGATTGAGTACGAACCCTGGGTGAGCGCGGGTTCACGCACGTTCACGGACATTAACCCAACCGCTGCGCCTTTTGATCCGGTTGCCGATGCCACGACACGCGTCATTGATTTGACCGTTGATGTGCCAGCGACAACTGATTGGGCAGCACAATTTGCCGTCCTTGAAGGCATGATCAACAACGCAGGCGCAGTCTCTACAGTCGGCGTCTATGAGTCGTTCGTTTATTTTCCATCGACCTACTATCTCACCGACGCGACTGCGACCATCACGCTGAACGGCACGATCATTGATTGCTCGGCAGCGCCCGCTCCTGCGAATTACGATTTGTTCCGAACCGCGCTCGCTGCTGGAACCGTGACAGGTAGCGCTGCGGCAATCGGTCCGGATGGCCAGTGTCTCGTTGAGCATCGCATTGAACCATCCGGTACGCTGTTGCCCACGGTATTCCCGCGTTCGGGTCGCAGTTACACCGACGAGTTACAAAACTTTGCGAATTGGTTCAGCTACTTCCGCAAGCGCCATCAAGCAATGCGTGGCGGTATCACGCAAGCCTTTAACGAAATAGACGGCGTTCGCGTCGGCACATTCCGGTTGAACAACCGCAGCACGGTTACGATGCGTAGTTTGACCACTGATCGCATTGGCGTGATGGATGATATCTTCACGTCGCGTGGCAGTGGCGGCACGCCGACTCGCGAGGCACTGACGCACCTTGGCGATCAATTCGAGCGTACGGATGCCAACGCCCCAATCACCGCTTCGTGTCAGAAAAACTACGGAATTGTCTTCACCGACGGTTTCGCCAACGCATCCAATACGGGAATCGGTAACGTCGATGCTGCAGCCGGCGCACCCTACCAGGATACTTGGAGCAATACGCTTGGCGACATTGCTCTGAATTACTATGAGAATTTCAACGCACCAGGCGCGTTCCCGTCAGGGCTCGTGCCAACGCCGGCTGCCTGCTCGAATATAACACCTGACCCTACCCTTGATTGCAATGACGACCTGCACATGTCGACATGGGGCGTCACGCTCAATTCGCGCGGTACTATTTTTGGGGTCACACACAACACGGCAGCTGATGCCCATGCGATACCACCTGCGTGGCCGCAGCCAAACGTCCAACGCAGCCCGCGCATGGTTGATGACTTGTATCATGCAGCTGTTAACGGCCGCGGCGAAGTGCTTAACGCGCGCACACCTGTAGAAATCGCAACGCAGATGGCAGCGGTACTTGCGACGGTTATCGAAACCGAAGGTACTGCGTCGGCGGTGACCTTCAACACCGGTCTGCTTTCGAGCGATAGCCTTGTTTACCAGGCGAAGCTGGATTCTGAAGACTGGAGTGGCTTTCTTACGGCAAGTGCGCTTGATCCCGTCACCGGTGACGTGAACCCGTCGCCTACATGGGACGCTGCGGACCTGTTGCCGGCCGCTAGCGCACGTCAGATTTCGACGTACGATCCCACAACAAACTCGGGCATACCGTTCCGGACTATTGGTGGACTTACTGCCGACCAACAAGCGGACCTCGGCACGGATTTGCCGGGTACAACGACCGCACAGAATCTCCTCGACTACATCCGTGGCGATCGCTCAAACGAAAGCGAGACCGCTTTCCGTGAGCGCTCTGCGCGCACCGTACTCGGTGACATCGTTCATTCAGGGCCGGTGCTTGTGGCCGGTCCAACTAGCGGATGGCCCTCTGTCGCACCGTTCCCATCGGGGACAGATGCGTATTCGGACTTTGAAGCGGGCGCCGCTGCGACGCGCCGCGAGGCCGTCTACGTCGGTGCCAACGACGGCATGATGCATGGTTTCTGGGCCGATGTTGGCCAAACCGGCTCTGGCGAAGAGTTCATGGGTTACATCGCTAACTCACAATTCAGCAGCGTCAGTGGTGAAGGTCTGCATGAGTTGGCACAGCCAAACTACTCGCACCGCTACTTTACTGACCTGACTCCGACGGTTACGGATGCATTTGTTGCATCGCGCGCTAATCCCGCACCATCGTGGCGCACTATCCTTCTGGGTGGTTTACGTAACGGTGGTCTCGGTTTGTTTGCGCTTGATGTTACGGACCCGACAGCAATGACGGAGTCGGATGCTGCCAACTACGTGTTGTGGGAGTTCACCAGTTCCGATGATCCCGATCTTGGATACACATTTAGTGAGCCAACAATTGCGTTGATGAACAACGGCCGCTGGGCCGCGCTGTTCGGCAACGGCTACAACAACGTTGGGACTGGTCAGGCGGCGCTGTTTATCGTCTTCCTCGATGGCGGACTCGACGGTACCTGGACGCTTGGCACGGATTACGAAAAAATTGATCTACCAGGCGCCAATAATGGACTCTCAACACCTCAGCTAGCTGATCTCGACAACGATGGCGTACCGGACCGCGCGTACGCCGGCGACCTACTCGGCAATATGTGGGCGTTCGAGTTAGACAGTGCAAATCCGAATCAATGGCGCAGCGCCTACCGCGACGGCGGATTGGCCGAAGCGCTGTTTATTGCGCGCAACGATGCGGGCGAAATTCAACCAATCACGAGCCGTCCCGTACTGGCGCGCTGTCCTTACGACAACAGTGTCTCGCCGGACGTCATGGTGTTGTTCGGTACGGGTCAGTACTTAACTGAAGGCGATAAAACGACAACGCAAGGCCAGAGCTTCTATGGCATCTGGGATCGTGGCGATGAAGAGCTTGAGCGCGCTGATC
This sequence comes from Pseudomonadota bacterium, assembly GCA_039815365.1. Lineage (GTDB taxonomy): Bacteria > Pseudomonadota > Gammaproteobacteria > Steroidobacterales > Woeseiaceae > CALBPI01. The sequence continues at coordinate 17,466 of JBCBZK010000026.1, read as the reverse complement.
TTCTGGAGCAATTTGCCAACGACCCTTCACTGAGCTACGACACAACCCAAGTTCGTGTTCCGTCGGATTTCGACTTCGATCCGCTCAGCGTTACCGGCTGGTACATGGACTTGCCTGACGCTGGCGAGCGCTCTGTTTCCAATCCGCTCGTGCGCGGCGACATTGTGTTCTTCAACACCATCATTCCAGACTCAGGTGACCCTTGCGTCGTCGGTGGCGGCGGTTGGCTGATGTCAGTCAATATCTGTGACGGCGGGCGTCCAGACGCGCCGGTCTTCGACTTCAACCGCGATAACGTGGTGACAATCGGTGACGTGGTCTCCGACACAACGCTGACTGATGCCGACGGCAACCCATTGACCTACGCACCGGGTGGTGAACGTTTCAACCCGACGGAAGGTCTGCCATGGCAATCATCCGTGTTGGGTGATCGCCAATACACGCCGGGCAGTACCGGTAGCATCGAGACACGCGCCATTGACGTTGGTAGCTCAATCCTCGACGGACGTCTGTCATGGGAGCAAGTGATCAATGAATAACCTGACGAGAAACATGCAGCGTGGCATGACCTTGATTGAGCTGCTGGTCGTCGTCGTGATCATCGGGATCATTGCGAGCATCGCGCTGCCGGGCTACCAGGAAAGCGTCGCCAAAGCGCGCCGCTCTGATGCCCACGCAAATATTCTCGAATTAGCGCAATGGATGGAGCGCTATTACACCGAGAACGGCCGCTATGATCAGGACCGCACTGGTACGGCGATGGTCGTCCCTACGGGTCTTGCGACGTCGCCCAAAGGGGTCGCTGCGGCTGATGCGTTTTACAACATTTCTGTCGGCACCTTGGCGCAACAGACATTCACGATCACCGCTGCGCCAGCAAACGGACATGCTGGCGACAAGTGCGCTAACCTCACGCTCACGCAAGCCGGTGTCAAAGGTACGTCAGCATCAGGCGTTGATGTCGCCACTTGCTGGTAGTTTGACTGCGCGAACGCTCAAGAACGTTGGCGTTTTTTGTGGCGCCAACCCTGGTAGTTCGCCTGCCTTCATGACGGCGGCCACCGCGTTGGGTAGGCAGCTGGCAAGCGAAGACGTCGGACTGGTTTATGGCGGTGCGTCCAAAGGGCTAATGGGCGCTGTCGCCGACGCGGCTATCGACCATGGTGGTAGGGTCGTCGGTGTGATTCCCGAGGCACTCGGCAGTAGAGAAATTGCACACCAGGGTCTGAGCGCGCTGCATGTTGTTGGTAGCATGCATGAACGCAAAGCCCTCATGGCCGAGCATTCCGATGCGTTCATCACTCTGCCGGGCGGCTTCGGTACATTGGATGAAACGTTCGAAGTGCTCACGTGGACGCAAATCGGCGTCCATCACAAACCACTAGGTTTACTGAACGTCGAGGGATTCTTCGATGGCTTGATCGCATTTGCTGACAGTCAGGTTGCCGCTGGATTCGTGCAGCGCAAACATCGTGACATGATCATTGTCGAGCCCGATCACGACGCCCTGCTGCGCAAGCTTGAGATCGTTAGCTTACCGTCGACACGTGGCTGGAAGAACGCGCCCGCTCAATAAGTTGTTTCTGCCGCCGCGCAGTCTGTACTGGTGCCTCGAACATTGGAATATGCCCTTTACCGGCAAAAATGAGTGTCTCGCTGTCCCCGATAGCCTCGTCGAACACGTCCACGCAACTCACGTCAATCACCTGATCACTGTCACCCCAGACGATAAGCGTTGGCACATTAATGTCACTGAGCGAAGCCTGTAGACCGTCTTGCTGCTGCGCTTCGGCAAGTTGCCAAAATATCGTGTCGAGTTGATCGCCATGCTCCAGGTAGTTCTGCACTGCATAACGCCGCATGAACGCAGGCATGAACGGCGGTTTCGGTGTAAGCAGTTTCAGCAGGTTCATAAAGTCCTGCTCGTTCTTAATCAGCAGAAGGTTGTTGCCCGCCTCTGCCGCTTGTTGCACTCCAGATGCGGTTGCGCCAAACACCCCTGCCGCATTCATCAACGTCAAGCTTGCTACATAGTGCCCGTGGTCAATAGCAAACCAACTGCAGATATACCCGCCCATTGAGCTGCCAGCAACGTGCAAGTCTCGCAGGTTCAGTACGCGACAAAAGAGCGCAAGGCGCTGCGCCTGTGATCGTGGTGAGTAGTCATCAAACACATTTCTATCGCTGAGTCCGAACCCGGGAAGATCCGGCGCAATGACACGGTAGGACGACGTCAGTAAGCGCGCGTAACCCAGCCATGACTCTTTGTCCGCACCGTAGCCGTGGACTAAAAGCACAACCGGTTTACCGGTGCCATCATCGCTGTCCAGATAGTGCCATTCATAGTGATCCACGAGCACCGATGCTTTGCGCATCCCGCACAGATAACTTGCTACCGACAGACACTTGCGTGTGGCGATGACCGGATTGGCGTTGGCATACAGATACGCCGCCACAACCACACCCAGCAATATCAGTAAGTACATCATTTCAATGAACCGTCAAGAACGTAATGATGCGTCGGTTCGACTAAGCGGAGCGATCCAGCATGATTTGTTGTTTACGCGCTGTCGTCACCAGTTTGTCCTCGTAGCGGGCAAGTATCATGTCGAGCTCACGACTGATTCGCGTTTGTGTGCGAATCTTTTCGACCGCTGGCCAGGTTGCCCGTTCGCCAGTGCGGATCAATTCCATGATTTCACGCGTATTGCGCGGCGACAACAAACGCAACGGGTTAAAGCTGCGCGTTGCAGGCAGAATATTGATATCGCCGGTGTAGGTCTGTGAAATCACGGAACCGTAGGTGTTGATCATACGGTTGAGTGCAAACTGGCGCCCCAATGGCTTCTGAATCAAACGGGCAACCGCTAACGACCAGTCTTTCGCGGTACGCAAACTCGTTTGGCGAACAATATCCCAGACTTTCTCACTACCCTTGTATTCACTGATAAACGGTAACACCAGTGGATTGGTTTGACTGACGATGGAATGGTTAACGCCGTACAAACGGGACAAGCGTTTCAATGGCAGGTCCTCTGCAACAGATCCATCGACCCACTTGCGCGACGCCAGATAGCGCTGACGTTTTCCTTTGGAATTACGCGCCGCCAGTGTTACCGGCGGATAAACCCCCGGCACCGCGCACGATGCCATTACCGCCTCACGAATCATTACATTAGGCGAAGTAATGGCGTTCAGTAGTCTCGATGCCTGATGGTGCTCCACCGGCGCCACCGAAATATTGATGTGAATGTTGCTGTGCTCGTACGCTTCCTGGAACGTCATGTCGGGCACTAAACGCTCGACTGCCTCCCACACCTGTTCCGCGGGCATGCTTCCTCGCGAAAGCGGCGAGATGCGGCTCATAAGTGTTTGCTGTTGATCTTGCGCTTCGGCTTCAAGAAACGCTGGATCGAACAGCTCGCTAAGCTCATCACCCGCGCGCGTACCGACTAACGCGGCGATAAACGCGCCACCGCTGGAGCCAGAGATGATACTTGGCAACAACGTCTGTTCCCATAACGCTTTGACAACGCCCAGATGGTAGTAAAGCAAACTGCCTGCGCCACTCATCATCAACGCCGAGCGGCCAAAACAATGGCTCGCGCGCTGGAAGAAATCCAGCTTCTCTTCAAATGTAATGTCTTTGACTTTCGGGCTGGCAATATGGCCGAGAGACGTGACAATTTCGTCGACGTAATCAACGATGAGTTGCTTCGTGCCGAATTTCGCTTTGCGGTACAGGTCCGGCCGACCCATGCCGCCTAAGTTACCATGGATGCCTTCGTTAAGATGAAACAGCAGGCCTTGGTTGTCACGCGCATTTCGGTGTTCTACCAATTGCGTGAGACGATCGCGAATCGCGTTGAAGTCGTAGCGTTCCGAGTAGTCTTTTTTCTTCCAGCGATCTAATCGGTATTTCTTGTCGTACGCCATTGCAGCGCGCTTCCACTGCTTGTACGTATCAGCGCGGCGCATTTTAAGTTCTTCCGCTGTGGGAAAATCAATAATCAAGTGATGACCCCCGTCATTCTTCCGGTGCGTCAACCTTGCAATATTTCGACTAACGCTTGTTATTACCTAAGGATACTCCTAACGTCGCCTGCTCACCAGAATATTGCCGCGGGATTATGTTGACCCACGGCGCATCAAACAGCGCGACGGGCGGATAGTGGGAGTATTCACAATGATCACGTTGATAGCGATTGTGAACGGGTGCTGTTCGTAACGCCAGGATGCGCGGTTGCTATCGCGAACGTGACGACTTATCCATCAGAACGCTCCAGGATCTCTTTCGCCGAATTTTCAATCGCGCTGAGTAGACTGTCCAACGCGGCGTCGTCAGTCAGCTTGTTCATCACAGTCAAGCGTAACCAGCGCCGCCCGGCGACCATCGCCGAGGTGATGTGCGCCGTGCCGCGCTTTACCATGTCATCACGAATCTGCTGTTGAAGCGTATCGTCGTCACCATAGCGAAAACACAAAATATTGGTTTCAGGTACGAACGGGCAATAGAAACCGTCGCGCGCATTGATCACATCATAAAAGCGACGCGTCATTGTGTACCGGTTATCAACGTAGTCGCCCAGTGCATCTTGACCACGCCAGGCGATGTTCATGAAAATCTTAAATCCAAGTGCGGATTTTGTGCATTCGACCGCACGCGGCAGTGAGTCGTAACTGTCGACGTCTTCACCATAGGCTAGATAGCTCGCATCCTGATGAAACGCCCGCTCAAAGCTCGACGCCTTGCGAAACAAAACAGCGGCGGCTAGCGCGGGGACTTGCATCATTTTGTGTGTGTCCCACACCACCGAATCGGCGAGTTCAATGCCATCGAGCATGGGCGCCTGTGCAGGACTGAGCAACGCCGTTGCACCATGACAGGCATCCACATGAAACCACAAGTCGTGTTCACGACAGATCTCACCGATCGGTCGAAGCGGGTCATGCAAACCTGTCGCAGTTGCGCAGGCGTTAGCAAGCACGGCCATACAGCGTTTACCGTCGTCGCGAATACGCGTAAGCGCGGCCGCCACGCCGTTAGCGTCGACCACACCCCATTCGTTGGCAGGCAAGTGATACATTGCACGCTCACCGAGCCCCAACATTGCCACAGCGCGAGCGACTGAGTAATGCGATGCGGGTGGCACCAGAATCGCAAGATCGCGAGGCACACCGTCTTGCCATGCGTCCGGTGCACACACGCCTCTGGCGGCGAGCAAACACGTTAAATTCGCCAGCGAACCACCGTGCGTCAACACACCTGCGGAGAATTGCGAGCTATCCTCGCCTGTGGCGCGTTGCGGCTGGGGTGTCCAACCTACCTTCTCAAGCATCCAGTTAACCACCGCAAATTCGATGGCCGCAGCCGCCGGTCCCATTTCATAGATCGCCATCGGATTGTTTGTGAGACCGTTGATCATGGCACCGAGCGCCGACGGGTAATCAGGGATCGACACCTGATGGGCCACATGCAAAGGGTGATGCAGCTTGACTGAGTGTTCGAGATACTGATCAAGAAAACGTTCGAATGCCTGGCCGTTCAGACCGCCGTGCGCCAGCCAATGCTCGATACCGAGTTTTTCCAGAATCTGTGGCAACGGCGCGTAACCGGTCGCGCGACCGTTGCCCTGCTCTTCTGTTTCAAGGTGCTGTACGACACGTGACACGGCGTCGTGGAAAACAGATTCAAATGCAGCGATATCGGTGTGCGCCATGCCGGTAGGCCTACGTCAAACATTCATAGTAACGCCTGTGACTATCGAGGGCGACCCCACGATCCAAGTCTCGACAGGCCATCGGCAGCACCGGTTGGCGATGCCCGATTTGACACTTTCTGTTACTGTACGCGGGCTTGCTATACAGGAGAGTAGCTCAGTGACGCAAAACACATCATTACGCGTGGCGAACCGCCAGGCGAACGCGGTCAAAATTGCAATGGTCGTGTTTCACATTGCGTGTCTCGGGGCTATCTTTACAGGTGCCAGCACGGTCGCAATCAGTGTTGCCCTTATCATGTACCTGATACGTGCATTCGGCATCACTGCGGGCTTTCATCGTATGTTGGCGCACCGTTCGTTCAAGGCCTCACGGCCAGTGCAGTTCGTGCTTACGCTGTTCGGCAGCCTCGCTGTGCAGGGCGGACCTCTGTGGTGGGTTGCGCATCACCGCACGCACCATCGCTACACCGAAACGGATAAAGACATCCATTCGCCGCGCACGCAAGGGTTCTGGAACGCTCACATGGGCTGGATGATGAAGGCAGAGTCGTTCTTGGAGAACGGCGCGAACGCTCGCGATCTGCACCGTTTCCCCGAACTCAAATTCCTGCAACGAAACTATGCAACGATCATTATCGGCCAGATGGCTGCAATGTTCGTTTTGGGCGTTACGCTGAATTATATCGATCCGACGCTAGGCACCAGTGGTCTGCAAATGCTGGTGTGGGGATTCTTTATCAGTACGGTTGCACTGTGGCACGCCACGTTTATGGTGAACTCCGTATGCCACCGCTGGGGTGGTCAGCCGCATGACGCGAAAGATGACAGCACCAATAACTGGATCGTCGGTATTCTCGCGATCGGCGAAGGCTGGCACAACAATCACCACAAGTTTCCTTACTCGGCCCGCCACGGTTTGCGCTGGTGGCAATTCGATCTGACCTGGATTGTTCTGCGGATCATGGCCGCACTGCGGTTAATCTCGGATCTACGATTGCCGCGTCGCATTGGCGATGAAGCGATCGCGTAACGCGTTTGTGTGACATTACGTGTTGCTAGGCGATCTGGGGGCAGACTCGTCAGCCCCGTTGTTGTTAACTGACACACGGTGACACCATGACCCCGGACAAAGAGATCGCCTTGCTGGCCGAACTGGCCGCGTTAGACAGAGACAAACAGCCTTTTCTTGACGACGGGATTGAGTTTAGCCCGACTGACCGTTATACCGATCCTGATCGGTTCACGCGCGAGCGGACACATATTTTGTCGGCGTTTGTGCAGCCGCTTGTGCATTCCAGCGAGCTGGCTGGACCCGGATCGTTCCTGCGTCGCGAATTCCAGGGTCATGCGCTGCTTATCACACGCGACGACGACGGCAATCCGCATATATTTCACAACGTTTGCAGGCATCGGGGCACCCGTCTCGTCGACGAAGCACACGGTTGCAAACGTCGCTTTTCATGTCCCTACCATGCCTGGACGTGGAGCAATAATGGGCAACTTGTCGCGATCCCGCATCGCGCCGAGGGCTTTCCTGGTCTCGACGACGCAGCGTTAGGGTTGAAACGGCTCGGCTGTAGCGAACGCTACGGTTGGATATGGGTCAACCCAACGGGCGAGTACCCTCCGGACGTGGATCAGCAACTTGGTGGGCTTGCTGGCGACTTCGCGTGGTTCCATGCTGAGGACCACGAGTTGCTGCATCGTCAAGAAAAGACCTATCGGGTCAATTGGAAGATTGTCGCGGAAGGCGGGCTTGAGTCGTATCATTTTCGCGTAGCGCATCGCAACACGATTGGGCCCTACTTTCTCGACAACCTGTCCAGCTATGAACAATTCGGACCTCATATTCGTTCTGTTTTGGCGAGAAAATCGCTACGCGATCTCTCATCAATACCTCCCGATGAAAGGCAGCTACGGGACCACGCGCAGGTGTTGTACACGCTGCTGCCAGGCACTGCCCTGCTGGTGCAATCCGACCATATCGCCTGGATACACATTAACGCTGTCGCGGTAGACACCACGAAAATCACGGTGAACACGCTCGTACCTGCCGCAAGTGTCTGTACAACGCAGCATCAGGAGCATTGGGCGCGTAACCACCAGATCACTGTCGACACCCTGGCCGAAGATTTTGAGATCGGTGAGAGCATTCAGGCCGGGCTTAGCTCTGGGGCAAACGAAACGCTGACGTTCGGGCGTTTTGAAGGGGCGCTTGCAAGATACAACAAGACGGTTGATGCCTTGATCGGCTAATGCCAGACCCCGTGCGTTGGCTCTAAGCTGCAGGAACCGGGGAGTCTAAAAAGAAAGGGGCGCCGTAGCGCCCCTTGCCCCCAAGCGGCGACCGCCGCTTGCTTCTACTCTGTCAGCACCCTGACAGCCGTGTCACACTGAGTTCAGCGCATGAACCACGCCAAGTAGAAGCCCCCATAACATCAAAACGGCGAGAGCTGACGAATGTTTTAGCATAGCCAGCCCTCGCCTTTCTCAAGACACTCTATCAGAACAAGAAACGTGTTCTCAGATACCACTGACCACCGTTGAAGCCGAACGGGCTTGCTTCAGAGTACAGCTGTCCTAGCGAACCCGCACTTGGGTTCTCTTCTGGGAACACATCGAAGATGTTCGCGATACCGCCAACGACCTCAATGCTGTCCGTCACGTTATAGCCCACTTCAAAGTCGAGCAGAATTTCAGCGCCGATGTCGTTAACGCCGTTGCCTGTGTCATCCCACGAACCGTAGTAGTTAGCGCGTAACAGTGTCCGCCAGTCACCTTGCAGGTGCGTCCACGTAACGTTGCCACGCAGATTGGGGAGCAAGTCCTCAATAGCTTGTACACGGCCATCGCTAATCGGGTTGATGGTTCCAACACTGTCAACTTCTGTTTCGTTGTAGTTGAAGGCGACGGTGATTTGCGAGCTGCCTTGCAGCGCATCAAAACCGTATGAACCCACAATATCGAAACCTGTGGTTGTTGTATCGAAGCTGTTTGAGAAGAAGCGGAACTGCGACAAGTCATCCAGACCAATAAAGTCCTGACGGTTGATCACACCATCTGCATCCAAACCTGTCAGCGCTGCTGAAACGGTCGCGTAGTTATTGCCGTTTGGATCAGCGAAGTTCAGTGCGTCAAGGAAGTCTACGTTCGCACCAAGCGCGACACGATCTTCTAGCTCGATGTTGTAGTAATCGATCGTCCAGGTAGCCGCACCGATGTCGAACGATACGCCGAACGCAAAGTTAGTCGCATCTTCCGATCCAAGCGACGGACGACCATTGCCTGCACTGGCAATGAAATCAGCCGCGAGCTGACCGGCAGCCGATGACAGTGGCAATGTGCCCTGGTCAACCAACACACCAGCGACGTTCTGAGTCGTTACATTGGTGATATTAGCCTGTCCCGCCGTTGGGGCATGGAATCCGGTAGAAAACGCACCACGGATACGCAACGCATCATTCACCGCGTAGACACCCGCCAACTTGACGTTGGTTGTATCGCCGAACTCACTGAAGTCCTCATAGCGAAGCGCAGCTTGCAATGTCAGCTGGTCGGTCAGGTCTGCTTCCAAATCGACGTAAGCGGCCACACTGTCCTGTGTCGCTGAAGTATCGTTAGGAAATCCGCCAAAACCGTTGGAGCTTGATGAGAAACCCTGATCGGCCAGCACACCCAATGCGAAAGAAGCCGGGTCGCCCGCAAACAAATCGAATTCCTCTTCACGATACTCGGCGCCAAACGCAACGTTTAGATCCGATTCAAAGCCGACGTCGAACGCGTATGAGAAGTTAGCGTTAGCTACTGTTTCCGTTTGTTCCTGACCACCCGGTGTGAAATCACGCGGCGTATCCGGCCCTAAAGAGGCGTTAATCGTGTTTCGGATAAAGAAGTCGGTGCGGTTTGAACCACGCTGGATGCTGAAGTCATACAGCAAGCCAGTGCCAAAATTCATTTCACCACGCAAACCGATCGCGATAGCGCTGTCTTCGTTGTCACCACCGAAGCGCGGTACAAAACCCGCCGGGATAGTTTCAGCAAAAGAGAAGCAGTTCGCATCACCTGTGACCTGAGCCAGAATCGTTGGATCCGGAATCACACCATTGGTGCCACCAAGCGGTATACCTGCAGGGCACGCACCACCAGCGCCAAGACCGTCGAGATCGCCAACGAGAATCGATGGCACACCGTTCGGGTCAGCCAGACCGGTCAACGGATCTACCGTTGGACCGCGGTAAACACCACCGCGCTGCTGCCCGGTCGTTGGGCCTACGATGTTGCGGTAGAAGAAGCCACCTTCAACGTTACGCTCGGCGTAGTTACCGAAGAAATAAGCTTCAGCCCCGTTGCTGAACTCAAATGCCGAGTTAACAAACAGCTTAATGTCATCGGTGACGTCAGGTTGTCCCCAATACTGCGGGACTTCTGACGTATAGGTGTTGATGTCAGAGAAATCCTGTACCGGGCCGTAACCTGATGCGGCCGCGAGTGCAACGTCATCACGAACGACTGAGCGAACGGTGCCTTCGACATCGTTGAGCTCAGCGGTCAGGTTAATAAAGCCAGAATTTCCCAACGGCAGACCGACGTTACCGGCGATACGGTAGTTATCACCGTCGCCATCAAAGGTCGAGCCGTAGTTGGCGATGACTTCGGCGCCTTCAGCGCCGTCGCGAAGGATAAAGTTCAATACGCCGGCAATCGCATCAGAGCCGTACTGAGAAGATGCGCCGTCGCGAAGTACTTCTACCTGCTTAATTGCAAGGGCTGGGATCGCTGAAATATCAACGCCCTGAGCACCGTCCGAAATACCACCGCCGAGGAACGAGATGATCGAGCCGCGGTGACGGCGCTTGCCATTGACGAGTACGAGTACGTTATCCGGAGACAGTCCACGAACGTTCGCTGGACGCACGATGGTCGCAGCATCACTAATGGGTTGCGTGTTTACATCAAACGACGGCACGGCCGTTCTCAGCATGTCTTGCACGTCAGCTGATGGCGTCCGCGCGATGTCCGCGCCAGAGATCACATCAACCGGTACCGGTGAGTCAGCCGCAGAGCGCTCCGCACGGCGCGTACCTGTCGTAATGATCTCATCAATAACCGTGTCTTCTTCCTGCGCGAGCACAGGCGCACTAAACGTCAAACTTCCAAGCGCGCTGGCCACGGCCACCGACAACATGGACTTGCCAATGAATTTTCTCGACATACTCTAATTACCCCTCACGCAACAACATCGCGTCTCTATCAAATACCATAACCCAAGTGTGTTGTATGTTTGCCGCAACAGGACCTCAAACGTTGCGATAACCACACAAACTGACCTAAGTGAACCACGATCAGTTCACACTAACAAGCGTTTCACTCGAAAAAACCGACCCGACAAAGTTAGATACCAATGAAACCTGTTGTTGTAAAAAAACATCGCGAAAAATACACAGGCAAAGAAAAAGCAGCGTCTGTTTCAGACGCTGCTTTTTGGCGGCTTTTAGTGCCGTAAAACGACACTACCGAACGAGCGGATTGTCAGAAGTTATAAGTGAAATCGATGCCATAAGCGTCTCTGGCGCTCGGATGCACAAACGAACCACCAAATTCTGGCGCCGGAATGACTTCCTGTAGATATTCCTCATCCGTCAGGTTGCGCCCCCATAAGCTGGCGGTCCACTGCTCGCCTGACAGACTCATTCGCAGATTGATGGTGCTGTAGTCATCGCGCTTGGCTTGCGACAGGTCCTGTGTGAAACCAGGGCCGAAAAATATCTGCCAAACCGTCGGAGTCGCTTCGCCCTGCAGCGTGTGGAACCACATTTCATCGACAAATTGGTAGTCCAGACGTGCGTTGAACTCAAGACCGCCAATCGGCATGTTGAAGTTCGCGCCGAGATTAAAGGTGGTCTCGGGCGCTTGAGGAGCATCGTTGCCGACGGAAAGCGGTCGATTACGGTTTTCCTTGATTTCGCTATCCAGTAAGCCAATACCGCCGAAAACGTTGAAGTTGTCTGTCAGCACAGCGTCGAAATCTGCTTCAAACCCACTAATTTCGAGCTCGTCGATCGTTGTGACAACGCGCAGCAATCCCCATGGGCCGGCAAAAAATTCAAAGAATTGATTGTCTTCCACCTGATTATTAAAGAAGGCCGCATTAACACGCAGGCGTCGATCGAAGAATTCACCCTTCGCGCCTACCTCAAAACTCGTGGTCACTTCCTTCTCATACTCGTCGCGAACGAGCAGTTGTGCGTCAACCGCCGCGCCAGGATTTGTGCCGTCCGCGTTATCGTTCAACCAGAAGTCCAATGTCGCCTGACTGCCAATCGAGTTAAAGCCGCCACTGCGAAAACCAACGCCGTACGTAGCAAATAGATTCAGCGAGTCCGTTGCTGCCCAGCTCAGGCTGACTTTGGGTTGCAACTGCTCAAACGATTCGTTGCGATCAGGAATACCGCCCGGATTGGCGGCAAATGCCGGATTGATCGGACCTGGCATGCCAAGGCCGTCCAGCGTATTGATGTTGAGCCCCGACGCTGACACGTTAGGGACATTATTGCTGACATCTCGATCCTCGATGTCATAGCGTGCTGCAATCGCAAGCTCAACCGTCTCGGACAGATCGAACTCAACCTGTCCGAAAGCGGCCATAACGGTCGTATCGAATGTGTCGTCAAACAGAAGATCCGTTGGGTTTGGGCCGGTCGGGCCAACGTAGGCCTGCCGCAGGAAACCCTGACCGGTATCCGCCCCGTACGCGACGACGACATCCCGCTGGATGTCGGCAAAGTACAGGCCGGCGATCCATTGAGCAGCGTAGCTTTCATCTGAAGTCAGGCGTAACTCAAAGCTTGTGTCCTTCTGATTGCGCTCCTGATACTGGTAGCCGTCACACGCCGTCGGCGTATATGGCCCGTAAACGCCCGTAAAGTCAGGTGCCGCGCCGCCGCCGGCCGGGAACACGCCAAATGGGGCGAAGAACGGCCCGAACAGGTCCTCGCGACCCGCACCGCCGGCGCCAACAGGCAAATTGTTCAGCAATGCCCGATCCGCCTGGCAGGCAGGGGTAACTTCATAGCCGTAGAACGATGCGCTCGTTCCGTCGGACAATAGGTACTCCTCGAGATCGTTATAGGCAAACGTCGCTGTTAAGGTTGAGCGCTCCAGCAGATAATCCGCCTTCACTGAGAATTCGAGCGTTTCCTGCTCGTTCTCGCCTGGTACGTTGAACGAGAAGATGAAATCCTGATCGTTAACGTCAGCGAAAAAAGCCGGTTGCGAAAACGCTTGTTCGAACCCCGGGATCGCAAACGTTGCGTTAAAGTTGATTGCACCGCCGTCGACTTTGCTCGCACCGGCGCGAAAATCCAGTGACAACTTGTCGTTTACGTCCCAATCCAGACGCCCTTTCAACGACGTATCCTGTAGATAGTCGACCGAATCATCCGTGCCTCTGAACACGTTTTCATAAAAACCGTCGGTGTTTCGGTAACTAACGCCCAGGCGACCTCGCACATTGTCGCTCAATGGTCCACTCAGGACCGCGTTCGCGCGCTGCGTGTTCTGATTGCCGAAACCGAGCGTCGCGCTCCCTTCAAATTCGTCACCGGGCTCTTTCGTGGTGACCAGAATGGCACCCGCAACCGCGTTACGACCGTACAGCGCACCCTGTGGACCTTTGAGCACTTCAATTTGTGCAATGTCCAACAATTCCTCGTTGAATGCATTCGGGTTCGTGATCAGTACGCCGTCAACAACGTAGGCGAAGGTGGATTCCGCATCGCGGGTCGACACGATACCGCGGATGCTGACCTGCGTATCACCGACGTTCGCCGAATCGACAATCGTGATGTTGGGGATCAAGTTGATAAAATCAGCAGGTCGTTCGATACCTGCCTCACGAATCTGGCTCTCTGTAATCGCCGAAACCGAAATCGGCACGTCCTGTAGGCTTTCGGAGCGCTTTCGTGCGGTGACTACAATTTCTTCGAGCGCTTGCTGCGCTAGCGCTGCGCCAGGGACCGCCAATGTGGCTATCGCGGCAATGCCCGCCTGGCCGCACGCGCGCCCAACGGCGCGCTTTAACGTCTGCATTCTCATTTTGTCACCCCTTCGTGATCAATCGTACGCTTGCTGCCTCAACGGCAACGCATTGAAACTTTCACCAAACCTCGACAGTTGGTCAGCAAAGGCACCCAGTGAAAAATCGTCGAACTAATTATCAACACAAGGAGCATACCCAGACACCAGAACTTAGACAAGCTCCCGCTATCGGCTGAGTAACGCCACCAATTCTTTGACGAACTTTGCACACACCATCGCCGTCATGTCATTTTGGTCTCTCAGCGGGTTGTACTCGACAACGTCAGCACCGACAACCTGCCCTTTAAGGGTATGCAGCACTTGCAAGATGTCGCGGGTCGTCATGCCGCCCGGTTCGTGGTGAGATACGGCCGGCGCAAACGCCGGATCCAGCGCGTCAATATCGACGGAGATATAGAGCGGGCGCGCGAACGACAGCCCTAACCATTGACTCACATCGCCACGCCATGGCTCACATTCGACGCCATAACGCGTGATGACAGTCTGCTGTGCTTCTGTCAACGTGCGAATACCCACCTGCACAAGTCGTTCGCACAAGCCCGCCTCCAGAATGCGGGCAAACGGAGATGCATGCGAGTACGGGTTACCATCAAAATCTGGATAGGTGTCGCTGTGCGCGTCGAAATGCAAAATATCGACAGCGCCGTGCTGTGCGCTGATCGCTTTGAGTGCGGGATAGGTCACTGCGTGGTCGCCGCCAAGCATTAATGGCCGCTCCGACGCCGCGAGTATCGCCGCGATGCCGGACTCCACCAACATGACGTCCTGCTGCCGATTCTCAACGTCAATGTTACCTGCATCGCGCAGCAGACCAGGCGTGCTGATATCAACTCCAGACTCCGAGGTCATATTGGCCGCGCCGTTATGCAATACCCGACGAATGCAATCAGGGGCTTGAGCTGCACCCTGCAGGAAACTGGAGTTCGTATCGTGTGGTGCACCAATGAGGCAGACTGTCGTCGTAGTCACGATTGAGTGCTTCTGTGTACGCCGGCCGGTAACCAGACTTGAACGACCAAGCCGCCATCGTCACGATTGTGCAAGCCAATACGGCCGTCGTGAGCATCAACGATTTCGCGACACAACGATAAGCCGAGCCCTGACCCGGTTTTTTTGGTGCTGTAAAATGGTAACAGCGCGCTTGCCAGACCCTCATCGCTCATGCCTTTGCCGCGATCACTCACCGATATCTGCCAACCATTGTTCGCCGGCTCAAGCGCAAGCTCAACCTGATCGTGATCTGATCCTGATTCCAGCGCGTTCTTGAGTAAATTGATGATGACTTGCTCTAGCTGTTGCCGGTCAACCATTCCGGCTGCATTGTTGCCGACCGGCGCATAACGCACCGACTGTAGTCGTGCTAACGGTGCAAGGAACGCATCCCAGTCAACGCGCTCAAGCCTTGGGGTCGGTAGTTTGGCAAACCGCGAATAACCTTCGATGAACGTCTTCAGATGTGCGCTGCGCTGTTCAATCGTCGCCAGAATCGCAGGTAACTTATCGAATTGTTCACGTTCGAGCAGCAGACTGCCTGAATGAGCCATCGATGAAATCGGTGCAAGCGAATTGTTCAACTCATGACCGATCAGCCTTATGACTTTCTTCCAGGTCGCGACTTCCTGTCGATTCAGTTCGTGCGTCAGGCGTTTGAGCAAGTAAAGCTTGTGCTGACGCGCGTTCAATGTGAAAACGCTGCAGGACAAATGGTAGCGCTCTGCATCGGATGCACCATCCACACTGACCATCGCGTCGTTACCCGCCGCAATTGCCTCGCGCAACGCATCGGGCGCACCGGACGCAATGGCACCGACAAAACGCATGCCGGCGAACCGCTTCCCATTGGAGAACAACTCGCGCGCTGCGCTGTTGGCGTAGATCACCTGATCGCTGTCATTACACAGCACCAGAGCCAGAGGTGAGGCCTGCAGCACAGTGTCCAGCATTAACTCTCTTTGGTGCAGATTCTGACGTTCGGCCCGCAGTGTTGAGACCATGAGGTTATACGCGCGGATAAGCTCGCCAATCTCATCATCGTGATGTTCCACAATTGTGAAGCTGAAATCGGCGTCGCGCAGGCTATCCGCGCTGTCAATCAATGCGCGTATCCGCTGTGCTTGCGGTCGAAACACGAATGAGACTAGCGTACTAACCAGCAGCGTAGACAGGACGAGGCAAATGCTGGCACTGAGCGCGACGCTGTCCGTTGTCGCGTAGAGCCAATGGTAAACGGGCAGCGAAAGCGCAACGACCACGAAAGAGGCGAGCGCCAGTCGACCCTGAGTGCTGAAAATGACCTTAGCTGTCTGTTTTAGAGTCGTCATGCAGGTTGTATTTTACCATGCGCCGGTACAAGGCTTGGCGACTCATTCCAAGCTCGCGGGCCGCGCGTGCAACCACATTGCCGTGGCGCGCTAAAGCGCGACGAATATCATCTTCACCCGGTTCAGGAAGCGCGAGAGACGGTGACTCAGGCGCGATACCGAGCACGTCAACATCAACAACCTCGCTATCGCTCAATACGCCAGCCCGCGCCATCAGGTTTTGTAGCTCACGGACATTTCCCGGCCATGGCTGCTGATTCAACAATTGCGCTGCTGCACGACTCAAGCTTCGCTCACCACCCAGAAACGCCTCCGCTAACGGCACGACATCCGCCCTGCGTTCGACGAGTGGTGGAACGTTAAGCTCAATAACGTTCAATCGGTAGTACAGGTCTTCTCGAAACTGCCCTGCCGCAATCGCCTTGGGTAAGTCAGCATTTGTAGCGCTAATAACCCGCACGTCTGCCTTGCGAGTCGTCGAGCTTCCTAGCCGCTCGTATTCCCCGCTTTGCAAGACACGCAACAAACGATTCTGACCTTCAGCGGAAAGGTTGCCGATCTCGTCAAGGAAAAGGGTACCGCCGTGGGCCGCTTCAAATCGGCCAATGCGCGTTTTGTTCAAGCCTGTGTAGGCGCCTGGTTCTGCGCCAAACAGTTCGGCTTCGAGCAAGTCACCTGGCAAACCACCCGCATTGACGCGCACGAATGGCCCGTCACTGCGCGCCGAATTTGCCTGCACGATTTCTGCCAGTTTTTCTTTGCCGGAACCGTTCGGCCCGGTGATCAGAACCGCAATGTCCGATGGCGCAACGCGGCATGCCAGAGTAATGACCTCATGCATCGCATCACTGCGATACACTGTATTACACAGATCATACTTGGCCGCTAACGCATCACGACTCGCATCGCGCTCAGCATGCATACGTTGGTTATCGCGTTTTGCCTCGTGTAAGTCGAGCAAGTTGCGGGCCGTCGTCATCAGACGGGTGTCATCCCATGGTTTCCCGATGTAATCGGCTGCACCCTCTTTCACGAGCTCAACGGCCGTTTCAAGACTCGTCCATGCGGTGAGCAAAATAACCGGCAAGTCTGGCCACTGCGAACGAATCTGCCCAAACAACGCAACGCCTTCCGCGCCTGAGGTTTTCTCTTCGGCGAAATTCATATCCTGAATCACAAGATCAACGGGCGATGAGGCAAGGATCGCCAGCCCTTCGCGAGGCGTTGCGGCGCTGCGCACGTCGAGCTCGTGAACCTCTAGCAGTAATTGCAAGGCTTCACGAATACCGTCGTTGTCGTCAATGATCAATACCGTTGGCATCAGC
>JBCBZK010000094.1:0-13591 GCA_039815365.1 Pseudomonadota bacterium | reverse complement strand
GTTACTCATGAATTCCTCCTGAGGTAACAAATTTCTTGTTCTAGAACGAGATTGGGTATGTAACAGCATCTTCAGGTGGCATCGCCGTAGCTTTACCTATCTTTGTTGCTTTCCTGTCAATACTGCTCACACATTCGATAACGAATGAGTGTCCGAATAATACCACCTACGCCACAACCGCCAAGTCGCTGTTGTAAAAAGCGCACAGGTGCTTTTGCGGTATCTGTCAGGGTGTGTCGCGTGAAAGCGACTTTTGCCCTTTCTTAGCTACTGTTTTTTATCAATTTACTAGATGTTCCCTGACATTTTTTTTCAACAGAGGTGCATGATTTTGTCGTGACATAAGGCACAAAATTGTCGTTTCTGACGTTTTTGTGTGGCTCCAAATTGCGCAAATTGCTCCAAAATGGCGATCTGTGTTGTAAAAAAAGTACACACGGACCACGGGCTGTGACGTGGGATCGGGTACACTTACGGCGTGTTTGTTTTATGCTGTGCGGATAATGGAAATGAGCCAAAAAAACCATATGAGTAGCGCCAGAGTTGGCGCAGTCGTATCATCGCTATGTGTGCTGGCTTTATTGCCGGTTTGTGGGGCCGCGCAGACAATTACCGACATTTCGCAATGCCGTTCGCTCGAAAACACCGCGGAGCGGTTGGCCTGTTACGACGCTATCGCTGAACCACCGGCAGCGCCGGCAACCCCTTCAGCGACCGAGCTACCCGCCACGCCGACACCGGCGAGCGTCGCTGTGCCTGAACGGGCTCCGGTGCTAACTGAAACGGAAGCACAAGCGCCGTCGCCCGTTGCTGACGCGATGCCGCCATCAACCCAGCCAGCAAAGCCGCCAGCCGCGTCGACGCCCGATATGATCTCTGACGAACCCATCCCCGCAGCGCCTGAGCCCGTTGTCACCGCGCCTGCGCCCGCTGATGAGGACGCGTTTGGCAGTGAGCAGGTCGAAAGCAAACGCGGACCCAAGCGATTGGAGTCACGCATTGTCGGAGATTTCGACGGTTGGTGGGGCGATACCGTTTTTCGACTTGAAAACGGGCAGGTTTGGGTACAGGCAGAATTCGGCAAGAAGCGTTACAAAGGACCGGCAAATCCCGAAGTGTTGATTTTGCGTAAGTCTTTTGGGAGCTATCGTTTGAAGATGGCGCACACCAACAAAACACTGCGCGTGAAACGGATCAAGTAACGCATCGAGGCTAGCGGTAGATATGCAGCCGCGAGCCTGGGCCGATATCGAGTCGCTCGGCGATGCCAGCGTTCAACTCAAGCACGTAAACGGCCGGTGCCGCGGCGCTGATGCTGGCGAGAGACAACGGTGTGGTATCCCGCACCACATTGATGATGTCGCCGTCGCTTGTGGCGAACGCGATATCCAGAGGTATCAGCGTATTCTTCATCCACATGGATAGTGCTCGCGGCTCGCCATAGTCGAACAACATGCCGGATCTTTCTGGCATGAAGCGCACGTACATAAGCCCGCGGGCTTGTTGCGAACGTGTGTCCGCTACCACTACATCTAATGCGAAGCATCGTTCCGCGCCTTGTACGACGACATCTACCGGCGCGAAGAAGTCTCTGAGAACCGCAAAATCTATGGGTTTCTCGGGCAGGGTTTGGGCAAATGCGCCTTGGCTAAACAGGATGCCTATATATAAGGTCACGCCAATAAGCGTACGACGCAGGTTCACGGGGTAGGCTCCGGCCATGAGACGACACCCTCAAAATCCAGCTCGCTAATCCTGACACTGCGTTGCCCGTTGACCTGGGGGATCGCGGCTGTGCACCACAACGTACCCGTAATGACGCTTTGCGCGTCTTGCTCGAGCGCGCGATGCTTCAGCACGTCGCTGAAGCAGCTTTGCTGCTCGCCGGTTGAGAAAAAGCGCTCCTGATCTTCATCGATCAGCGTCACTGTGGTGCGTAGCGCGCTGCCCGTGTCGCCGCGACCGAGTGTGTCGATACCCAGTATCAGCACGAGAGGCGGCAGATTCATACGGCTCACTCCAGCGGTGCGGAATTGCAGGCGCAGACCTTGCTCGCGAGGCCGCGGCATGCCGCGACACTCTGTTGTGCCTGCGTCTGCGGCGATCGTGCCGCGCACCGCGCCGTGCAATGTACCACGCAGCACTGTTTCCGCGGTGGTCACACAAGATCGCGCATCTGACGCGGCTCGCGACGGCGTGTCTGTGGTCGATCGATCACTCGCGTTCGTCGTTGTGTCGGAGCCACAACCCGCTACCGTTAGAGCTGCAAGGACTGCAGAAAATGCTGCTACGCGCTTCATAAGCCGAAGCCTAGCGGGAGAATCCAACGGATACCAGAGTGGAAATTGGTCGGGACAGGGAATTGTTCAGCGCTGGAATGATCTACTACACTTACCGACTGCCGAGCGTGAGCGTTCGGCCGCGTGTTTAACTACCACTGAGAATCGCCTGTGACCTCGTACGAGCAACTGCAACAACTCGAATCCCATGTCAGTAGCCTGATCGTTGGTCAGCCCCACCTGGTCAATCGCATGCTCATTGCCCTGTTGTGTGATGGTCACGTTTTGGTTGAGGGCGCGCCAGGCTTGGCAAAGACCCGAGCCATCAAGGTTCTCAGCCAGAGCATTGAGGCGAATTTCCACCGTTTGCAGTTCACCCCGGATTTATTGCCAGCAGATTTGACCGGTACAGAGATTTATCGGCCGCAGGATGGATCATTCAAATTCCGGCCAGGGCCGTTGTTCCACAATCTGGTGTTGGCCGATGAGATCAACCGAGCGCCGGCCAAAGTGCAGTCAGCATTGCTTGAGGCGATGGAGGAACGGCAGATTACCGTCGGTAAGAAAACCTATCCGTTGCCAGAGCTGTTTCTTGTCATGGCGACGCAGAACCCGATAGAACAAGAAGGCACTTACCCGCTACCCGAAGCTCAGCTGGACCGGTTTCTGCTCCACGTTGTGGTTGGTTATCCCGACATTGATGCAGAACAACACATTCTGCGGCTGAATCGTGATGAGGCGCGCAAAGCGAGCGCGAATGATTTCAAACCTGCGGTGCAGGTGTCGCAACAAACGATCAAGCAAGCGCGTAGCGAGATTCTGCAAATGCATCTCGCGCCCGAACTGGAACGTTATATTGTGCAACTGGTCGTTGCCACACGTGATCCCGCATCGCTCAATGAATCGCTTGCTGACGCGGTGCAATTCGGCGCTAGCCCACGGGCCAGCATCGCGATCGATCGTGCATCGCGTGCGCACGCCTGGCTCAATGGGCGCGACTACGTTTCGCCGGAAGATATTCAGGCAATCGTGCCCGACGTTCTTCGTCATCGTGTATTGCTCAGCTTCGAAGCCGAAGCTGACGGTATGACGACAGATCATTTCATTGAACGCTTGATTGCCGGTATCGGCGTTCCGTAGCGCTGCGTTGGAATTGTTGTGACACTCATTGCTGACAATGCGCCGGCGCAGGTACGTATTTCGCAAACGGATCTGATTGCGCTGCGTCACACCGCGTCCCAGTTGCCGTTAGAGGCATTGCGCGTTCGAGCTCGCAAGGGCGGCCAATATTTGTCGCATTTCAAAGGTCGCGGGATGGAGTTCGACGAAGCGCGGTTGTACCAGCCGGGTGACGATCCACGCAATATCGATTGGCGTGTGACCGCGCGCACGGGTCGTGCGTACACGAAGCTGTTTCGCGAAGAGCGAGAGCGACCGGTGTTTTGTTGGGTCGATCAGCGCAGCACTATGCAATTCGCGACACGCGGCGTCTATAAAAGTGTGCAGGCAGCTCGCTTGTCGGTGTTGCTGGCCTGGGCGGCAGTTGCGCGAGGAGATCGATTGGGTGCGTTCGTGTTCAACGATACCCAACGCGCTGAGTTGCGCCCCATGCTGGGCAAACGAGCGGTGTTGCGGTTTATCCATCAGCTGGCGGATTTGCAGCAACGTGAACCGCCAGTGACCCTCGACAACGGCGACTTGCTGCAGCGCACGCTGGCAGGTCTGCGGCGCGTCGCACACCCGGGCAGCCTTGTTGTGCTGGTCAGTGACTTCGCTGGCTTTAATGCGGCCGCAGGTGCGCACCTGAGCGGCATTGCCCGTCACAATGACGTGCTTGTTTTGAGCGTGCATGATCCATTGGAGCGCCAATTACCGCCCCCTGGTGAGTATGCAGTGCAGGTCGCCGAGCAACGTTTAAGTCTGGTGAGTAACGCGCGTTCGCAGCAGCGCTGGCAGCGTGACTGGCAGCAACAGCAACGCGAACTCAAGGGATTGTGCGAGCGCAATCGGATCCGCTTTGAATCGGTATCGACGATGGCGACCCCATTGGACGTATTGCAAACGCTCTTAGGCAAAGCGGTATGAATTCTGGCGAATTGCCGTTGCGTGATATTCACCTGCCGAACGCGGTGGGCTGGTGGCCGCTCGCGCCCGGCTGGTGGCTATTGCTTGCTCTGTTGATCGTCGGCGTTGTTGCTTTGGTGTTCTTGCTGCGCAAACCACCCGGCACGGCTAAGCTTGCGCGCATGGCGATGGCGGCACAGTGGCGTGCCTGGGAGCACAACCGGAATGCGCGAGCGCTGCTCGTTGGATTGTCACAAACACTGCGGCGAGTGGCGATGGCCGCGGACGGACGCGACGCACATGCCAGCGTTACGGGAGAGCGCTGGCGCGCTTTCCTGAATGAACCGATGGCCGATGCGCCGTTTAGTTCACACCCCGGTACGCTGTTGGTTGACGCGATCTATCGACCGAATGACACAACGCTAAGCGATGATGATGCAGCTGCCTTATTGTCCTTGTGTCGCGAGCGCGTGGCGCAGTTTGAACGTACAACAACGGAGCCTCGGCCATGAGTATCCCTGGCTTGCCTGAGGCGCTCAGTTTCGCATGGCCGTGGATGGCGGTTGCCGTTGTGTTGCCGGTGGTTGCGTTCTTCGTTTTGCCGGCACGCACTACGTTGCATCATTCTGCGTTACAGGTGCCGCCGGGCAGCCCGCTTGCGGCTGTTGGCAGCAACGCCGGCTCTGGTTCTGCCCGTCGCTGGTTGCGACGCATGTTTACCTGGATCGGCTGGTTAGCCTTGATTGCTGCAGCAATGCGACCGCAATGGCAGTCCGGCGATGAACAAACACCCGTTACCGGTCGAAATCTGATGTTGGCCGTTGATCTGTCGGGCAGCATGGAGGCTAAGGACTTTAAACTGGCCGGACGCTCGGTTGACCGATTAACGGCAACCAAAGCGGTAGGCGGTGACTTTATCGAACGTCGCGAAGGCGACAAGCTTGGTTTAATCTTGTTTGGGGAACGCGCCTATTTGCAGGCACCTTTGACATTCGATCGCGACACACTGAAAACGCTGTTGTTCGAAGCTGCAATCGGTCTTGCCGGTGAAAAAACAGCTATCGGCGACGCCATTGCGTTGGCAGTAAAGCGCGTACGCGATGCGGACGTCGACGGTGAACAGCATGTGCTGGTATTGCTCACCGATGGTGCCAATACCGCAGGCAATATCGAGCCGCTCAAAGCCGCGGAGTTAGCGGCAGTGGTCGGTTTGAAAATCTATACCATTGGCATTGGCGCTGATCAGTCGCTGTTGCAGGATCGCTCTATCAGGCGACTTGTGGTGCCTCGCGCGGATCTGGATGAACAAACGCTAACATCGATCGCGCAGCTCACAGGCGGTCGCTATTTTCGTGCACGCGATACGGTCGGTCTTGCTGATATCTACAAAGAGCTCGACACACTGGAGCCCGCGGCAGATGAAGAAGAGGGCTTGATGATTCGCGACGAAGTGTTTCATTGGCCGGCAGCGGCCGCACTGGTTCTGTTTGCTGTGCCCGGGTTCGGCGGCGCGTTAAGGCGTTTGTTCTGATGCTCGCGGATATTCACTTCATGCGTCCGTGGTGGTTGATACTGATCCCGTTGAGTCTGATCGCGCTGGTTGTGCTGACACTACGCAAGCAACACGCCAAAGGTGCATGGGTGCATTTAGTCGATGCACAGTTGCAGCCGTATGTTCTGGGGCAAGACGTTGGACGTACGACGCGCGATTGGTCCTGGTTACTCGCGTGGCTTGCACTGTGCATCGGATTTGCGGCGCTCGCGGGGCCTGCCTGGGAGCGACAGTCAGTACCGCTCAGTCGTACGTCAGATGCAATGATTATTGCGCTGGATTTGTCGCGATCAATGGATGCTACCGACGTTGCGCCGTCTCGCCTGGCAAGAGCGAGATTGAAGCTTCTCGATATTCTTCGCGAGCGAAAGGGTGGCGAGACTGGCTTGGTTGTCTACAGCGCTAACGCCTTTGTGGTGACGCCGCTAACAACGGACGTCGGCACCATTGAAGCGCTCGTTCCGTCGCTGGACACAAGCATGATGCCAAGCCGCGGCAGCTATCCGGATTCGGCGATCGAAAAAGCGCTGCAATTGTTCGCGCAGTCAGACGTAGTGGCTGGTCGAATTTTGCTGATTGCAGACGGTGGCAACGTGCCGCCGGCGATGACTGCCATCAACGACGTCCGAGCAGCCGGACATACGTTATCCGTCCTGGCAGTCGGGACCGCGGAGGGTGGGCCGATTCCACAACCGCGCGGCGGTTTCCTGACCGACGGTTCGGGCAATATTGCACTGCCAAAATTACAGCAAGGCCCGCTGCGCCGACTCGCCAGCGCGGGTGGCGGTCGTTTTTCGGTGCTCAGTAGTAATGCGGCGGACCTGGATGCGCTTGAACTCGGGGTCAGCGCAGCGTCAGGCAGCGTCGCGTTGACCGACGATGATGCATTGAGCGTCGACCGCTGGTTGGATCGTGGCCCATGGCTCATCGTATTGCTGTTGCCGTTGATCGCGTTGGCATTTCGACGCGGCGGCTACGCCATGGTTGTGTTGTTCGCTGTGGCAGTCGCGCCGCGTGCCGAGGCAGGTTTCTGGCAGGACCTTTGGTCTACTCCTGATCAGCAAGCGGCCAAGTTGCTCGAGTCCGGCGACCCCAAAGCGGCTGCTGAGCAGTTTGAAGATCCGGCGTGGCAGGCCACCGCACGCTACCGGGCGGGAGAGTTTGACGGCAGCGCCGAGCAATTCTCGCTAGGTAGTGATGCAGA
Organism: Pseudomonadota bacterium; assembly: GCA_039815365.1. GTDB lineage: Bacteria > Pseudomonadota > Gammaproteobacteria > Steroidobacterales > Woeseiaceae > CALBPI01. The sequence continues at coordinate 6,492 of JBCBZK010000094.1, read as the reverse complement.
TGCTCGCTACAACGCAGGCACAGCGTTCGCGCGTGCCGGTGATCTGAAACAAGCGATAGAACAGTTGCAAGCGGCGTTGGACATCGATCCCGAACACGAAGACGCCCGATTCAACCTCGATCTTCTGGAGCAAATCAGCGATCAGAACGAACAGTCTCAAGGTGAGGGCGAACCGGACGGTGAGGGTGAGCAGAACCCCGATGGCGCGGCGCAAGATGGTGAGACGGGTGACAGCGAGTCGAGCGCGAACAGTCAAAGCGATGGCAATGGTACGGGCGACACAGAAGACGCTGATGCAACAGATGCACGCGCCGGCGATAGTCAAACAGAGGAGCAGCGGCAGATTGAAGCATTGCAAGAGGCAATGCGCGCGGCTGAAGCCGAAGCACAAGAGAATGGCGCCGAGCCAACGCGCGACGTTGTTCAGATGACTCAGGAACAACGCGAGGCTGCCGAAGCCGAGCAGGCGTTAGAGCAGTGGTTACGGCGTGTGGAAGATGATCCGGGCGGTTTGTTGCGGCGCAAGTTCCGCTATCAATACCAACGTCGTCAGACAGATCAGGATGGCGTCCGGTTGTGGCCTGACGATCGCAGCGAGCCTTGGTAGCTTTAGGATGATGAACATGTGGAAGATTAACGCGCTGGCGCGGGTGCTTTTAGTCGTTGTTTTCGGTGTTGCTGCTGCGAGCGCTGGCGCGGAAGTTTTCGTGACACTGGATCGCAGTGTGGTGCAGACGAATGAATCATTTTCGTTAGTCCTTACGGCCGATGAAGGTGAGCAAGGTGAGCCCGATGTGAGTGCGCTGCGAGAACACTTCGATGAGCTGGGTCGCAGCCAGAATTCAAGTTTCAGTATCGTCAACGGCCAGCGCCAAACCAGCCGTCGCTGGACCATTGTCCTGTTACCCAAGACTGCCGGCGAATTCGAAATTCCGGCCCTGAGTGTTGGCGGTGTCAGCAGCCGTCCGGTTCGCGTCACGGTGAAGGAAGCGGTCGCTGCACCGCCCGGTGAGGCCGACGTTTTTTTTGAGGTCTCGTTGGATACCTCCTCGTCCTGGGTGCAGGCAGAGGTGATTTACACGATCAAACTGTATCTCGGCGTTGCTGTGCGCTCAACCAAGTTGGAAGAGCCGCGCGTCGACGGCGGTGAGATGATTGTGCAACGGCTTGCCGATGATCGTCGTTACGACGCGCAGATTGGCGAGCGGCTTTATACGGTCATCGAACGTAACTTTGCGATGTTTGCGCAAGCGAGTGGTGATTACGAGATCGCGCCGGCCCGCTTTACAGCGAGTTTGTGGGAGCGTGGACGAATCTCTACGCCGCGCGTGTTTCAGTCTGAGCCACTGTCTTTGTCTGTCCAGCCGACGGTTGCGCCTCCTGCTGAGTTTGCGGGCAGCAATTGGCTACCTGCCAAGGCATTGACGCTCGATGCGGATGTGCGCCCGGACGATGGCATCCTTGAGCCCGGTGAGCCGGCTAACGTTCGTTTGCGTCTGGCGGCGACGGGGTTAATGGGAAATCAGTTGCCTGAGATTGCGCTCGCAACGGGCAACGGGCTGCGGGTCTATCCGGATCAACCGGAGATTACAGAGCGTGCGTTGCAAACCGGCATGCAAAGCAGGCGTGAGCAAGGCTTTGCGGTGATTGCGGGCGCCGGTGGTGTATTTGAGTTACCGTCGCTGCGCGTCCCGTGGTTCAACACGACGACTGGCGAATGGCAAGCTGCCAGCGTCGCCTTGCCTACCTTGCGTGCGGCAGGCGTCGTCAATTCGACCGCTAACCAAGCGCCGGCAGCAGCAACTGATCTTGAGCAAGACGCAGCAGCCCTGCAACCAGCCGCCGGGCCGGCAGATGTTGCGTTGCGTGAGGAGCTTTTCCGATTGAAAGTGATTTGCGCCGGCTTGCTCGCGCTGTGGCTACTAACGCTTGCCTGGGTGTGGCGCGTGACGAATTCCAAGAGAACGCAGCGCCGCAATCACCGTGCGACTGTAGATCGTGAAGCGCCATTTCGTGCGACGCGTCGTTCGTTGAAGCGCGTCCAGCAGGCCTGTCAGAAAAATGACCCGATTGCGGCTCACGAAAATTTGCTGGAATGGGCACAGTCGTTCTGGCCCGAAGCGAATGTGCGTACGTTAGGCGACATTGCGATGCGCGTAGATCCTGCGGATGCCGACCCGATTCGCGAGCTGGACCGACATCGTTATAGCGCAACAGACACGCCATGGAACGGCGCCGGGCTCGCGAAGGCTGTACTGAGGTTGCACCGTCCCGGCGTGCAAACGCGGACGAGCGCACGGAGTGAATTGCCACCGTTGTTTCCGACCAGCAGTTAGTCTGGTTGCCTGCATCGGGCTTGCGCTAACGATGTTATATTAGTGCTCGTTTTTTCCTGACCTACGAGCGCGCCATTCTGCCCGATGCGTGGCAGGTGCTACGGAGCTGCTATGCGCGTGTCGCACTGGGCATTGCTGATTGCCGTCAATCTCGCCTTCGGCCTGAACCTTGTCGCTACCAAATTTGCCGTCGCGGCTGTCCCGCCGTTAGCGTTCGCCGCGATGCGTTTTGCATTGGTACTACTTGTGCTTGCGCCATTCTTGCGTTGGCATCGGGGGCAAATGCTGGTTTTGTTTATTGTTGGTGTCTTGATGGGGACATTGCATTTCGCATTCCTGACGATGGGGCTTGCGCTAGCCGACGATGTTTCAACGGTCGCCATTCTCGCGCAGCTCGGCGTGCCTTTCGCAACGCTCATGTCCGTTGTGTTTTTGAAAGAAGAGATTCAATGGCGTCGCTGGCTCGGCATCACAATGGCGTTCGCAGGCGTTATGGTCATTGGCTTTGATCCGCGTGTGTTCAACTACGGCTCCGCGGTGATTTTGGTCACACTGGCAGCCGCTGTTGCCGCCGGTGGCCTGACGCTGATGAAGTCACGTGTCCGCGTCAATGCGTTTCAATTACAAGGCTGGCTGGCGGTCGTTGCCTGCCCGACGTTGGCACTGTTGTCGCTCGTCTTCGAGTCTGGTCAGAGCGAGGCTATGACATCTATGAGCATGCCGGTCATTGGCAGCCTGGTGTTTTCTGCGCTTGGCGCCAGCTTGTTAGGTCACGGCGGTACGTTTGTGCTGCTGCGCCACTATGATCTATCGCTGATCAGTCCATTGCTGCTGCTCTCAACGATCTTTGGTATTGCCGGCGGCGTGCTTATCCTCGACGATGTTGTAACGGGGCGCATGTGGCTTGGCGGTGCTGTGACACTTGCAGGTGTGTTGTTGATTACGCTGCGCAACCGTAACCGGATTGCGGCGTCACCGTTAGACCAACCCGCTGTCATCAAACCGCGCGCCGAGTAACGATGGGCAAACCTCTCATTATTTTTGTGTCCGGTATGAAACCCAAGCCGGCACCGGACGAGCACAAGCACGCGTTGTGGCGGTGTCTTTTTGAGGGGCTGCAACGAGCGGCGCCGGACGTTGCGTCGCAGTTGGCTGCTAACCCAGGCAGTTTCTCGCGCGCGCAGTGGACGTATGCGTTCTACAAAACCTATCGTGACATCTCAATCGATTTACCGGGTATCGATGCGCTACTGCGACAGGCTGAGCCGAGCGATGCCGATGTGCGCGAAGCAAGTGCACTGTCCACACGCATCCGCCGTGCGATCTATCTGGCGCTTGATGCGGTGCCGTTTATTGCGTCGCGTCTCGCTAACGCTGACATGCGTGTCACGCTGCAAGATGTGCATCGCTACGTCACCAACGACAAGGGGATTGCTGATCAGGTACGTGCTGACCTGGAACAACGCTTGATCGCAGCACACGATGCCTCGCGACCGGTGTTGCTAATCGGGCACAGCATGGGGTCTGTGATCGCTTGGGACACGCTATGGCGGTTGTCCCGAGAGCTCCAACATCCGCTGCGCGTCGATTTGTTTATGACGTTAGGTAGCCCGTTAGGCAATCATGTGATTCAGCGTGGGCTGCAAGGCTCGAGCAGCGATGCAGCCACTCGGTATCCAGCCAATATCCGGCGATGGGTAAACCTTGTCGCGATTGGCGAGCTAACGGCATTGGATCGTCGTATGCAACGCGATTATGCCGGCATGCTGGAGGAAGGTCTTGTCGATGCGATCGAGGATTACGATGTGATCAATCACTACCGCGAAAACGGCAGGTTGCTCGTTCACAGCGAGTATGGCTACCTCGTCAATCACACCACCGCCGGCATTATCGCCGACTGGTGGCGTCAACATGACTCGCCGTAGTAAGGCGTCGTTATTGCAATTGCGGGTTGATCACAACATCGATGCGACGATTGCGCGCGCGGCCTTCGGCGGTTTCGTTATTGGCAATCGGACGCGACTCGCCGAAACCCGTTGCTGTCAGGCGTGAGCTTGGAATGCGCATCGCGTTGAGCATGTACTGCACGACGGCGTCCGCTCGGGATTGAGATAACGTTTCGTTGCTGGCGTCGCTGCCGTAGGAATCCGTATGGCCTTCGACGGTGATGTTCGAGCGCGGGAAGACATCGATCGCAGCTTCGACTTGCTCCAGCAGCGTGAAGTAATTGGATTCGATCGTTGATTTGCCGCTGGCAAAACTCAAGCCCACAAGACGCAGTGTGATGTTGTCGCCCTCGCGAAACACCACGGCCTGTTCCCGAGCAAACATGCGTTCGACGGTTTCGAATTGTTCTTTGATGCGCGCTTGGCGTTGTAGGCGTTGCATCAGCGCGGTGCGCTCCGCAGTCGCGCCGCCGAGCTTCTCGTCGAGTAGCCGGATTTCATCAGCCATTTCGTTGGCACGTGCTTCGGAGTCGGCCAGATCCTGACCGAGTGACTGATTGTTGTCGCGCAGTTGTGTGATCACGTTGGCAAGCTGTGTACCTAGTGCATCCCCGCCAGTCGCCAAATCGGGAACGACATCTGCAGCGCCTGATATTTCGATGAGCGGTGCTTCCCATTGCAACACGAGGTCCTCGACACTCATGTCTTTATCGCGAACCTTGCGAACTACTTCGGCAAGGTAGATTGCGTGGCGCGCTTCGTAATTGGCTTGTTGCGCCAGATTGCGCGGCAAGTCCGTGTCGTAGCGATTTTCGTTGAGCTCTTTTTCGGCTCTGGCGAGCAACGAGCGCGATTTTGACAACGTCTCCGGTGCATAGCGCGACACACGCGCGCGTTCGGCATCTGCCAGCAATTTCCTGGTATCGCTCAGATAGCGCGTCTTGATAGCACCAAGCTCCGCATCGCGATACAGGCTTTCCGCTTCGAGCGCGAAACGCTTGCCGTCTTTGATGTCACCTTTTTCGAGCTCGCGGATGGCATTCGCCAATTTCTTTTCCGCGTCCTCCCAGATCGGGCCGGATAGCGCTGAGGCGTCTGCCGTCTCGGCATTCGCGCGTGTGCGCATCGCATTCGCCAACACGGGTCGGGCAAGGTCGACAGACTCGAGCGCTTCGTCGAATCGTGCTTTGGCGTCAGCCAACCGCGCGCGCACGGTCTCAACGTTACGGCCGCGCTCCAGCGCTTCTTCCGCACTGGCATAGGCTTTTTGCCCGCGCTCGTAATTTCGCGGTGCGAACATGCCGGCGTTAGCTTCGCGTGCAGCCTGATACGCAGCATCGGTTTCTGCAAACAAGCTGTCTCGCAGGGCCTGCGCTCCGGACGCCGAGGCCACGACAACAGATGCGATCAATACCAGAGCAGCGCCCCATGGGCGCCGAAAAAAGACAGTCATGGCAGCACTCCGCCCAAAATCATTGGCTTAATTGTCGCTGTCGCTTGCTATTGGCGCAAGCGGCGGTGTCTCAATGACCGCCGAATATGTGCGGCTGGTCACATCATGAACCGAGAACTGAGTCTATTATTCGACCATGAAAGCGAAGTTTTACACGCAGTTTCAGGTCGAGCAGGCCAGCAATCACCGCGACAACGTGTTCAGCGGGATTGTGGAGCTCAATGGCGGTGACCCTGCGAGCGTGGACGCTGCTCAGATCGAACGCATGCTCGCAGACAGCTTCGATCTGAATATCGACCATTTGTCGCTGGTGAGCTGGCACCGGCTACATTAAGCCGCGTGAAACGCACTATTTCCCCCTGATTAGCCCGGTGTTTCCGGGCATTTTTTTGCCTGTGCGCCTAGCCTGCCGTCACAACCAGCTCATAGGAAGTGTACTTGCGCACGTTTAAGACGCCGTCGTCGAAGATCAGGTATTGCCCCTTGATACCGTTCAGTGTTGCGTCGACTTCGGGCACTTTGTCCAGATTATGCGCCTTGATTTTGTCAGGCCAGATATCTACCGGGTAGCGAATTGCGACAGTGTCTTGGTCTGCGACGCGAAAGGGCGCGGTATCAAATCGATCCTCAAACTGAGACTGCACGGCCGCAATGCCTTCCGCCGCTTTGTCGACGAGCGCCTGCGCTTCTGCAGCGAGGTCTCTGTCGTCAGCGTTGCCTTTCAGCATACGTCGCCAGTCCGTGCGGTCACTCACAT
>JBCBZK010000086.1:0-14940 GCA_039815365.1 Pseudomonadota bacterium | reverse complement strand
TCAGATGGAGGAATTGTTTGTGCTGATTCGGCTACTGCGTATCGCGTCCTACCGAAACGAAAACTATTGATTTAATGGTGCCGGCACGAGGATTCGAACCACGGACCTACTGATTACAAATCAGTTGCTCTGCCAACTGAGCTATGCCGGCGTACATCGAGTGTTGCTTTCCCGAGCTGATCTCAGGAAGGGCGCCAAGTGTAAACACCTCTTATCGTCGGCGCCAGTACCCAGGTCTCTCTATGCGTTGCCCGGGCACGTAGCAGCCGCGCCCAGAAAGACACGCTCCTCGCCGTAACTGTCGGCGAAATCGCCCGAGTCTTCGCCTTCGCTCAGCCGTACATCAAGGTAAAACACCGTGGTATCACGGTTTTTCTTGGTCATATTGGCTTCGATACCCATCGACTCTGCTTGCAGTTCGATGCGCTCGGCGCCCGACAGCGAGCGAAAGATGCCGAGCGAGATCAAGTCTTCGCCGCGTTTGCCTGCATACAGGCTCGCATCTTTGATACCGCCCGCGCGCAGTTTGTCGACGAGCGCGCGCGCCGCCTGCCGGGTAGGAATGTTGTCGACATAGACCCAATGCCCCACCAGCTCGGTGCCTTGTGTCGCGCGTTGCGACACGGTTGTGCCATTGTCTTGCAATGTCGCCATTGCCGCGTTCGCCTCACCCACTTTCGTGAAGGGCCCGACGGTCAGGCAACGCGGACCGACCGCCGCCGCCAGCGCTTTCGGCGGCGGTGCCGGCTCTGTGTCCAGCGTTGCGATATCTTCTTCTGCAGACGCCGTTTCGTCGGCCGTCTGAACCAGCGCTACGTTGTCTTTCAACGACGACTGTGGCACCACTTCAACGCCCGGCTCGGTGCGATCGCGCACCGCATATTGCCAGCCAAAAAACAGCACGTTGGCTAGCGCCAACATAAAGAACAAATTTCTCATTCGTGCAGCCCCGCGTAAATCGCCAGCCCTTCCAGCACCACGTGCGCCTCAAAGACTGCGTCAAAAGTCAGTGCGCCTGCAAGTGTTTCGCCATCACCACCGGTCACCACCACCTGTTCCGCCGGCATCGGCGCATCACCGCTCATCCGCATTGCGCGCTCTACGGCCCCGGCCAACGCGACTAACGCGCCATTGCGAACGGCATCGCTGGTCGTCATCCCCCACGCGGCTGCGGATGGCGCCGGCGCATCGACATCGATGTCTGCCGTGCGTTGCATCAACGAACGCTCCATGAGCGCAAGCCCAGGAACAATCAATCCACCTAAGTGCTGGAAATCGGCAACCACATCAATCGTCATCGCGGTACCCGCATCGACGACCATCACAGGCGCAGGTCCGCGACGGCTCGCATACAACGCAGCCATCCAGCGATCGACGCCCAAACGCCTCGGGTTCTCATAGGCACACCTGACGCCGGCATGCTCGTGCGTCACGCGCGCCACATCGGGCTTCACACCAATGACATCGTTAAGCTGTTGGACGACAAGGTTCAGCACATCGTTGCCGGCTACGTTGCACACAACGGCACGCTGACAACCGCGGACGAATTGCCAGGCATCCCGGTGATGCATATCAGCGTGCAGCAGTGCGCCAGTGTCAGTAATGCGGCCATCACGCCAGACGCCCCACTTACACCGTGTGTTGCCGATATCCAGCAGCAACACCATCATCATGACGCTTTGGTCCAAGCCAGCGGCATCACGTCAGCGCTATCAACATCGTGCTCGGCGCCATCCAACATATCGACAACGCGCAATCGCCCGTCAGACTGCACGGCAGCACAGCGCACCATGCGCTCGCCTAAGGTCGCGGGCCGCTCGAGCAACCAGTGTCGGCGATTGAACGCTTCAACCGTGTCACTCACCGGTATCTGCTCGTAGCCGATGAGACAATCAACGACCTCAGGAATGATCGCCCGCGCCACATCCGCAATGCCTGGCGTAATACCTGCGCGAACCAGGTCTGCAACGCCTTCCGCCCAGCCGCTGCTATCGGAGCTCAGCTCAAAGCCGTCTGGCAGCGCAATGTTGACACCGACACCCGCGATAACCTGGAACCGTTTGTCTGGCAGCGTTTTCGTCTCAACCAAAATACCGCCGAGTTTGCGGTCTTGCCAGACAAGATCATTCGGCCACTTGAGCATGACCTCACCCGTACCGATGCTCTCTAATGCACGGGCAACATGTACGCCTAACGCTAACGCTAACGCCGATGCATGACCCGGCATTGCGCGGTACGTCGAGGACACGGACAAGCACAACCCCGAACCGGCCGGCGCATGCCAGGTTTTGCCCTGACGCCCGCGACCCGCTGTCTGATGCAATGCAATCACAGCGTGCGCCGCATCAATCGCAGCCTCTGGTTGCTCGGCGAGCCAGGTATTGGTTGAAGGCAATTCGTCAAACACATGCAACGCAGAAAGCGCGCCGTCCGCCGCTGCCAGATCCATCAACGCATGTTGCAAACGCGATGCGTTCATTGCCGTCGCAATACCATCATCTTAGTGTTGCGGCTTTCGGTACCGTTCATCATGCGCATGATATTCGAGCGATGCGTCCAGATGATGACAATACTCATCACGGCGGCATAGATCAGCAGCGGCAAGCGATCCAGTTGATAAACGGCGGCAACCGCGATCATCGCAGCCTCTGTGGTGACGATGGTCGCAAGGCCGACGTAACCCGTCAGCATGATGGTGAGGATAAACACGACTAACAACGGCAACACGAGCACAGGCGCATAACACAGCAATGTTCCGACCAGCGTTGCAGCGCCTTTGCCGCCGCGAAACCCGTAGAACAAAGGAAATACGTGGCCAATCACCGCCGCCGCGCCGCAGGCATACGCCAGCCATACCGGTGGTGGCATATCGCTCACGAACGTCAACGCGGGCACAACCGCGGCAGCAAGCCAGCCCTTGCCGACATCAATCACCATGACGCCAAGCGCAAAGCCCTTGCCTTGCGTGCGCAGCGCGTTAGTACCACCAGCATTGCCGCTGCCACTCATGCGGATATCGACACCACGGTAGCGCCCCAGCAGCAAGCTTCCCATGATACTGCCGAGCACGTAGGCGAGCGCGAGCTTGAAAATAACGTCTAGCATTGATCGATTATCTCACAGACAAATGACGTTCGGGTTAGGGCGCCACCGGTTTTTTGGATCGCTCACGTGCGCCGAAGTAAATCGCGATGAGCGTGATCGCCGCGCCCAGCAATTCTGTACCGGTGATCGCTCGCGAGAAAATCAGCACATCCCACGTGAAACTGAGCAGCGGCTGGAACAACAACGACAGGCCGATCAATGCCGCCGGCACGTGCGCTAGACTGCTGGCTATAAACAACCAACCCAAGACGTGTGCAAACGCCGCATACGCGGTAAGCCATGCGGCATCGCGCACGGTCGGAATCGCTAAAGACTCGCCTTCAACGCCAGCGCCAACCGCCAGAAACGCCGCTGACGCCAACGAGACAATCGCCAGCTCACGCACGGGCAAACCGTCCTGCGGCGCCGCACTGGACCACGCCTGCGCCTGACGAAAACTGAGCAAATACGCGGCATAAGACAATGCAGTCAACAATCCGGTGATCACCCCGAGGCGGTATTCCTCGGTCAATGCACTCCAGTCAAAACCGACAATAAGCCCTAAGCCAAATAACGCCACCGGGATGGACACCAATTGCTGCCATGTTGGACGTTGCCGCAGCAGCACAAACCCTGCCAGCGTCATGAAGAACACCTGAAAGTTGCCGAGTAGCGTGGCAAGCCCGGGGCCGACATACAAGATACTGCGGTGCCAGAACCACAGATCAAGCGCGAACATTGAGGCCGCCAAAATCAACATCCAAAAAACAGCTTTGCGTGGCCAGCGCGCGCCACCGCGCGCAAACAACCAACCGACCAACACGACGCCGCCAATCAATACGCGCCAGAACGCACTGTTGGTCGACGAGACGTCCACCAATGCAACATAAACTGGCGAAAAGCTGATCAGGAACGCGCCTAACAACAGCCGGAAGCGTGGGTTTTTCAGCATGCAAGGTTCCGAGGAAAAGTGCCGGAAAACCCAGCAGCGACAGTGCATTGTAACGATTTCCGGAATGCGGGCTGCAACAAAATCGCAACGGATAGCTTGTATTTAGATATTTACCTAAATATCATAAAGCCATGACAGGGCAACATTTATTCAAAGCACTTGCGGACCCGACCCGCCGTGACATCCTAAAACTGCTGCGCAGCGGATCACAGTCCGCCGGTGATATTGCAGACCACTTCACGATTACCAAAGCATCGCTGTCGCACCACTTCAATCTGCTCAAACAAGCAGAACTGGTGCGCACCGAACGCCGCGGACAGCACATCGTTTATTCACTCAATACTTCGGTGATGGAAGATGCAGCCACCATGTTGGTAGCGCTGCTCTCACCGACCCAGGAAAACACTCTGGAGGACGCGCCCGATGACATCTAGAACGACCCACTTATTGTCAGCAGGACTGCTGTTGATCGCCGCTGTTGCCAGCGTGCTAACCTACAACGGCCTGCCAGATCAGGTACCGACGCATTGGAACGCAGCCGGTGAGATCGACGGTTACTCCGGCAAACTGACAGCGGTTCTGATCGGCCCAGCCGGCGCCGCTGCCACCTGGCTCATCATGTGGTTGCTGCCCTACATTTCGCCCAAAGGTTTTCGCACCGAGGGTTTTCAAGGCACCGTGCATGTCATCCAGTTAGTCATTATGTTTTTCATGACGGGTATCGGCGGCATCATTATCGCTGCCGGCTATGGTTACGAGGCGGCTGTTGAGCGAATTGTGCCGGTCGCGTGTGGCGCGCTGTTTGTTGTTGTCGGGAACTACCTCGGCAAAACCCGCAAGAATTTCTTTATCGGCATTCGCACACCATGGACGCTGGCAAGTGATGAAGTCTGGATGCGCACACACCGTCTCGGTGGTTACCTGTTCGTCATCGGCGGGATCGCCATGATGATCATCGGGTTGCTTGAACTCGGCCACATTCCGTTTATGGTTGCCGCTATCGGCGCAGGACTCATTCCTTTCGCCTACTCGTTTGTTGCCTACCGTCAACTGGAGGGTTTCTCTAATGATGCGCAAGATCCGGAATAAAGGACTCGCTACTGTATTGATGTTGGCGCTCGCGCTTAGCGCGAATGCCAAGGAACAGGTACTGAGCGTTAACGTCAACGATGTCGACTTGTCAGTCACTTTGCTCACGGCAAAACGCGCCAAGGCTGCGGCCATTATCATTGCCGGCTCAGGCCCGACCGATCGCGATGGCAACTCAGCGATGCTGCCAGGCAAAAACAACAGCCTGAAATATCTGGCCGAAGCGCTCGCCAAGAAAGGCGTCACGACACTGCGCTACGACAAGCGCATGATTGGTGCCAGCGCGTCTACTGCGTTTGTCGAAGCTGACCTGCGCTTCGACCACTTTGTCGACGACGCCGCGGCGTTGTCAGACTGGCTCAGCGAACGCACTGGCTTGCCGACGATACTGATCGGGCATAGTGAAGGCGGTCAAATCGCACTGAACGCCGCACAAAACGCGAAGATCGCAGGCGTCGCTGTGCTGGCCGGACCCGGTCGGCATCCCGCCGACATCTTGCTCGACCAGCTCGCCGCACAACTCCCGCCCGCGCTGCTGGAACGCAGCGAAGAGATTATCGCCGAGATGCGCAAGGGCAACACCGTCGCGGACACACCTGTCGTGTTGGCGTCACTGTTTCGAAGCAGCGTGCAGCCTTACATGATTTCGTGGTTCGCCAATGACCCGTCAGCTCAAGCCGCGGCGCTCGAAGTGCCTTTATTGTTGGTATACGGCACTCGGGACGTGCAAGTTGAAGCAAGCGAAGGCGATGTGCTTAGCGACGCGCAAAGCGACGCAACACTGGTGGTAGTGGATGGGATGAACCACGTGCTTAAGAACATTGGCGATGATGAAAGCCTGCAAAACACCAGCTACAGCGATCCGTCCTTGCCGATCGACAAGACACTGGTGAAAAGCATCGCGGACTTCGTGTCGCGTATCGTGCGCTGAGCGACGCGCTCAAGACTCTGCGGCAGCGTCGACCTCGGCAGGACACCAACGCTCGATCATGTCGGCCAGGTGCTCGCGCTTGAATGGCTTACTGAGATAGTCGCTCATGCCGGCATCAATGCATCGCTCGCGATCACCGGGCATCGCGTTCGCCGTGAGTGCAATGATCGGCACAGTGTCACCTGCGTTCTCGACACAACTGCGAATCGCGCGAGTCGCATCTAACCCGTCCATCACTGGCATCTGGCAATCCATGAAAATCAAGTCAAAGGCGCCATCGGAAAACACCTGTACGGCAGCCTGCCCATCAGTTGCGAGCACCACATCGCAGTCAAGCTTCTTCAGCATCGCAAGCGCGACCCGCTGATTCACGACATTGTCTTCCGCGACCAGAACACGCAGCTGTCCAGCCCGCCGTGTCCGCGTTATCGCCGTCGGCGGCGCTACTGACGGCGGCGCGGCACACGCGGGCAATGGTAGCGTCACGAAAAACGTCGTCCCGACACCAAGCGTACTATCGAGCGTGATATCGCCACCAAAGACATGTGCGATGTCACGACAGATCGACAGACCTAAGCCGGTACCCTGAAACCGTCGGTTTGACGCATCATCCACCTGCCTGAAAGCATCAAACACGATCGACTGTTGCTCAGGCGCTATGCCGATACCCGTGTCGATGACCATAAACGTCCACATGTCATCGCTTACCGGTGGCTGCACGCGCAGCGTTACGCTGCCGGCTTCCGTAAACTTGAGCGCGTTGCTGAGCAGGTTGGATATGATCTGGCGCAACCGTATGGTGTCGCTTAGCACGTAGCGCGGCGCACTTTCCGGATAATCCAGTACAAGCGCGAGTTTCGCCTTGTCGGCAACACCTGCAAACAGATCAATAGTGCGCCTCAACAAATCATGAAGATCCATCGCAGTGCAAGACAACACCATTTCACCAGCTTGAATTTTAGAGATATCCAATACGTCATTGACGATCGCAAGCAGCGAGCGCCCGCTGTCGTCGATAGCGGTCAACATTTCCAGCTGATCCGTAGACAAGGCTGTTTGTCCTAACAGATTGCCCATTCCCAGAATGCCGTTTAGTGGCGTGCGAACTTCGTGCGACATGTTTGCCAGGAATCGACTCTTTGCCTCGTTCGCAGCTTCCGCCAGTTCTTTTGCATTCTTCAACTCCTCCGTGCGTTGTAGTACGGCGACTTCCAGTCGGTCTTTCTGCCGCTCAAGCTCCTTCTCTTTTGCCGACAAGGCAACTTTAGAGGCGCGCAGTCGGCGCCGCGTATCGCCTGCAGCCATGCCAAAGCGAATACACACAAACAACACGACGAGACAACCGGCCAGAAACACGACGAGCTCACCAGCCGTTGTGACGTTAGGCATGCGCAAGCGGTCAGCGCTATGCAAACCCGTGATAATCAATGTGGCATAAGACAGTGCGATAACCGCCTTACCCATCGTTAATGATCCTGACGCGAATGCGAATAGAAAGAACAGCGTCGTAATCAGATACCAGGATGCACCCGGTGCAAGGAATGCAACAAAGCCACCGATAGTCACCCCGACAAGAAACTGCGAAAATGGCAACGCAAACCATGCGGTTCGTTTCGATCTCCCGGATACAATCGCCAATGCGTACGAAGACACGCCCAGCGAGAAGAACAGCACACCATGCCAGAATGACACATCGTCGCGCACCAGCGCGTTGAGCCCGAGTGCCGTTGCAGACAGCCCGTAATGCCATAGTGATTCAAGCGCAATCGTGCGCACGCGCGCGCGCCGCGTTGCAATGCTGGCAGCGCTACTCGCTGCTTGTGGTTCGCTGGAATTCACGTCACTACGCATACACAGATCGCTTCAGGAGTTCCCGACGGACTGCGTCTTTTGAACGTCCGTATCCAACCACTTGGTAAGCATGTTGCCCAGCGCATCGATCTTTATAGGTTTGGACAAGTAATCATTCATGCCCGCAGCGAGGCAACGCTGCCTGTCGCCGGCCATTGCATTGGCGGTCAACGCGATCACCGGGACATTTGCGATCTTGCGATTGACCATCTTGCGGATTTGACGGGTCGTATCGAACCCATCAAGACCTGGCATCTGGCAATCCATCAAGACAACATCGATGTCACATTTGGCAAGATCCTCGAGCGCCTGTTCTCCAGAAGCTGCGACATGCGCTCGCATCCCCAGTTTCGCCACCATCGCAGCAGCAACGCGCTGATTGACGACATTGTCCTCGACGATCAGCACCGTTGTGCCGGAAGAGGCGGCGATCGTTGCCAAGCGCTCTTGCGGCTGTTGCGATGTCGGTCGATCCGCCTGTTGCAATGCCAGCGCTACCGTAAATGTCGTTCCAACGCCAACGTCGCTCTCGACCTCGATCGTGCCGCCAAGCAGCGCGACTAGCTCATCACTGATCGATAGCCCCAGACCGGTACCATCGAATCTGCGATCGGAACCATCCTCGATCTGCGTGAATGCGGAGAACACGGAACGAACCTTTTCCGGCGGAATGCCAATACCCGTATCGGATATATGAATACGCCACAAACCATCGGTATCCGGCGCATCTACAATGAGTGAAACCCGACCTTGCTCGGTGAACTTCAGTGCGTTGTTTAACAGGTTAGATACGATCTGCCGCAGTCGTCCGGCATCGGACATCACAAACGGATTAACGCCATCAGGAAAACGACACTCCAGCGCAAGTCCTTTTTGCCGCGCGATACCTTCGTAGAGCGCAACGACGCGCGCCAAGGTTTGCTGCAAATCCATAGCGGCGATCGTTAACGTCATCTCGCCCGCTTGAATTTTGGAGATATCCAGTACGTCATTCACGATGCCGAGCAAGGCACGACCACTGTCGCACACGGTATCCAGCATGTCGCGTTGCTCAACCTCCAGCGTCGAGTCCTGCAACAGCTGACCCATGCCTAGAATGCCATTCAGTGGCGTGCGAATCTCATGCGACATGTTGGCAAGGAATCGACTTTTTGCGGCGTTCGCTTGCTCTGCAACCTGCTTCGCGCTCGCCAACTCCGCGGTGCGCATATCGACCGCGGCCTCTAACTCTTCGCCGCGCGCCAGCAGCAATTGCTCCTGTTGAGAGAGTTGCTCCAACGCTAGTGACAGCTCGTGCTTCGAATTCAAGTGTTTCCGTCGCGCATGTGCCGCCCGATAGCCAGTGACAGCACAACCGCCAATCGACGTGATTAAGCCGAGGACAACACTGAATCGTGCAAGCGTCGAGTCAAGCACGGGGAAAGAAACCGTATGCAGTTCCAGAACCAGCATGATCGACAAACAAATTTGCCCGAAGATAATCGCGGACTGCCGCAATGACAAAAACGATGCTGCCATCGACATGATGAATAACAACGCGAGGAACATGTACCACGCAATCGCGGGGAACAGCAGCGTCGCGATAACATGTAGCAGAATATCGCCGAAGACATCCGAGAACGCAGCATAGTGGCCCACGGTTTCCAGACGACCAAACACCTTACGAAAAATCAGATGAAAGCAGACACCAGCAATCATCAGGGCGACGCCAGCCCACAACGGAACGCCATCGGCGACGAGTGCGTAGAGCGTCATGACAACCGCTGATGCGCCATAGCACATGATCACTTCGATCATTGGTACGCGGAACGGTTGCCCGTCCTTACTCAGGAATACGTCCGGTAACTCAGGAGCTGATCTTCTAGGTGTGTTCATAGTGCTCATGACAGACAGTGACGATGGGGCCTCAAATCTCAGCGCTATCGACGGGCTAGCGACCAACGCTCATGCGCGTTGAGTCCTCTGACATCCTGTTGAAGCCATCCGATTGCTGCCGCTGACCTAACCAGCGCTGCAGCGTTCGTGACAAATCGTTGATCTTGAACGGCTTGGACAAATAGTCATTCATCCCTGCCGACAAGCACGCGTGCTCATCGCCGGCCATCGCATTGGCGGTCAACGCGATAATTGGGATCCGGCGAGACACCGTACCGAGACTTCGTATGGCGCGCGTGGTTTCGTAGCCATCCATGCCAGGCATCTGGCAATCCATCAGCACAGCGTCAAAATGATGGGCATCCAGTACTTTGAGTGCCTCCTCGCCGGAGCTGGCGGACATGAAGTCGAACCCAAGCTTGCGCAGCATTGCAGAAGCCACTTTGCGGTTGACCGGATTGTCTTCAACCACCAGTACGCGCTTGCCAGTGCCAATCGTCGCATGCGTCGATGTTGACTCGATCACCTCGGCCTTCGGCTCAGCGGCGGCCCGTAGCGGCAACAGCACAGTGAATGTCGTACCGATTCCTACTTGGCTGTTTACTGTGATCGTCCCGCCTAACAGCAACGTCAATTCACGACTGATAGACAGACCCAAACCCGTGCCTTCAAAGCGTCGGTTGGAACCATCATCCACTTGCGTAAACGCACCAAACACACTATTGAGGTCTTCCTCCGGAATACCGATTCCGGTATCGCGAATCTCTATTGCCCAAATATCATTGTCGCCAACAGGGGGTTGCAACAAGAGTGTCACGCCGCCTTCTTCGGTGAACTTGAGTGCATTGCTCAGCAGGTTCGATACGATTTGTCGCAACCGGCCGCTATCGCAGGAGACATGCGACTGAGTAACGGCTGCGTGCCGGTATGACAGAGTCAATTGCCGCTGCGCGGCAACACCGGCAAACAAATCCACAGTGCGCTGCAAGGTATCGACAATATCCATTGGCGCTACAGAGAGGGTCATTTCACCCGCCTGAATCTTGGATATATCGAGGACGTCGTTGACGATCGCCAGCAACGACTGACCACTATCGCGAATCGTATTGAGCATGTCGCGCTCACCGGTCTCGAGCTGAGCTTCGGAAAGCAATTCGCCCATGCCGAGAATGCCGTTTAACGGTGTGCGGATTTCGTGCGACATGTTCGCAAGGAAGCGACTCTTGGCCTTGTTTGCGGCTTCTGCGAGTTCCTTTGCGTCTATAAGTTCACCCGTCCGCTCCGAGACGATAGCCTCGAGCTGGTCTTTCTGGCGTTGTAGCTCTGACTCCTTGTGTGACAACGACTGCAACGCGCCATTTAGCGCCTGTTGTGCATCACGTAATTTCTCGCGTGTTGCCTTAGCCGTCTGACTGGTTCTCGCTAACAAAATCATGATCACGGCAAGCGCATAAAAGAACACAAGTTGCTGTCCGAGCGTGTCTAGCTGCGGCATTATCAGCCGTCCACTGAGTTCCAAACCTATCGAGATAACACCCGACAGAAACACACTGAACCAGGCTTGCCGTACGTTTAACGACAACGTCGAAACCGGGACGAGCTGCAGGAAGATCAGCACCAAAAACCATGATGCGCCAGGCGCTAAAAGCGCAACGACGGTTGCCAATCCAACATTGAAAAAGTAGCGCGCCATTGGCGACGTGATTCTGCCGTACTTGCGCTTGAGCATGAATCCAGTTGTGACGCGACAGTAACTCACACCAACCACAGTGAACACTGCAGCGTGCCACAGTGCGACTGAGTCAATCTGCATTGCTAACAGTGCGAATACCGAACCGGAAAGCAAGTAGTAGATAGAAGCTTCGCGACTGATGTTCTGTATACGAACACGATACAACTGGTCCGCAGTCATGGCGGACGACGCCGCATTGATTCCGATGTTGTCACTCATGGTCGTACCATCAACACGACATCATGAGTGCATCGTTGAAGCATGCGCTTCGTTTTGCGACTCATTGCCCAGCCATGCCGTCAGCTTGTCTTCCAGGTCGCAGAACTTGAATGGTTTTGCCAAGTAATCGTTCATGCCTGCTTCGAAGCAACGTTCTCTGTCTCCAGCCATCGCGTTTGCAGTCAGCGCAACAATCGGCAAGTCCTTGAACGTACCTCGCTGGTCGCGAATAGCCCGTGTTGTTTCAAACCCATCCATACCAGGCATCTGACAATCCATCAGAATGAGATCCGGCACCGTATTTGAAACGATTTCCAGGGCTTCAACGCCATTGTTGGCAACCAAAACCTGTCGACCCATTTTCGTCAGCATCGCGATAACGACACGCTGATTCACGAGGTTATCCTCGACCACCAGCACGCGATCGGCATTCGTGTCGTGAGATGCACCAAGGACCGTTGCGGCAGCGCGGGCCACAGGGGCATCGCAGATCTCGAACGGTAACGACACAGTGAAGGTCGTGCCGACGCTGAGCTCGCTATCCACGCGTATCCGACCCTGCAATAATTTGGTGAGTTCCTGACAAATCGCCAACCCGAGCCCGGTGCCCTCGTAACGACGATCAGATCCATCATCAATTTGCGAGAACGCACCAAAGACTTTGTCCAAACTGTCTTGCGGAATACCAATACCCGTGTCACTGACAGTTATTGTCCACCACTCGTCGTTCCTCTGTGGTTTGTGCAACAGCACTCTTACACCGCCGACTTCAGTGAACTTAATCGCGTTGGTTAACAGGTTCGACAGGATCTGGCGTAGCCTTACCGGATCGCACAACACCCATGCTTCTTGAGCGCCTTGACATGAAAACGCAAGCGTCAAACCTCGTTGCTGCGCGATGCCCGCGAACAGATTGCATGTGCGCTCCAGATGGTCGACGAGATCAGTGGGTTGGGCGCTCACTGTCATCTCCCCTGCCTGAATTTTTGAGATATCCAGGACATCATTGAGAATGGTGAGCAGCGATTGGCCGCTATCGCATATCGTCGTGAGCATATTGCGCTCGCCCGGCTCAAGCGCAGCATCCTGTAGCAACTCCCCCATGCCCAGAATCCCATTGAGCGGCGTTCGGATCTCATGCGACATGTTGGCAAGAAATCGACTCTTCGCCTCATTAGCTGCTTCCGCCGCTTCCTTAGCTGCGTGCAGTTCACGCGTTCTTGCACTGACCTGCGCTTCTAGATGATCCCTGTGAGCCTCAAGCGCTACTTCTTGTGTGGACAATCGGTCAACCGCGGCGGCGAGCTTTGTTTTAGAGGTATACAAATGCGTCTGCATCACACGGGCGTGCATGCCAACGCGAGTATTGGCAAACAGTGTCACGCATAATCCCGCAGCGATCACGAGTTGCTGGGGCAACGTATCCAGCATCGGCATCTGCAGTCCCGGCCCGAGGGCGACGGTGATCAACCAAGACACCGTCAGCACGAAGTTCCACACCGTATGACGCGGAGACAAGACAGTCGCCCCGTACGAAAAGATGAAGAACAACGTAGAGCCAAGGTATAGCACCAATACCGGAGCAAGGTGCATGAACAAAATGGCAATAGCGACATTCACCGGCACCTGGATTTGCGCGTCGCTCAGTGCTTTGAATATCTTGTGGTCGATCAACGCAAATGCGATGCAGTAATAGCCAACTCCAATAGCGACAAAACTCACTGCGTGCCACAGCGAAACGGCGTTGCCGGTCAGCGCGAATCCCGCGATGACGAGCGCGGACAGCACGAAATGTCCGCTCGCCTCCAGCACACTGGCGCGACGACTCGCGAGCCGTCGGATCGGCTTCGGCATTTGTGCTGTTGTTTCGGAAGACTCACTCATCGATACGTTAGCGGCGGTTCAGCGTATAGATTGAGCGCAAATCAAGGATCGCCGGAAAAGAAAAAGCCCCGCGATAGCGAGGCTTTTCCAAAGGCCAGCAGGTTGCCAGCAAATGTCGATCGCGTTAAGCGACTTACCTCATGCCGCCCATACCGCCCATACCGCCCATGCCGCCCATATCAGGCATTGCAGGTGCAGCTTCGTCGCTAGGCGCATCAGCTACCATTGCTTCGGTGGTCAGCAACAGGCCTGACACAGAAGCCGCGTTTTGCAGCGCGAAACGGGTCACTTTGGTCGGATCCAGAATGCCGAACTCGATCATGTCACCGTACTCGCCGTTCGCAGCATTGTAACCATAGTTACCTTTACCACCGGCTACCGCGTTCAGCACGACTGACGCATCGCCACCGGCGTTGCTGACGATCTGACGCAGCGGTTCTTGTACCGCGCGGCGCAGAATGTTGATGCCAACCGTCTGCTCAGGGTTGTCACCTTCAAACTCGCCAGCAGCGCTGACCGCACGAATCAGTGCAACACCACCACCAGGTACCACGCCTTCTTCAACCGCAGCACGCGTCGCATGCAACGCATCTTCAACGCGTGCTTTTTTCTCTTTCATTTCAACTTCGGTAGCCGCACCGACTTTGATCACTGCAACACCGCCAGCCAGTTTGGCAACGCGTTCTTGCAGCTTTTCGCGATCGTAGTCAGAGCTTGAGTCTTCTACTTCACGATTGATTTGATCAACGCGTGCTTTGATGTCGTTAGCCGAGCCAGCGCCATCAATGATTGTAGAGTTCTCTTTGCTGATCTGGACTTTCTTGGCTTGGCCGAGGTCTTCCAGAGTGGCTTTTTCCAGCGACAAGCCAACTTCTTCGGCGATGACCTGGCCGCCGGTCAAAATTGCGATGTCTTGCAGCATGGCTTTGCGGCGGTCGCCGAAGCCTGGTGCTTTAACAGCAGCCACTTTGACGATCCCGCGGATGTTGTTCACAACCAGGGTTGCCAGCGCTTCGCCTTCAACGTCTTCCGCAATGATCAGCAGCGGACGGCCAGCTTTTGCAACGCCTTCGAGCAATGGCAGCAAATCGCGGATGTTGGAGATTTTCTTGTCGAACAACAGGATGAACGGGTTTTCAAGGTCCGCTGTCTGGCTGTTTTGGTCACTGATGAAATACGGTGACAGATAACCGCGATCGAACTGCATGCCTTCGACGACTTCGAGCTCGTTCTCAAGGCCAGAGCCTTCTTCAACGGTGATCACGCCTTCTTTACCGACTTTCTGCATCGCATCAGCAATGATGGTGCCGATTTCGGTGTCAG
>JBCBZK010000083.1:0-15582 GCA_039815365.1 Pseudomonadota bacterium | reverse complement strand
TAGCGAGAACAACCTACCGGTAGGGCGGCAGCTTCAACTGGGAACTGCGATAGTCCAAGTCAGTAATGTGCCCAATTATGGATGCAGCCAGTGGGCGGAACGCTATGGGAAAGACGCGCTTCGCTTCGTCGCGCAAAGAGATCACCGCCGCCATCGACTACGGAGCGTCCTGTGCCGCATCGTCAAAGACGGCTTCGTTTCTGTTGGTGATTCGCTCTCGCCGATCAGGAAACGGTAATGCCCGGTACCCGCTGAGTGTTCTACGTGACGTGACGCGCCAACCGATGAATCCCTCTGTCAGAACTCATAGCCCACACTACCGAAAATCGTTCTCGGTTGTCCGACACCCAAAGATAAAGTGCCGTTGTTCGGAGTGAAGTACTCTTCATCCATCAGGTTCTTGACCCCAAGCTGGAAGCGAAGTTGAGATCGCTGCGAAACCGGCAGATAGTAGAAGGCGGTGAGGTCAACGACCGTATAGCTCTCAAGCTCGAAAATATTACGGCTGCTGGTGAAACGATCACCGACGTAGGTAGCGCCACCACCAAGACCTAAACCTCTAAGCAGCCCATCGGTAAACTCATAGGTCGCCCACACACTACCGCTGTGTTCTGGGGTTTGACGAATGCGGTTACCCTCATTAACCCCACGGGTTACCTGCGCATCGATGGTTCGCGCATAGTTGAAAATCAGGCTTAAGCCATCGAAGAACTGTACTGATGCGTCTAACTCAACTCCACGGGATTCCTGTTCTCCGTCCAATTGCGCTACACCGGTAAGCGCATCTTCCCCAAAGGGCACGTTGGTCAAAGTAATGTCGTACCAGGCGAGATTAAAAAATAGCTTGTCGTTCCAAAAGCTGCCCTTAACACCGAGCTCGAATTGCTCGCCGTCTCGCGGGTCGAGTAAAACTTGCGCACCGGTAACTCGGTTCGTACTTGCGTTGTTTGGCTGGAAAGACTCGCTATAGCTTGCAAACAGCGAGACTTCCTCGGTGGGTCGGAACATGACACCGGCGTTGATCGATAAAGCTGAATCATCGTCATCTTCGCGAGAACTGCTTGCCGGAATTGGCAGGAGAACAACACCGCCAGTACCGGGGAGCGGAGTAAAAAACTGCGTGCTCTCAAACGTTGCGTCAAAGGTGTCTTGTCGCAAGCCCGCGGTCAGTATCCAACTATCGCCGATAGTTACCCTGTCCTGAATGTAAAAACCCAGCTGACTGCTCTCGTTCTCGTTGTCGATATTCGGTGCCTGCTCAGCAAGACTCGAACCGGGCAGACCGTATACGGGATCGAAGATGTTGAATCCGGATGAATTAGGCACCACGCTTCCCATGGGCAAAGAAGGGAACCCGGGTATGACCCCTGCGCCGGCTTCTGATGCGGAAACAAACGCACTGCTACCAGTCGCCTCAAACTCTCGATTGATGTAATTCGCCCCCGCCACGACGTTGTGTTCGGTGGCGCCTAGCGGGAAGCGACCGGATAGCTGAAGGTTTCCTAGCAGCCTTCGATTTTCATTATCGAAGAGCTGTGCCCCTCGAGCTAACGTCCCACTTTCTGGAACGAAGGTGCTGGTGAGTGTGCTCGGATCGAGCAGGGAATTTATGAGTAAGGTGGTAACAAAGGGAAAGCTGTCTAGAAATCCAGGGGGAAACAGGCCAGAGGCTACATCGGTTAATCCGCCAACGGGCAGGTTAGCGAAAGACTGCGTTTGGGTCTTTTGGTAGTTGAGGTCCGCATCTAACTGCCAGCGCTCGTTAAAGCGGTGTTCGTAGTCAAGTCTAAGGGTGTAGCTGTCGGTATTGTTTCGATCCTCGGCCTCACCGAAACGAACGCGGGTGTCGATGTCGGGAATCGCAAGATTGCCATCGCTATCACCCACAACAACCATTCCCTCGTCGAAGGGCAGCTCCCCTTCTGAGTATTCAAAGGCCGCGCTAATTCGATTCTTCTCATCAATCAACCAGGTCAGCGAAGGCGCAATAAGGTCCCGTCGCACCTCTGCGGCTTTGTCCGTTTCTCTAAAGAGTTCGGAGTCTTCCGTAAAACCCACAAACCGATAGAGCAGGCTGCCATCGCTATTCAAGGGGCCAGTGACGTCAAGCATCAACTCCTGTCGACCGTATTCATCAAAGGTTGCCGACACGGTGCGCCGGGGATCGGCTTTTGGCAGCTTAGTCACAACATTGATTCGTCCACCGGGACTTGAGGTCCCCGATAGCAAGGCATCCGGACCCTTAACGACTTCAACCTGTTCGATATTTGCCGTCTGTAGGCGCTGACTATTACGCGATATCTGAAGTCCGTCGCGCCAGATGTTTACCGTCTCAAAACCGCGAATTATGAATGAGTCCGTAGCGCCCCCGGACTCATTGCGTGCTTGAACACCGCTTACGTTGCGCAGGACTTCCCGCAGGTCGGTCGCTTCCTGGTCGAGAATGATCTGCTCCGGAATAACTTGAATGGACCGAGCGGTATCGAAGAGAGACGCATCCGTCCCTGTCACAGAGGAAGCGGTCAGCGCCTCGTACCGAGCCGCGCGCGTACCAAACACCAGCAGTTCTTCAATGGCCTCTATCCGATAACCCCCAGAAGTGGGCACAGCACGTAATCCTGTTCCCAGGAGCAGTTGTTCTAGCGTCGCTTGATCGCTTTGCCGCCCTTCGACGGCAGCGCTAGTAACGCCCGAGCCAACCGGGCCAGGCAAAAACACTTTTGCACCGGATTGCCTCTCGAAGGCTGCCAACGCATCCACGAGCGACCCAGCGGGAATGCGAAACTCGTTTGTAGCGCCCGCAGACGCCTCGCGCGAATAGGCGTTGCGAGCACTGCCTAAGGAAAGAGTCAAAACAAGCAACAGAGCAAGCGCCGCCGATCCGCAGCGTCTCGCCAGAGTCAGATTTGGCATGAAGGAATCCGATGATTAAGAGTCGAATAACTGAGAATGATTATATTTTACACATACGCGCCCTGCCTCGCACCCCCGCACCAACCGCTCGGCCCTCACCGGTAATGTCGTTTTCGAGCTCGTCCAGCGTGTAGCCGATAGCGAGCTTCGCGGCGACGCGGGCGATCGGAAAACCGGTCGCCTTTGATGCCAATGCACTCGAACGAGAGACGCGTGGATTCATCTCGATGACCACCATGCGACCGTCTTTCGGGTTGACCGCGAATTGCACGTTAGAGCCACCCGTTTCGACACCGATTTTGCGCAACACGGCTACCGACGCGTTACGCATTTCCTGATATTCGCGATCGGTCAACGTCTGCGCCGGGGCAACGGTGATCGAATCCCCGGTATGCACACCCATCGCATCAACGTTTTCAATCGCGCAAATGATGATGCAGTTGTCATTGCGGTCGCGCACCACTTCCATTTCGAATTCTTTCCAACCGATGATCGACTCTTCGATCAGCACCTCGGTGGTAGGCGACAATTCAAGTCCGTTGCTGACAATGCTCTCGAACTCTTCTTTGTTGTAAGCAATGCCGCCACCGGTACCACCCATCGTAAAAGACGGTCTGATAATCGCCGGGAAACCGATACGTTTTTGAATCTCGCGGGCGATTTCAATGTCGTGAGCAACCTCGGCTGTCGGGGATGACAAACCGATTTCATCCATCGCGCTTTTGAACTGCTCGCGATCTTCGGCCATGTCGATCGCGTCACGCGATGCGCCGATCATCTCAACGCCGAATCGCTCGAGAACACCTTCGCGCACGAGATCAAGCGCACAGTTCAAAGCGGTCTGACCACCCATTGTCGGCAGCAAAGCATCCGGACGTTCTTTCTCGATGATTTTGGCGACTGCGGTCCAATGAACCGGCTCGATATACACCGCGTCCGCCATTTCCGGGTCGGTCATAATTGTTGCTGGATTGGAGTTGATCAGAATAACGCGATAGCCCTCTTCGCGGAGTGCTTTGCAGGCCTGAGCACCTGAGTAATCAAATTCACAGGCCTGCCCGATAATGATCGGTCCAGCACCAATAATCAGGACACTTTTTAAGTCTTCGCGTTTTGGCACTTCGGGTTCCTTGTTATGAGTGGTAGCCGATGCACGGCGCTATTGATCGACGCCACCAGCCGCATCCCGCGTGGTGGTGCCGGGATTGGCTTGCGTGTGGCTCATCATCAATTTTGAAAACTGATGGAACAATGGTCGCAAGTCTTGCGGCCCCGGGCTCGCTTCGGGGTGCCCCTGAAACGAAAACGCCGGCAAGTTGGCGTGGCGAATACCTTGCAGTGTGCCGTCGAACAAAGACCGGTGCGTGGTTTCGACGTTCTCAGGCAAACTGTCTTCGTCAACCGCAAAGCCATGGTTCTGGCTGGTGATCATGACTTTGCCTGTGCCGAGGTCTTGAACCGGGTGGTTAGCACCATGATGACCAAACGCCATTTTTACCGTCTTCGCACCTAACGCAAGCGCCAGCAGTTGATGGCCGAGGCAAATACCGAACATCGGCATACGATGCTCGAGCAACGATTTAATCGCGTCAATCGCATAGTCACAAGGCTCCGGGTCTCCAGGGCCGTTGGACAAGAACACGCCGTCGGGCGCCATTGCCAGGACCTCTTCTGCCGACGTCTTGGCAGGCACAACCGTGACCCGGCAGTCATGTTCCACCAGTAGACGGAGAATATTGCGCTTGATACCAAAGTCATAGGCGACAACATGAATCGGTGCAATACGGCGCGTCACGACGGGATCAGGCCGATTCCATGCCTCGCCTTGCGCCCATTGATACGTCTCATCAGTGGTGACAACTTGCGCAAGGTCCGCGCCAGCTAAAGACGGTGTTGCTTTTGCCTTGGCGATGGCTTGTTGTACAAGCTCGCTGGTCGATACACCCTCTTCAGCAGCGGCGATACAACCCGGTTGAGCACCAAACTCCCGGATGTGGCGCGTCAATTGCCGCGTGTCGAGATCAGCGATAGCAACGAGCCCTGACCTGCGCAGAAAATCCGCCAGGTTGGATTCGCTTCGCCAGCTCGACGTCACAATCGACCGGTCACGAATAACCAACCCCGCGGCGTGTACCTGATTCGACTCAAAGTCTTCGCTGTTGGTACCGGTATTGCCAATATGTGGGTAGGTCAGCGTGACGATTTGCTGACAATAAGAAGGATCGGTGAGAATTTCCTGATAACCGGTCATCGCCGTGTTGAAAACGACTTCGCCGACTGTCTCACCGGGGGCACCGCACGACAAACCCTTGAAAACGGTACCGTCGGCGAGCGCAAGAATTGCTGGTGTAACCATGTAGACCTCTAAGCCTGCAATGAGCAGATACACAAAAGCGGAAGGTCCGTCTGGAACATCGCTTCCGCTTTAGTCAGGCCCGGGTTTTCCCTGCGACCCGACGTAGTCTACGCCAGCCGCGCGTGTAAAAAAAGTGTCACACCTTCTGGGTGAGCATGTCGGCGACGGTATAGCGCCCTGCTGGCATGTTAACGAGCCACTGTGCGGCGCGCAGCGCGCCAGCTGCAAACAGCCTGCGATCACTCGCAATATGGCGTAACTCAAGTCTGTCGTGCTCACCGAGAAACGCTACGGTGTGCTCGCCAATTACGCCACCGCCGCGCATCGCCGAAAATCCGATTTGTGTCGCCGCCTCGCGCGCCACATCGCTGTCGCGTGTCACATAGGACAGTTGGTCACCGCGCGCTTCAGCGACGGCGTGACCCAATTGCAAGGCCGTTCCTGACGGCGCATCGCGTTTATCCCGATGGTGGATATCGGAAATTTCGACATCGTAGCCCAGTAGGCGGGACGCGGCTTGCGCCACAACCTGCGTCAGCACCGCCACGCCGATACTCATGTTCCCGTCGTGGAGCACCGGCATTCGCTCACCAAGACGGTCAATGTCATCGAGCAACGCAGCATCAAGTCCGGTCGTGCCAGACACGATGGGCAAGGGATGCTTGTGTAACGCTGTGATGACGCCAGGGGTCGCTGCCGCTGTCGTGAAGTCAATCGCGATGTCAGCGACCGAGAGCGCTTCAACCAGTGCCTCGTTCTCGTCGCTACTTCGCCACGTAGACGCGATCGTCAACCCGGCGAAATCACCTTCACCAATCAGCGCTGTGATCGCGCGTCCCATGCGACCTGACGCACCAAGCAATGCACATCGCGTCACGACGTAATCCGCCTACGAGCCAATATTGTCAAAGAACTGCTTGACACTGTCTGTCCACGAACGCGTACGCGGGTTATGGCGGTCACCACCAAGATCCACTGCATCGTCGAACTTGCGCAACAAGCCTTTCTGCTCCGATGTCAGGTTCACCGGCGTCTCCACTGCAACACGGCAGTACAGATCACCTGGCTCGCGAATTCTCACGGTCGGAACGCCCTTGCCACGCAGCCGGAATACCTTCCCGGTCTGTGTGCCTTGGGGCACTTTGAGAGAGACCTGACCATCCAGGGTCGGCACTTCGACGTTCCCGCCCAAAGCGGCAACGACAAAATTGATAGGCACCTCGCAATGGAGATCGGGACCGTCACGCTCGAACATTTCGTGTTTCTGAACGCGGATTTCAACGTAAAGATCACCGGCAGGTCCGCCGTTGCGCCCGGCTTCGCCTTCGCCGGTCAGCCGAATTCTGTCGCCGTCATCAACGCCAACGGGAATCTTGACTGACAGCGTGCGCGTGCGTCTGTGCCTACCAAGCCCGTCACAGGAAGAACAAGGGTCTTTGATGACGGTGCCCTCGCCGTGACATGTCGGGCAGGTTTGTTGCACAGAGAAGAAACCCTGCGTCATACGCACCTGTCCATTGCCACCGCAAGTCTCACACGTGACCGGGCTCGTGCCTTTCTTCGCGCCGCTGCCGTTGCAGACATCGCACGCGACGTATGTCGGTATATCAAGGTTCGTGGTTTCGCCGCGAATCGCTTGTTCCAGCGACATTTCAAGCTCGTAACGCAAGTCTGCGCCGCGGAATACTTGCCGTCCGCCCCCGCCGCGCCGTGCGCCACCGAAAATATCGCCAAACACGTCGCCAAACATATCGCTGAACGACTCGGCGCCGCCGAAGCCGCCCTGGCCTGCCCCGCCCGACGCGCTGTTGCTAACGCCAGCATGACCGAACTGATCATACGCAGCACGCTTTTGATCGTCGGAAAGCACCTCGTAGGCTTCTTTGGCTTCTTTAAAACGCGCCTCAGCGTCCGCATCGTCCGGGTTTCGGTCCGGATGATGTTTCATCGCCAAGCGCCGGTATGCTTTTTTCAGCTCCCCGGCTTCTGCGGATTTGGAAACCCCCAGCACTTCGTAGTAATCACGTTTTGCCATTGCGTACTCTTAGCTTTTATACCCGACATTCATACAACAGCCGCGCACCGGTATCACACCAGCACGCGGCCCGTTTGCATGTCACATCGATGCGTTACGCCGACTTCTGGTCGTCGTCCTTCACTTCTTCAAACTCAGCATCGACAACATCGTCTGCTGCCGCAGCTGACGCATCACCGTCTGCTGCGCCCGCTTCATCTGCCTGTGATTGCTCATAAGCTTTCTGCGCCATTGAAGCTGAAGCCTCGGCCAGCGCCTTCGACTTGGCCTCAATAGCATCTTTATCATCACCGGCAAGTGCGGTCTTGACATCAGCGATCGCTGATTCAATCGCTCCACGCTCGCTGCTTTCGACCTTGTCGCCTAGATCCTCGAGCGACTTCTCGGTCGCATGCACAAGACCATCAGCCTGATTGCGCACGTCGACAAGCTCGCGGAACTTGCGGTCATCCTCGGCATGGGCTTCAGCATCTGACACCATCGCGTCAATCTCATCGTCAGACAAACCGCTCGATGCCTTAATCACAATATTCTGGCTCTTACCGGTTGCTTTGTCTTTCGCCGACACGTTCAGAATACCGTTCGCATCGATATCGAAGGTCACTTCGATCTGCGGCATACCGCGCGGTGCGGGCGGAATATCCTTGAGATCAAAACGACCCAGAGATTTGTTGTCGCCCGAGCGTTCGCGCTCACCCTGCAGCACGTGAATGGTCACCGCAGACTGATTGTCATCAGCTGTCGAAAATACTTGCTCAGCATTCGCCGGAATCGTGGTGTTCTTATCGATGAGCTTGGTCATGACACCGCCCATCGTTTCAATACCAAGCGACAACGGCGTCACGTCGAGCAGCAACACGTCTTTGACGTCGCCCGACAACACGCCACCCTGAATCGCAGCGCCAATCGCAACCGCTTCGTCAGGGTTAACGTCACGGCGTGGCTCTTTACCGAAGAAGTTCTGAACTTCCTCAGCAACTTTCGGCATGCGAGTCTGGCCGCCAACAAGAATCACGTCCTCGATATCGCTCACCTTGAGACCGGCGTCTTTCAATGCAACTTTGCACGGCTCAATCGTCCGCGAAATCAAATCACCGACGAGTGATTCAAGCTTTGCGCGCGTTAACTTGATATTCAAGTGCTTAGGGCCACTGGCGTCTGCTGTGATGTACGGCAGGTTGACTTCAGTCTGCTGTTGCGAGGAGAGCTCAATTTTCGCCTTCTCACCCGCTTCTTTGAGTCGCTGCATGGCCAACGGGTCTTTCTTGATGTCAACGCCGGATTCTTTCAGGAATTCGCTAGCAAGATAGTCAATGATCTTGAGGTCAAAATCCTCGCCGCCGAGGAACGTATCGCCGTTCGTCGCCAACACTTCGAACTGATGCTCGCCATCGACCTCTGCAATTTCAATCACAGACACATCGAACGTACCGCCACCCAGGTCATAAACAGCGACGGTGCGGTCACCGCGTTTTTTGTCCATGCCATAAGCAAGCGCTGCCGCGGTTGGCTCGTTGATAATACGCTTAACTTCAAGGCCCGCGATCTTGCCGGCGTCTTTCGTTGCCTGACGTTGCGAATCATTGAAGTAAGCAGGCACCGTGATGACGGCTTCGGTCACCGTCTCGCCGAGGTAGTCTTCTGCGGTTTTCTTCATTTTCATGAGAACCCGCGCAGACACTTCAGGCGGAGCCATTTTCTTACCGTCGACCTCAACCCATGCGTCACCATTATCGGCTTTCGCAATCGTGTACGGAACCATGTCCATATCGCGCTGAACGACGTCGTCCTCGAATCGTCGACCGATCAAGCGCTTGACTGCAAACACCGTGTTCGTGGGGTTTGTGACGGCCTGACGCTTGGCAGATTGCCCGACGAGCACTTCGCTGTCTTTCGCGAACGCGACAATCGACGGTGTCGTGCGATCGCCCTCGCTATTCTCGATGACGCGTGCTGAGTCACCTTCCATCACCGCGACACACGAGTTCGTCGTGCCGAGATCGATTCCAATTACCTTACCCATTTTTAGTCCTCACTAAACGGCCCACATTTCGTCTGACCGGCATATTCAATATCTTGGTGTTTTATTTGGGGGCGCAATACCGCAGTTTCAAGCCGGCGCAGACGCCACAATGACGCGCGCCGGTCTGATTAACCGCCCATTCAACGTGTAACCCTTCTGGATCACGTCGATCACGCTATTGGGTTCGGCATCGGGGCTCGGCACCATCGTCATCGCCTCATGCAGTTGCGGATCAAACGGCGTTCCCAGTGGGTCGACCTCGCTGACGCCGAACTTCTCAAGCGTCGTCATCAACAATCGCAAGGTTGCGTCACTGCCTTCCAGCAAACTCTCAGCGCTCGCCTCAGCGCCATTCGCGATAGCTGCCTGCAGGCTATCGCTGACCGCCAACAACTCGCCAGCAAAACGCTCAATGCCAAAATTGCGCGCATTCTCAACGTCTTTACGGGCGCGTTTGCGCACGTTATCGAGCTCTGCGACAGCACGCAGGTACTTGTCCCAGTTCTCAGCGGCCTTTGCCTCAGCCTCGCCAAGTGCGTCCGTCGCTGTATCGGTATTGGCATCTTCTGCCTGTGCAGCAACGGCCTCGTCTGAGATCGTTACATGCGGATCGGACGCCTCTGCCCTGGACTCCGGCGTCTTGGGTCCGTCTGCGTTCGATTCGTTCATTCATCCACTCCCAAAGTGTGTGCGTCGGGCAAAAGACCCGAAATCCGTGCTTGGGAGACGCTATTGGGCCTCAGTTCTCGAATTCAAGATCGTGCTCAATAATTTTGCAGTGATATCGACCACAGGAATCACCCGCTCATAGGCCATTCGGGTGGGTCCGATCACGCCGAGAACCCCTACCACTTCGTCGTCAACAACATACGGCGAGGCCACAACGCTGCAATCATCCAGCATCTGGTAACCGGATTCTTCGCCAATAAAGATCTGCACGCCGCTCGCCTCGATGCTGCGATCCAGCAGATCAAGTAAATCACGCTTTTGGTTAAACGCCTCAAACAGCCGTTTGAGCTTGTCTACATCGGAGAGCTCGGAGAAATCCATCAAATTGGTCTGGCCGGCCATAATGTACTCGC
This sequence comes from Pseudomonadota bacterium, assembly GCA_039815365.1. Classification (GTDB taxonomy): domain Bacteria; phylum Pseudomonadota; class Gammaproteobacteria; order Steroidobacterales; family Woeseiaceae; genus CALBPI01. The sequence continues at coordinate 5,173 of JBCBZK010000083.1, read as the reverse complement.
CTTCCGGCACAGCACCGCTGTCTATCGCCGTCTGCGCAACGCTGACCACATCCACCATCGCCTGGTTCATCGACGCACGTGCACGGTCGAGCTCGTCAACAATCACACCGCGGATCGCTGCGAGCTCCAGACCCGCACATTTGCTGTTGATGAAATTGGCGGCCATCTGCAGCTCACTCTGCGAGTACTCACGATTCGTCAATAACACGCGGTTTTGCACTTCACTCGCGTTAATCACCAAAATCGCCAAAACGCGTTTGTCGGACAGCGGCAGGAACTCAATTTGGCGCAGTGTCACGCGCTCGGGCCGTGGGACGGTCACGACGCCTGCCATGTGAGTGAACTGTGAGAGCAGACTGGAGGCTTGCGACATCACGGCAGACTGGTCACCTGCATCGGTTGCGAGCTGGCGCTGCAGTTCACCGATTTTGCCAGCATCCATCGGTTTGACGCGCATCAGTGAATCAACGAAGAAACGGTAACCCTGAGGTGTCGGGACGCGACCTGCCGAGGTATGCGGGGCGCTCACAAACCCCATGCTTTCGAGATCCGACATTACATTGCGAATGGTTGCCGGGCTCAGCTCAAGACCGGCGTCACGCGCCAATGTACGTGAGCCGACCGGTTGCCCGTCGGTGACATAACGATCGATCAGAGCGCGCAGTAATTTGCGCGCACGCGGGGACGGTTGTTCCTGATTGTTGTCATCCGTCATTGCTACTCGCCTCACGATGCCACGGCGCGCGATAACCCGCTGGTACACCAAGCTAACATGCCACTTCCTGCAGCGCCCATTCAACTCGCGAAGTTTGCCGGGAACGCAGCTTCACGTCAGACTATCAGAATGTTTAGCATAGCAGCACTGTTCGGCCAGCCCGATCACGCCATCGTTCAACGCCAGATGCGCAGCGTCGCGCAGTGGCTGGACCGCGCCGGCGTGCGCGTTTTGGTCGCCGAAGCGAGCGAGGACGTTGAAGCCGAGCGCGTCGCCGAATCGGAGCTCGCCGATCTGGCAGACCTGTTCATCGCGATTGGCGGAGACGGCACCATGCTGTACGCCGCGCGCGTTGCTGTTGGCAAAGATATCCCGTTACTCGGTATCAATCTCGGGCGCCTGGGGTTTTTGACAGACATCTCGCCGGATGAGGTCGAGGCGTCATTGACGGCGGTGCTCAACGATGAGGCGCTGAGCGAGACGCGCCTTTTGCTGCAAGCAAGCGTCACGCGCGATGGCACCGAGATTGCCAGTGCACTCGCAATGAACGACGTCGTGCTGGGTCGCTGCGACACAGGCCGAATGATCGACTTTCAGACCCGCGTCAATGGTACGTTCGTGAACGACCACGCCGGCGACGGTTTGATTGCCGCAACCGCGACGGGCTCGACAGCCTACGCGCTGTCGTGTGGCGGCCCGATTATGCAGCCTGGTGTGTCGGCGATCGCATTGGTTCCAGTGTGCCCACACACACTCAGCGACCGACCGATCGTGCTGCCATCGACTGTCCATATCGAGGTGCAACGCACGGGCCATTACGAGACCGCGGCAGAAATCAGCGTAGATGGCCAGTTTCTCGCGCCGCTCGACAGCGGCGATACCTTGAGCATAAAGGCTGCCGAGCAACGCCTGAAGCTCATTCACCCGCCAGGGTATGACTATTTTGAGTTGCTCCGCTCGAAGCTTAACTGGGGCGCAAATTCGCGTCGCCGCAAGAATCGCGATCAGGACTGAACGATGCTAAGCGCGTTACATGTACGTCATTTCGCCATTATTGACGACGTCACGGTCGAATTCGGCAGTGGCATGAATGTACTGACCGGCGAGACGGGCGCCGGTAAGTCGATCCTAGTTGACGCGCTTGGGCTCGCGCTAGGTGCGCGCGCTTCGAGCGACAGCATCCGCGTAGGACAGCAACGCGCTGAAATCGACGCAGGGTTCATTCTTGACGACGACAGCCCCGCCGCTCGCTGGCTCGCGGACATGACGCTCGACGCCGACGGCGACTGTCATTTGCGAAGGGTGATCAGCCGAGATGGCCGCTCGCGTGCATTTATCAATGGCAACCCTGTGCCGGTACAGAGCTTAAAGACGATCGGCGCATTGCTGGTAACCATCCACGGGCAACATGAGCACCAAACGCTGCAACGCAATGATCAGCAGCGCGCTTTGCTGGACCATCGCGGCGGTCTGCACAAACAGCTCGCCGCAGTTGCCGACAGTCACGCGATCTGGCGCAAGGCACATGACGCATTCGATGCCATGCGCGAGGCATCAGAGCAACGCGACGAGAAACTCGCGTTCCTTGAGTTCCAACTTGCTGAGCTCGACGCACTGAACGCGACCGCCGACGAGCATGGACAACTCGTCCCTGAGCGGGACAGGCTTGCGAACGCTGGTCAGCTTGCAGAGGACGGTCAAAGCGCGATCACGGCGCTCTACGACGGCGAGCCAACGAACGCACAGTCGCACCTGGCCGAGGCGCAGCGTCGCATTCAGGCCATTCATGCGATTGACCCGAAAGTTGCCGATATTGTTGCGCTGCTCAGCGAGGCTGAAGTGAGCGTGAATGAAGCCGCCGAAAGCCTGCGACGCTATCTTGATGACATCGAAGCGGATCCGGCAAGGCAAGAGTATGTCGAGCAACGCCTTGCGGACTTGCAAAGACTGGCGCGTAAACACCACATCGAGCCTGATGCGTTACCGGCACACACCGATCGCTTGCGTCAGGAACTCACCGCTTTGCAACAAGCAGACGAAACGCTTGATGCACTTGCGGCAGACTGCCAAAAGCACTTAGCTGCACTCAAATCAACTGCAGCCAAACTTACTCGAGCGCGCCGTAAAGCTGCCAAGACGTTTGCCGCGGAAGTGACGAAAGGGATGCAAACGCTCGGCATGCCGGGTGGTCGGGTTGAGGTTGACGTAGAGCCGCACGATCAGGATGCGCCACAACGTCACGGCCAGGATCGTGTGCAATTGCTCGTCAGCGCGAACCCCGGTCAACCGCCTAAGCCCGTGGGCAAAGTGGCCTCGGGCGGCGAGCTCTCACGTATCAGTCTCGCTATTCAGGTTGCCGCCGGTAGACATGATGCCGTAGGCAGCATGATTTTTGATGAAGTTGATGCCGGCGTCGGCGGCGCAGTCGCCGAAATCGTCGGACAGCGTATGCGTGAATTAGCGCAATCCGGCTGCCAGGTGCTCGCGGTGACGCATCTGGCGCAAGTCGCCGGTCAGGCGAACCATCATCACAAGGTCGTCAAAATCACCGATGGCAAAAGCACGCACACTCGAATTGATACGCTTAACGACAAAGATCGGGTGGAGGAAATCGCACGGATGCTGACGGGTGTTGATATCACCGATGCGTCGCGCGAGCACGCCCGCGAAATGCTTGCGCTGTGATTCGCGTCAGCTAGACCGGCTTTTTCTTCACATAGAGCACAAGACTGTGGTCGTGCAACTCGTAGCCGTATTTCTCGGCCACTTCGTACTGCAGCTTTTCGATCTCGTCGCTGACAAATTCAATGACGTCGCCGCTGTCCATATCTACCATATGGTCATGATGACTGCCGTCGTCTAGCTCGAACACCGAGCTGGTGCCCTCAAAATTCTGTCGTGACACAAGCCCTGCTGTCTCGAATTGCGTCAAAACGCGATAGACCGTCGCCAGACCAATGTCTTCTCCCGATTCGAGCAGCTCACGATAAATGTCTTCAGCGCTGAGATGGCGCGATTGGGATCCTTCGAGTATTTCGAGAATCTTGAGGCGCGGCAGCGTCACCTTCAACCCGGCTTTGCGCAAATCACTACGTTGAACTTTTGCTTCCATGGGGCCTCGAAAATCGCTCAAAAAATAACGAATAGAAGGGTTTTGGCGGACATCCTGAATGCCCGAGGGAATCATTGTCGTTAACAAGTGTCCCACCAACGAGGCATTAAGGTATCATGCGCGCCGGATAAGGGCGACGGGTTCTACAGATCGTCCAGCGTGTTGGGGTAGTTCAAAAGCAATGAAAATATCGACCATCAAGCGTCTCGCGGCGTTAGCCGTAGCGTGTGTTTGCCTTCAGGGCTGCGTCTATCGCTTGGCGATCCAGCAAGGCAACATCGCCGAATCGGACGATGTCGAGCAGGTGAAAGTCGGCATGACCCCGAGTCAGGTGAAATTCCTGCTTGGCACGCCGCTGATCGATGATCCGTTCAACGCCGATCGCTGGGATTACGTTTATCATCAACGCATCGGTCGTAAGGCACCCAAGACGCAGGCATTCATCACCGTTCACTTCAAGGACGGCGTGGTGACCAAAATCGACAAGCGCGATGAGCCACCGCTGACCAGTATCGATGCAAACGCGGACGCCGAGGAAGACGACACGCCCTGACGCTTACCCAGACTTGGTGCCCATAGTCTTGCCCTCGGCCACCAGACGCATCCGCAGTGCCCTTGGATCATTCGGTAACGCACGATAAATCTCGACACGATCGCCAGCGCGCACGAGCGTATTGTCGTCGCACGCCTCTCCCCAAATACCCAGTGGCGCTTGTGGAATCTCTGCTTCAGGAAATACTGCGGCAATATCGCTTGCTCGAACGACATCTCTAGCGCTAGAGCCTGCGGCCACTTCCAGCGCAATCACGCGCTGTTTGTGTTGTGTTGCGTAAACCACTTCGACAGGTAACGCATCTGCCGCTTGTTGATCCATCGTTAGCCGTAAACCGCTCGCGCTCGCTGCGTGAAAGCATCGACCAGCGAATTGCAGGTTTGCTCGAAGAAACTGCCGAACAGCATGCCGACCATCGGTGAGGTGAATTCAAAATCGATATGCAATGAAGCCTTGCTTCCCTCATCACCCAACTGTTCGAACAGCCAGGTACCTTCGAGATGACTGAACGGGCCATCAACCAAATGCATCTCGAGGCGCTCACCGGGCGTGCCGACGTTGCGGGTCGTGAACCGCTTGGCAACACCGCTACGACTCAGCTCAAGCGTTGCACGCACGTCATAACCATCACGCTCATGAATCACAGCGTCGGTGCACCACGGCAAAAACGCAGGGTACTCGGCGACGTCATCAACCAGCGCAAACATCTGCATCGCGCTGTAAGGCACCAAAGCGCTGCGGCGAACGTTGCGCATCAAGCGATCATGGTTGCGATGTAAGCCCACAGTCCGGT
>JBCBZK010000130.1:0-9893 GCA_039815365.1 Pseudomonadota bacterium | reverse complement strand
GGTCAGGTCGACGGACCAAAGGGTGATCTTATTGACCCTCATTGGTACACCGCCGCAGGCGCGCCCAATGCTGCCTCGTCCGGATGGACACCCAGTCCGTCAGTGCGCGCACGTCCAAGCAGCTGGCTGACGCCGGTGTAGCCGTTAGCATCGGCGCGCATGGTCAGCGGGAGGGGCTTGGTAGCCATTGGGAAATGTGGGGTTTCGCTCAAGGCGGGATGAGTCATATAGAGGCGTTGGCTACTGCAACCACCCAGCCAGCAAGGCATTTGGGCTTTGCAGATGATCTGGGGTCACTTGAAGCGGGCAAGCTTGCTGACCTGGTCATTCTTGATGCTGATGTCAGTATAGACATTTTCAAGTCGGATCAGGTTTCGATGGTGATGCTGAATGGTCGGCTGTATGACGCTGCGACGCTGAACGAAGTGGTGACCGGTGATCGCCAGTCGCAGCCATGGTATTGGCAATGAGTGACAGTACGCAGGCAGTCATCAGCTACACCGATGAAGAGCCTATCGACGCCGATCAGTTTATTGCACTTTTGCGACGTTCGGGGCTTGCTGAACGCAGACCGGTTGAAGAGAGACCGCGGATCGCATCGATGGTGTTGAACGCTGATATCCTGATGACCGCATGGGACGGCAACGAGCTCGTTGGCGTCGCGCGGTCCGTAACGGACTTTGCGTACTGCTGCTACCTGTCAGATCTGGCGGTCGATGCTGACTATCAAAATCGCGGCATTGGCAAAGCACTGATTCGCCATACTGCGGCATTGCTGGCGAGCGATTGTCAGATCATCTTGCTCAGCGCTCCGGCAGCGCAAGAATACTACCCGGCGCTCGGCTTTGTGCAGCATGACAGCGCTTGGTGCGGGCCGGCATCAACCTTCATTCGCTGAGCCGGGTCACGGCAATTCGGGCTCGTCTTGTGAGCGCTGATACGCTGGTCGCTCGCTACACCGCTTCAGGTAGCTTTCGATCACGTGCGACTCAGGCAGGATGCCGAACATCTTCATGAATCCAGCCGTGCTGCCGATCATGACGTCAGCAGCGCAGAAATCTTCCCCCATGATCCACGGTCTTGATGCCAGTCGTGCCTCAAGCGTCTCGACCATGCTGGCAAAATCGCCCCAACCATGTGCGCTGCGATTTGCCTGCGCTGTTCCAAAGCCTTCCGCCATGCACGGCTCCATGACACTGCCGGCATATAACATCCAAAACAAAAACTGTGCACGCTCGGGCGCATTAATGGCTGGTGCGAGTGTCCCGGAGGCATAGCGGTCAGCGACATACAGGCAAATGGCGGATGAGTCTGCGAGAACGGCGTCGCCGTCCGCAAGCGCCGGCACTTTCCCCATTGGGCTGGCGGCCAAAAAGCCCCGATGCGCTTTCGCGTCTTCGTCGCGGATATCGATGAGCGTCTTGGTGTAAGTGCAGCCGGCCTCTTCGAGGATCCACACGGCCCGTGACGCGCGTGTTTTTGGGCACCAGAACAGTTCCATAGCGTTTTCCTGTTGTTACGCGCGCCAGTGGTTTAGCGACGCGACCTGATCGACGGTAAGAATATCGGCCTGTTGCAGCACCTGCGCTGTCTGCGCAATGGTAGCGTCGCTAATGGCGCCGTCTTGCGACCAACGTGTTTGTTTCAGCCACTCACGCGCATCGTCGGGTTTGAGGCCGAACCGTTTAGCGAACGTGTTTTCTGCGTTGGGCGCCTTGCGCAACGCCGCAGCACGTGCCAACGCGGCGGTGAGTATGTCGCTGGTGCGCGCTTTTGTCGTCGCACTGGCATCGCGATGAACACAGGCAACGAAAGCGGGCCATGGCGTGGGTATGGCGTCGATCCGGCGAAACTCGCCGGCTTCAACGTAAGGTTTCGTTGTAAACACCTCCCAAAGGAAAATTTCGGCGTCGCCGCTGGGCAGCGCGTGCCGGGCACCGGTCAGCGTATTGACGACAACGTACTCGAGCGACTCATCTGGCCATTGCCGCGACTGTGCATAGACGTTCGCCATCAGGTGTGACCCAGAGCCATAACGGCTGATCGCAAACCGTTGCCCGACAATGTCCCCGGGTTTGTGGGACGCGCTATTCGCAGCAACATGCACCCCCCAGACTAACGCGGATTCGACGTAACAGCCGCTCACCTGGACAGGGATTCCTTTGGCGATACCGGCGACGGCGCCATCGGTGAGGGTCAGTGCTACATCTGCATCGCCATTTTGCAGCATCTCGAGCATGGCGCCAGTGCCTTCGGCGACGTCCGTCCACTCGATGAGGCCTTCCTCCGCAAGCGCATACCACGCCAAGTTAAAGTGTTCAGGCACGCCGATTACGCTAAGCGGTGGCGGTGTGGTTGTGGCAGTCATTATCGCTCTGTTGTTTTGGAACCACGCATATCATACCGATACCGTGCGCGAGTTCACGAAATTTGCCAGCGACAAAGCGTCAGCGGGCGCTTCGATAGCGCGGGTATACCGCGTAAGTACCTGACATCTATCGACTGTCATATTTCTGTAATACATGTGTCATTTTACTTTCACAGTCCCGTCCTAGTGTTCCGCCCGAACTTCTTGCACGGCGCGTCAGAGTAGTCGCTAAGCTCCGGTCCCAACGGCCGATGTCGCGATTCAATGGTGCGCTCACCCAAGCATCATATTATTTATTTAAGCGGAGTCTTTCCCATGAAGCGCACTACCCTGATTACAGGCGTCATTGCTTTGTCTGCACTTGCCGGTTGTGGCGGTGGCGATATCAATATTGAGCCAGTCACAGCTGTGACCAACAGTAACAACACGACCAGCACGAATACCGGCGGCAGTGCAAACGACGTCTGCGCTAGCTACACGAACAGCGGCGGTCAGGAAATCTCGGGTACCTTCGACGGCACAAACTGCGTGTATGCCCCATCTTTCGCTGACGCAGGCAACAACATCACCGTCGACCTGACGATTCCAGCGTTGGCGAATGGCGGTGCCCATATCTTCGAAGGTAGCCTGTTCATTGGTGAAACATTCGATACCGACGCGGGTCTTGCAGCGGCTAACATCACAGAAGGCGGCGATGGTCCAGTATTGACGGTTGAAGCTGGCGCGACGTTGGCTTGGCAGACGAATGCTGACTTTTTGATCATCAACCGTGGCTCACAGATGTTTGCGGTTGGCCGCGCTGATGCGCCGATCACCTTCACGTCTCAGTCCGATGTCGACGGCACGGTTGCGTTCGATGCGGTACAGCAGTGGGGCGGCATGGTCATCAATGGCTTCGGCGTCACAAACAAGTGCGCCTACACCGGCACGGTTGCTGGCGGTGATCTTGCGACAGCTGACTGCCACGTTGACGCTGAAGGCGCAGCGGGTCTGGATGAGTCGCAATACGGTGGCGCAAACAACGACGATAGCTCTGGTCGCCTTGAATACGTGATTGTCAAGCACACTGGCGCAACCGTCGGTAACGGTGACGAGCTGAACGGCATTTCGTTCGGCGGCGTTGGTCGTAACACGCTGATCGAGAATCTGCAGGTTTACTCCACATTCGACGATGGCATCGAGATGTTTGGCGGCGCGGTGAACTTCACCAACCTGTTGGCAATGTACGTCCGCGATGATGCGATCGACATCGATGAAGGTTATTCAGGCACGATTACCAACGCTCTGGTCATCCAGAACGAGACCGACGGTAACCACTGCATCGAGGCAGACGGCATCGGCTCATTCGGTGATCTCACAGATCCGGAAGTCGAAGCAACGATTGCTCAGGGGATCAACTCTCGTCCGGTCATCAACAACCTGACCTGCATCATTTCTACCAATGGCGCAGCTACTGCAACGCACGATCCAGGCGCGGGTTGGCGCTTGCGTGAAGGTCTTTTCCCAACGATCAACGACTCGCTCGTCATTGCATCTTATGGCGCGAACGACGCTACCTCTGCCAACGACAATTACTGCCTGCGCATCGATAACCGCTCTCAAACAGCCGCTACAGACGGCGACTTGGTTATCTCCGGCACGGGTTTCGCCTGCGAAGAGCGCGAACGCGGTGGAACGTTCTCAGAGCAGACATTTGCTGAAGCGAATGGCAACGCATTCGCAACGCTGACCGGGATCGTTAACCCGACATCTAACGCGGATACTGACCTTCAGTTGCTCGATGCAACCGACGGTTACTACTCCCTCGACATGGCATCTTCGCTGTTGATTGACGGTGCTGATCCTATGCTGACGCCGGTCAACAATGCCTATATCGGCGGCGTGGTCAGCGGTGCTGATGATTGGACGCAAGGCTGGACGTTCGGCCTGCGCGACGAGAACGGCACACGTGATGCAAACCTGTGGTTCACACCGTAGTCCGGTAGCCACGGTCGATGAGTACCCATCACGCGCATGGTTTGGGCGTGATGGGTACCTCAAATTAGTGAGGCGCCGTGCAGCACAAGTGCGGCGCCTTACGATTCTAAAAGTGGTTAATGGCGCAGTAGTGCATACACCGCATTTGCTTTGAAAATTGGGTTTTAAAATGAAGCAATCTTGGAAAATTCTCTCATCCGTCTATCTCGCTAGTCTTATGGTGGCGCCGTTGGCATCTGCCCAGGAAGCAGAAGACGCTACCGATGAAGAAGGTGGTTCCATCGCCTCGCCACAACTGGAAGCGCCGATCGATGAAATCGTGACGCTTGGGCGGTTGTTGAATAGCAGCCAGTCACTGGTCGTTGAGCGAATGGATGATGCGGCAGTGACAGATTTGCTCGGCGCTGACCAGATCAGCAGGTTGGGTGACTCCACGGTTGCCGTTGCGTTAAAGCGTGTGCCAGGGTTGACACTGGTCAACGACCAGTTCGTTTACATCCGCGGTCTTGGCGAGCGCTACTCGCAAAGCACACTGAACGGCGCAAGAATTCCGTCGCCTGACCTTACGCGTAACGTGATACCGCTCGACATTTTTCCCACAGCAATCGTTCAGTCACTGCGTGTACAAAAAGCGTACACTGCGGATATGCCGGCTAACTTTGCCGGTGGCAGTGTTGATGTGCGCACCAAAGGCATTCCGGATCGGTTCGTTGCCCAGTTTGAGATCGGCAGCGGCTTCAATTCACAAACGAGCGGTAACGCATTTACCTACGCTGGCGGTGGCGATGATGACTGGGGTACCGATGACGGTACCCGTGCGTTGTCACAAGATTTGTTCAACACGGTCGTAGCAAATCAGGGGCGCGTTGATGTCGCTGGTCTGCAGACGTTCATCCAGCGCAGCGACCCAACGTTAACGACGTTGGAAGCAAATTCACAGGCATTGGCGTTGAACCGAGAACTCGCGACGCAGCTCAACCGAAACGTGAGCCTGCAAGAAGAAAGCGTTTCTCCGGATATTGATTTCAAGGCCAGCGTCGGTAACAACTTCGTGCTGAGCGAGAACTGGGAAGCGGGCTTTCTCGTCGGTGGTACCTATGGCAACAATTGGCGTGAAGAAACCACGCGCCAGCGTAACTTCAACTTTCCCGAAGAGCGCATCGCAACCGAAGTTGAGTCAACGCGCTCTGTGAACATCTCGGGTATCGCGAACTTCGGTGTTCGTTACGGCGAGGATCATGAAATCACCACCACGTCGTTGTACCTGCGCAACACTGATGATGAAACTGCGGTGTTGGACTTCTTCAATGAAAACCGCGAGGTCCCAGATGGCATCGGTTTCCGCGATTATCGTTTCCTCTATGAAGAGCGTGACATGCTCGTCAATCAGGTGCGCGGCGAGCACACACTAGGCGAATTCACGCGCGAGACGCTCGGATCGTTTTCGAATATCTTCAGTTTCTTGCCGACGGCGACCAAAATCAATTGGTATGTGTCGAATTCGGAAGCAGCAACGAGTATTCCTAATCAGGTCAATATTTCGTCGCAAACAGTGACAGACCCGGTGACCGGCCAGGTCATCTCCGATGCGGTCACTTTGGATGCGACCGCGGCCGATTATCGTTTTACCGATCTCGATGACGAATTGGAATCAAGCGGGTTGAGCATCACGTTGCCATTCAATACGGCACGCAGCGTGATTGATCTGACCGTTGGTTGGGATACGGACAGCAAAGCGCGTGAGTATCGCCAAACGCAGTTTAGTATTGGGGCATTGGACGTCGAAAACGCAGACGTATTGGCAGGCCCACTCGGCGAGGTGTTCTCCGATGAGAACATTTTGAATCCGAATAACAATTTCGTTTTTAACCGTCAGGGCACGAACAATCAGAGTTACTTGGCAGCAACACTGACAGATGCAGCGTTCGGACAAATCGACTGGACGTTTGATGATCGCTGGCGCGTCAACGCCGGACTGCGCTGGGAAGACTACCGACAGGTCGCCCTTGACTGGAACCCGTTGGGTTTCACCGAAACCGATCCGCAGGTCACGCAAGACCCGGTCGCACTGGCGAACGCGTCTTTCCAAAGCGATGACTTATTCCCGTCGCTTGCAGTGACCTACATCAGTGATTGGATGGCGGAGACGTTCCAAATGCGTTTTGGTTACAGTCAGACAGCAGTCCGACCGGATCTTCGTGAGATCACGGACGCCAGCTATATTGATCCTGTGACCGGTGATCTGGTTGACGGCAACCCAGGTGTGCGTCCTGCATCGGTTGACAACTTTGACGTGCGCGCCGAGTGGTTCCCGAGTAACGGCAACAATTACACTGTGAGCCTGTTTTACAAAGACATCACGGATCCGATCGAGTTCTTTGAGTCTGCGGCCAGTGACACAACGATTGCGCGCGAGATTATCAATGCTGACTCCGCGAAAGTGTACGGTATTGAGCTGGAAGCGTTGCAGAACCTTGGGGTTCTTGGTGAGCGCTGGGAAGGCTTCTTTATCCAGGGCAACCTCACGGTGCAAGACTCCGAGTTGGTTGCCGGTTTGGCCGCGGATGCACCGACGAATCCTGAGCGCCAACTCGCGTCTGCTTCCAACTACGTCGCAAACGTGACGCTAGGTTGGGACGCGGCGAGCGGCAAGCATGCTGCGACGATGGTGTTCAACGTCTTCGGGGAGCGCTTGTACTCCTCAGGTCGTAACGGCGCACCAGACGCATTCGAGCAGCCCTTCAATGGTCTGGATTTCACCTACAGCTGGTATCCGACAGATCGACTGATCTTCAATGCTAAAGCGCGCAACATGCTCGGTGAGCAAACGCAGATTGAACGTGAAGGCGTGGTCGTGTTCGAGCAAGATCCAGGCTCGTCGTTCTCTGTCGCGTTGCAGTGGAACTACTAAAGACGGCGACATCCGCTTCAGGATAGTTGCAAAAAGGCAGGCCTTTCAGGTCTGCCTTTTTTTTGCTCCAGGGATTGCTGCAGCCATGCCAAAAAATGTTGCGGTGCGGAAAAACAACACTGAGTGCTTTGTTACATTTGATTCTTAGCGGCTCGTTGGCGTATAACAACACCTTCATGCTGGCGTGTCGTTAGCATTTGTGGCTTTTGGGAGAAGGCTACGTTAATCGCTTGTCGAAAGCGGGGGGTACAATTCGTGAAATATAAACCGTCATGGATCGCGGCAGCGCCGTTATCCTGTATGTTGTTGGCGAGCACGCCAACACTGGCACAAACATCCGGAGAGAATGGCGAGGCAATTGACGAGGTGGTTGTAACCGGCTCGTATATTCGTCGCACATCGCAGTTTGATTCTCCATCGCCGATCGACTCGGTCGACGCCACCAAGCTGGAACAAATCGGCGCAAAGAACTTTGCCGATGTGATCCAGACACTAACGATCAATACCGGTTCGCAGAATAACCCGGATGCGTTCACTCAGAACTCAACCGTCGGTACCTCGAACTTCAACCTGCGCGGTCTCGGCGTTGCGTCGACACTGGTGTTGCTGAACGGCAAGCGACAGGTGCTTACCGGGCTGCCAACCAACGACGGTTTGAACTTCGTTGATACCAGCTCACTAGTGCCGATGATCGCTGTCGACAACATTGAGATTCTGAAAGACGGTGCTGCGGCGCTGTATGGATCAGACGCCGTCGCCGGTGTGGTGAATTTCCTGACCCGCGATAATTTCGAAGGGTTTGAGGTTTCTGCTGACTACCAGACAGTCTCGGATGAAGGTGATGCCAGCGAGTACGTGCTGCAAGGTCTGTTCGGCGCGCAAGGTGAGCGGACGAGCTTGATCGCCGCTTTGAGTTTCACCGATCGCACGCCACTCACGACGGCGGAGAAACGCCTCAGCCGCCCGATCGATGACAGCAGCAGCCTGGGTAGCCCGGGTTCCTACTTCATCGGCGCAACGCCTTTCATCGACCCGACAGGTTGTGAAACGTCGGCGATTGACGGTGCGTTCATCGGCGGTATCCCGCAATTGCTGGCACCACCGGGAACGGTTCCGGGTCTGGACATTGGTCTGTGCCGGTTCGATTTCGGTGATTTCTTTAACCTGCAAGCGGACGAAACCCGTTTGAACGGTTATGCGAAAGCGAAGTACCAATTGACCGATTCAATCGAGGCGTACGGCGAGTTTTCATTCGCGCGTAACCGCTCGCAACGGGGTAACTCACCAACGTTCCCGAACTTGCGATTCCCATCGATTCCGGCGACCCATCCGAACAACCCGTTTGGCCAAACGGTTAACTATTTCGGGCGGGCGATCGGTAACGGTGGTGACCCTTCACCGTCGGTTAACGAGATTGATACCTGGCGTACAAGCTTCGGACTCGAAGGCGAGCTTGACGGTGGTTGGTATTGGCAAGCCAGTTACGTCGGCGCGAAGAACGAAGGCGTGAATACCACTGCTGACACACTGGCGCGTGAATTCCAGAATGCGCTGAACGGTTTCGGCGGCACACGTTGTGAAGCCACCAGCCCGACGGCGCAAGCCGGTGTTGGCCCGTGTCAGTACTTCAACCCGTTCGCATCGTCGTTCTCGATTGCGCCAAACTCACAGGACGTCATCGACAGCTTTATTGCCGATCAGGTTTTGGACACAACGTCTGAACTGCAAACCCTTGAAGCGGTCATTTCCGGTGAGATTTTCGATATGCCTGCTGGTGCGGCAAGCATGGCGTTCGGCGTGCAACGTCGTAAAGAGGAATTGATTCACGACTACAATAGTCTTGCGAACGCCGATCGATTCGCGTTTGTCATCGGTAACCCTGATTTCACGGGCAACCGTGACGTCAACGCCGCATTCGTCGAATTCGGATTGCCGCTTGCCGACAACTTCGATCTGCAGATTGCATTACGTTACGAAGACTACAGTGGGTCAACCGGTACGACGACAGACCCGAAAATCGCGGGTATCTGGAGCGCTACAGATCGCCTGACACTGCGCGGTTCGTATTCGACGTCATTCCGTGCGCCATCGCTGTTCCAGGTGAACGGTGGTTCCACGTCACTGAACCAGATCTCCGATCCTCTGAACCCAGGCACGAACTTCGCTGCCGTGCGTTCATCGGCAAATCCGGATCTGGTGCCGGAAGAGTCTGATGCTTATAACCTGGGTGTTTCCTGGGAGCCAACAGACAACCTGGTACTCGATCTTGATTATTGGACATTCGAATTCACCGACGTGATCGTGCAGGAGAATTTCCAGGCTATCCTGAACGAGTTTACGAACGACCCGACCCGCGTCCAGCGTGTTGCCGGGCCAGGCTCGCCAGTAACGCAAATCAATGTTGGCTTCATCAACGCAAGCTCAGTAGAGACGAACGGGGTTGATTTCCGTCTTCGTTACGACATGGAGACCAGTGTTGGTCAGTTAGCACCGTTTATCGAGGGTACCTACATTCTCGGGTATGACCTTGAGCAAGCAGCGGGTGGTGACACTATTGATGGTGCAGGCAGTCGTAACTTTGCAAACTTCGGTACGTCAACACCTGAGCTGCGCTTCAACGCAGGCCTTGGTTGGATG
>JBCBZK010000210.1:0-2637 GCA_039815365.1 Pseudomonadota bacterium | reverse complement strand
GTCGGTGTTTCGTCGACATAGGGCTTACCGTTGTAGAACGTTTCAAAACCGAGTACCTCGGTATAAAAGGCATACGACACTTCTTTGTCGCGGACCATTTGCATCATGTTAAACGGGCCTGAAAACCGGTCGAATTCGGGAAATGCAGCAGGTATAGGCAATGAGAGTCGCTCGTAACCTTGCACCTGAACGCCATCAGGTCCTTTGAACACCACGACGTTCAGAAACGAATCACCGAACGACAGGTTGACGATTGGCGTCTCTGTCCACCAACCCATCTCAATCGCATCATCGTAAATCGATGGCATGTCTTTCATCCGCACCATGATGCTGAAGTAGCAGCCGGTGTCCCATGCACGCGCACCAGGTCTCGTCGGCACTTTGCGACCTGCGTTGTCAAAGCGAACCAGGCGCACAAAACCTTCGTTACGATTGTCCTGCCCCAGCAACAAGACGTCGGCCGATGCGCCGCTCGGCACTCCCCACGCGTCGCGCTCGGAAGCCGACATTGTGCCGCGCCATTTTTCTTCATAGCCGCCGATCTGGGTAAAAAATGCAGCGCTACGCTCGATGTCGGTCACGCTGACAACCACCTCTTGCCAGACCGACTGCGTGACCGCGCGCGGCGGCACGTCTTCCGATACCGCGCATGCGCACACAGACACACTCAACAACATCACCACCATTCGCCATTGCACCATCGAACTCTCCCCCGGCCTGCGTCTGACGGACTAACCCAATGTCGCTCCAATCATAATGTTATACTAATATAACTTTTGACGTGGTACGGCTTATGGCGAACCACGCCGCGACACGATACCGGGCAGGCAGACCTCTGTGGATCATGACGACAACCCTTTTCGACAAAATCTGGCATCCGCACGTCGTCAAAGCGTTCGATGACGGGACGGCACTGATCTACGTTGACAGAGTGTTCGTCCACGAACGCACCGGCAGTATCGCGCTGGGTAGTCTTAATGAGCGCGACATTCCGGTCAAACATCCAGAACATGTATTCGCGACGATGGACCACATTATCGATACGTTTCCCGGGCGCGGTGATGAAACGATGATGCCTGGTGGCGAAGCGTTCATCCGTAGTTTGCGAAAGTACGCGACTGACGCATCACTAACGCTGTTTGATATCCACGACCGCAACCATGGCATTACTCATATCATCGCGGCCGAACAAGGCATTGCGCTGCCCGGTCTGATTGTCGCTTGCCCGGATAGCCATACCTGCACGCTCGGCGGACTTGCCGCTATCGGTTGGGGTATTGGTACCAGCGACTGCGAGCATGTCCTCGCCACGCAAACGTTGCGCGCCGCAAAGCCGCAACAAATGCGCGTCGAGTTCGAAGGTGAGCTTGGCAACGGCGTCACGGCCAAAGACATTATTCTGCATTTGATCGGCACGTTTGGCGCTTCCGGCGCCCGCGGGCACGCCGTCGAGTTTTGCGGCGAAGCGATTAAGATGCTCGACATCGAAGCGCGCTTCACACTGTGCAACATGGCGGTAGAATTTTCCGCGTTCACCGGTCTTGTCGCGCCGGACGAAAAAACGCTCGCGTATGTTGCTGACAAACACTACACGCCACGCGACGCCGCGTGGGAGCGTGCGGTGAGCTACTGGAAAACACTGCGCTCGGACGAAGGCGCGCAATTTGATAAAACGTTGCGCGTGAACTGCGCTGATATCGCGCCCACGGTCACCTGGGGCACAAGTCCCGAGCATGCCGTACCGATTACGGGTCTTGTACCCCAACTGGATAGCGACGTCGATGCGGAAACCCGCGAGCAATTGCAAAGCGCGATGAACTACATGGGGCTGTCTCCCGGTCAATCGCTTGACGGGCTACCAATCAATGGTGCTTTCATCGGTTCTTGTACCAACGCGCGTTTAAGTGATCTGCGCGCGGCAGCGCGAATCCTCGACGGTCAAACAGTCGCCGACGGTGTGCGCGCGATTTGCACACCGGGTTCGCGCCAGATCAAACTTGCCGCCGAAGCAGAAGGCATCGACGACGTGTTCAAGAAAGCCGGATTCGAGTGGCGCGAGCCTGGTTGCTCGTTATGCTTCAATGCCGGCGGCGAGAGTTTCGGGCCAAAAGAGCGCGTGATGACGAGCACCAATCGAAATTTTCGTGGCCGTCAAGGGAGTCAAACCCGCTCTCACCTTGCGAGCCCGGCGAGCGTCGCTGCTGCTGCAATCGCAGGACACATTACCGACGTTCGCGCGGTGACACGGCATTGAATCCATTCACGACTCACAGCGGTATCGTTGCGCCGATACTGATCGACAATGTCGATACCGATCAGATCATTCCATCTCGGGAAATGAAGCGCGTCAGCAAATTAGGGCTTGGCGAGGGCTTGTTTGCAGGCTGGCGCTATACCTACGAAGACGGTGAAAAAACAGGTCTGACCGACGACTTTATCCTCAATTCACCGGCCTACCACGGCACATCAATTTTGCTTGGTGGGCGTAATTTTGGTTGTGGATCATCTCGCGAACACGCGGTATGGGCTTTGGCAGATTTTGGCATCCGCGTTGTGATCGCAGCCAGTTTCGGCAAGATTTTTCACCGCAATTGCGCTCGCAATGGCGTGTTAGCGATAGAGCTGGATAACAGCGCG